>DASWTM010000022.1:0-16260 GCA_036402115.1 Chryseosolibacter sp.
TTTTTTTTTTTTTATTTAAAAAAAAAACGACCCATGGAATATCTGCCATGGGTCGAAGCAATAGCGTTGTCGTGCATCTAATTGCCTACTGAATCTTGCCTACTGCCTACTCCTAAGGTTTCAGCCAAGAGTCGCGCAAAGCAAGTTGCTCTGGATTCGCGGTCGGGTCAAATTCAAGCAGATGTTTTCTTGTTAATTCCACTTGCGTTACGGGTGCTGTCAGCTCCACTTCTTTTGCCTGGCCAGTGGAGTCCGTTCGAAGCACAGTATAGCTCATGGTTTTTCGTGTTGGCAAAGATGCCATCTGTCCCTGGATGAACACAGGGAAGTCAGGGCCGAGGTCAGGCAAGGTTTCTCCATTCATTTTCACCAGAACGTCACCTTCCTGGAAGCCAAGTGCTTTACCGACTTCATTCATATTGTCTGTTTTTGCAATCTTGAGTCGAGGCTTGTTGTCAATTTGCGTGACACCAATATTGTCGTTGTTGATTCCAAGGGAATAGTCCTTATACTTTTCTTCTTTCTTGTAGCGAACGCCAACGGCTTTCAATGTTTCTTCCAACGGGAGTGATTCGTTTCCTTTCACATAGCGGTTGAAGAATTCTCCAATTTCAGGATACGTCATCTTTGTTATTTCTGCGAACAGTTCATCATCCTTAAATGCCTTGTTCTTACCAAACTTGTTTGATAAATCCATCAATAAATTTCGAAGCCCGTACTTACCCTTCGAAAGTTGTCTGAGCTTCACATCGAGGCAAAGACCGATCAAAGCACCCTTCATGTACACGTTGTAATACTGATCGTGGTATTTGTCAAGCGTGAACTTTGAGATGTCTGTGAACGGTACATCATCGATGAATTGATCCGCGGTGATCATCTTCTCCTGAAGAACTTCGAGGTACTGCTCTGGGTCGATCAATCCGTATTTCACCTGCACGTTGCCTGCGAAGTATTCGGTAACACCTTCGTACAACCATAAATGCTGAGACATTTTAGGATCATTGAAATCGAAATTCTCAATCTCTTCAGAATGTACCGTGAGGGGAGTGACGATGTGGAAGAATTCATGTGCAGCGAAATCTCTCAGCTGCTGATTCATCTGTTCGATCGTCATCTCCGGCATGTAGTACATGGAGGAATACGAGTGCTCAAGCGCACCGTAGCTCAACACTGGCTTATCCGTGAAATAAAAAATGAAAGCATACTTGTCAACCGGGAGCTTCCCGCCAAGGTATTCTTTCTGTGCCATCAATACTTCCCGAATGCTTTCTGCGATCTGTTTTGCTGTTACTTTGTTAGTCGGTGAATACGAACCGATGAGTACTTCCGTGTTGGCAACCTTGATGACTGCAGTATCAGGTTTTGCATACATGAGTGGCGAATCGATAAGCTGATCGTAGTCTGTAGCCTTATAAACATCAACTACATTATTCTTGTCAGTGCTGTTTCCTTTTTCAAGTTTCACGGTGCTCAATGATCCTCCTGTTTGGACGGGGATCAGACCGGTAGACCCATAAAGATCTTTCGACCGTACAACATTGAATTGAAAGGGAACTTCCTTAGCGCCCTCAAAGTAGCCGAACAAACCACTTGTATTAAGAACAAAATTTTTCTTGTCTTCAATGTTGGTACCTGCGGGCCAGAAAATTTCAGGACCTGCTACAGTGGTGTCAAAAGTGTCATCAACCCAATATGAAATTTTTTTAAGCTTGGTTGCATCTTTAATTTTCCAGGTATTCTCATCCACTTTCTCAACAGCAAGCTTGTTACCTTTTTTGTCGAAGGCGGCAAACTCCTGAACGTAGCGTCCATAATCCGCGATAGCGTAAGTGCCTGGCACAATTTTCGGAAGATAAAAAGTGACTTCAGATTTATCGATGGCTGGAGGCGACAGTTCAACATATAAACGGTCGTTCACAACCTTCGTTAAATCTACGGTATAGACGTAGCCATTGTCTTTTTTCGACTGGCCGGAAACAAAAGCCGTGACGAATAAAAGACACACGGCTAGCAAGGATTGAACACGCATAGTTTTTGAATTTGAAAACGAAAGTTAGGTTTATTTTGTTGGTTGACTAGTAATTAATTTGTTTAGTGGTATAAATACTGAAAAATACGTGAAGAAAACGGTCATCATCGGAGCTACAACTAATCCTGGCAGGTACGCCTATCTGGCGGCACGAATGCTTACGGATTATAATCATGAAATTGTTCCTGTGGGAATTAAAGACGGAGAGGTATTCGGAAAGGAGATCCTCGACATTTTCGAGAGACCACCCGTGCAGGATGTCGACACGGTTACCCTGTATATTGGCCCACAAAAACAACCGGACTACTACGACTACATTCTGAACATGAAGCCGAAACGTATCATCTTCAATCCTGGGACTGAAAATGATACATTCGAAAAAATGGCAGAGGCAAAAGGTATCGAGGCGATGGAGGCGTGTACGCTTGTATTGTTGAGAAGTGGCCAATACTAGTTGGATGTTGCAGGTTTCAAGTTACAGCTTGGTGTTTACTTATAGCCTGGTTCCTGTAATGTGCAACTGATCCTATGTTGTAGGTCTCATGTCTCAAGTTACACTGCCGTGTTTACATGTAACCTGCGAGCTGCGACTTGCAACTTTTTCACGTGGCTTTCTTGAGCACCCCAACGAGCAGAATTTTCCATTTGTCTTTTTCCTTTTCGAGCACGCGGATTTCCTCCTGAATCGGACCCGGCACGCCATTCGTCACAACACGCTGTTTGAATCTCGCGTAGGCGCCATTGCCATACACTTTCACTTCGCCCCACTCGCGCTCAACGCGAATGTCGGTAGGCTTGCTCGTGACGAAATAATCGGTGAATCCAATCTCGATTGCCTTCCAACCTTCAAACGAAGTGATTCCGGAAGTGTCAGCGAACGACCAATACGCACTCGGGGAATGCATCCAGCTTTCCATCCAGGTTTTGTAATCCACACCGAAGTACGCTTTTGTTTCGAGCTCGATTAATTTTTTTATTGCCTCGACATCGTTTGGTTTACCGGCTTTAGGTTCTTTACCGGTCTTCTGGCTCTGCGTCTGAGCATTTACCTGTAGCGCCAAGATCAGGAAAATGATGAAAATCACGGGTGTATTTTTCATGACATTTCGCATTAGCTGCTAATGAAATATACCAAAATAGTGCAGGAATGGCTAGATAAATCGCAAGTACTTTCAGGGGGAAAATTCCAATGATCAATGATCAAATTCCAAAAATGCAAGAAAACAAAAGCTTAACCGTAGAGATACGGCTATTCCTCCGATATGTGCACAAACACCTCTCGCTTCCTCACGTCTTCCGTTTTGGTGCGGATCATCTCCCACGTTTCTTTCGTCCACGGATTATTTACAAGGGCGATGATGTGTAGCTGCGGGTAGGTAAAGATTGCTTCGTCCACAGCCGTGAGGTAGTTGTGTGAAAAATCAATCTCTTCAATGTTGGGCAGTGCGTAGAAAGACTTGGGAATTTCCTTGAGGTAGTTGTGATTGATGCGCAGGAATTTTAGTTGCGGCATGTTACCAATGGATTCAGGCAGTTTTCCAATGCGATTATCCCAAACATAAATTCCGCTAAGCTTTGTTAGTTTATCGATATCCCGCGGCAAGACTGTCAGTTTGTTGTGCGACAGGTATAGGGTCGTAAGGTTTTTCCAATTGACAAATGCTGGTGCGATCTCTTCGATTTCATTATGAAACAGATCAATCTCCAAAAGTGATGTTAACGCATACACACCGGCAGGGATCGAAGAAAGTTTGTTGTTATAAAAAGAAAGTTGCTCAAGCTTATTCAGTTTCCCGATGTTTCTGTGAACTGTTGTAATTGAATTGATATTGAAATTCAGCTTCCTCAGGTTTGGAAAATTTTTTATCGAGCCGGGTACCGTTGTGATTTTGTTGCCATGCAGCGCAAGGCGTTCGAGTGTTTTATGTTTGCGGAGTCGATGCGTAAGCGTAAGTTCGTTACGCTGGAGGTTCAGCTCCTTTAAATTTGTATTTCTTCGGGCGCCATTCGGGAATCGGGTCAGCTTGTTCTCCGAAAGGTCAAGAAGCTCCAGCGCAACGAAGTTCTTATAGGACTTTGGGAGATAGGTAGGATCCTGTGTCTTAATGTCGAGTCGTTTGATCGTGTTGTTCTTTGGTAATCGAAGGCCGCCTCGGCTGACGTTATTGAAAAGATAAAGCCTTGTAAGGTTTGGAAGCGCGTTTAGTTCTTCAGGAAGTTCATTCAGCGTGCAGTTGATAATTTCAAGATCAAGCAGATTCTTGCACAGGAAGACGATCGGTGGAATTTCTGTTTTCTTGTAAACGGCCACGGAATATACCTCATCAAGATTTTTCATCTTATAGAGGCTGTCGGACAGCACGAAGTCTTTCCGTGGCTCATACACTGTCACATAGTATGTATTTTCAAACAGCCTGTGCTGATGATTCATCAGACTATCAAGTGTCTTTTGACTAAATTTTTTTTTCGAGATCAGCTCGTCAATTTTTTGCTGTACAGTCAGCAGTTGAATTGAATCTTCAGTCGACTTATAACGCAATATTTGCCGGCCGCCACCCATACGTGTGCGAGGTTGAGCAAAGGCCGAACAAAACAATAAAAGCAGTAGAAACGTTAGCGCAATTTTAGTCCGCATGATGGTCAAAAGTCGTTAAAACTAAATATTTAGTTGATGTAAAACAAGGACCTAAATTTGCCCGTGGGAAGGGCGAAAAATAATATGGGATTTTTAGGGTAAAAGTTGCTATAAAGGCGCTAAAAAGCTTTATTTTTGACGGTTTTAAAGCGATAAAATGAGCGAAGTCAAAGATAAAGTTCCTACCAATTATTCAGCCAGCAATATTCAGGTTTTAGAAGGTTTAGAGGCCGTTAGAAAACGCCCCGCCATGTACATAGGCGATGTGGGCATAAAAGGGCTTCACCATTTGGTTTGGGAGGTTGTCGATAACTCGATCGATGAGGCCCTTGCAGGGTATTGTGACACCATTTCGGTCACGATCAATGAAGATAATTCCATCACCGTAGAAGATAACGGTCGGGGTATCCCAACCGACATGCATGAAAAGGAAAAACGGTCTGCACTGGAAGTTGTAATGACGGTTCTTCACGCGGGTGGTAAATTTGATAAAGACACCTATAAGGTTTCCGGTGGGCTTCACGGTGTGGGTGTTTCCTGCGTAAATGCACTATCGATCCTTCTGCGTGCGACCGTACAGCGTGAAGGCAAGGTGTTTGAGCAGGAATATGAACGCGGTGTTCCCAAGTTTGCCGTTAAGGTGATCGGTGAGTCCGAGAAAACTGGAACGACAATTCATTTTAAGCCGGATCACGAGATTTTTTCAATTACGGAATACAACTATGAAACCGTTGCGTCACGCCTTCGCGAGCTTGCGTTCTTAAATCCCGGAATTACTATTCATCTTAAAGACGTTCGCGACAAAGATGAAGCTGGAAATGTAAAGTCAGATACTTTTTATTCCGTAGGCGGATTGCGCGAGTTTGTGGATTATATCGATTCAACGCGGGAAAAGTTAATTCCGGAACCGATCTATGTGGAAAATGAAAAGGGAGTAATTCCCGTTCAGGTGGCGATCAGCTACAATACGTCATTTTCTGAAAACCTTGTCTCCTACGTCAATAACATCAATACACACGAAGGAGGAACACACGTTGCCGGTTTCAGACGTGCACTTACACGTACCTTGAAGGCGTATGCTGATAAATCGGGGTTACTTGAAAAGGCTAAGATCGATATTACGGGTGACGACTTTCGCGAAGGTTTGACGGCTGTAATTTCTGTGAAAGTCGCTGAACCACAGTTTGAAGGTCAGACGAAAACCAAACTTGGTAACTCAGACGCTATGGGCGCAGTTGACCAGGCAGTGGGAGAGGTGTTAAACCATTTCCTTGAAGAGCATCCTAAAGAGGCGAAGCTCATCGTTAATAAAGTTATCCTGGCAGCGCAAGCTCGTCAGGCTGCACGTAAGGCGCGTGAAATGGTGCAGCGTAAGAACGTATTGACGGGTTCAGGTCTTCCCGGAAAACTTGCTGACTGTTCAAGCACTGATCCTTCTGTTTGTGAAGTGTACCTGGTAGAGGGTGATTCTGCGGGTGGCTCTGCAAAGCAAGGCCGTGATCGCAACTTTCAGGCGATTCTTCCATTGCGTGGTAAGATCCTGAACGTTGAAAAAGCACAGGAACACAAGATCTATGAGAACGAAGAAATCAAGAATATCATCACTGCACTGGGGGTGAGCTTTGGTACTGCAGATGATAACAAGGCATTGAACCTGAACAAACTTCGTTACCACAAAATAATTATCATGACCGATGCGGACGTTGATGGAAGTCATATCCGTACCTTGATTCTCACATTCTTCTTCCGCTACATGAAGGATCTGATCGAGAACGGTTATGTATACATCGCGTTGCCTCCGCTTTACCTGGTGAAAAAAGGGCGTGAAGAACGGTACTGCTGGACGGAGGAAGAACGTGAGGCTATCGTGAAGGAACTTGGTGGTGGCAAGGAAGATTCCGTAAACATCCAACGATATAAAGGACTCGGTGAAATGAACCCTGAGCAATTGTGGACGACCACGATGGATCCGGCCAAGCGTTCATTGAAGCAGGTGAGTATTGAATCTGCAGCAGAAGCAGATCACCTGTTCTCCATGCTGATGGGCGATGAGGTTGCTCCTCGCAGAGAGTTTATTGAGAAAAACGCAAAGTACGCGCGCATCGACATTTGACGCTAATCCGTGCGACCTATGAATGACGCTGTCCTTTCGATGGAGAAAATTACGCATCAGGTTGAAGAGAGTAACTACATCAGCCGCGATCTAAGCTGGCTGCAGTTCAACTACCGTGTCCTCGATCAGGCGAAGCATATCGACCGGAGTATTTTCGATCGACTGAAATTCTTATCGATCACATCGTCAAACATGGATGAATTTTGTACGATCCGCCTCGGCAGTTTGTATAATTACCTCGATTACGGTAAAGAGCGTTTTGATTATAGCGGTCTCCGCGAAGAGCCTTTCCGAAAACTGTTGTTGACGGAGACGCAGCGTTTTTGCCGCGATCAGAACGACTACTATGTAAAGAAACTCAAACCTCTTTTTGCTCAGAACGGGTTCATCATCGCAGATTTCAATGATCTGTCGATCGAGAGCATTCAAAAGGTAAACGAATATTTCTATCACACGATTTTTCCAATGCTGACACCTATGGTGTTCGATAATTATCACACGTTTCCCGTGCTGATGAATAATCGTCTGTCGTTTGGTGTTGTTACCAAAAATCCGAGTGATCAGCAGAATCAGCTGAAGGTGTCGTTCATCCAGGTGCCTCATAACCTGCCGAGATTTTATGAGATCGTTACCGATGATGGAATTCAATTCGTTCCCGTAGAAGACATTATCTCACACAACATTCATCACCTTTTCCGGAACGTGGAGATCGCCAGCATCAACTTGTTCCGGATCAACAGAAACGGTGATTTCACGCTCGAAGAAAGTGAAGATATTGAATCCAACTTTCTTGAGGATCTTAAACGAAAGATCAAAACCAGAAGGAGTGGTCGTGTAGTTCGATTGGAAGTTGAGGAGAATCCAGACCCCTGGATGATTCGCTTGTTAAAGATCCAATGGGATCTTGACGATTACAATATTTTCACGGTTTCAAAGCAGAGCCTTATCGACTTTACGGGGTTGCTTCAAATTGTCAATCATAAGGAATTCAAGGGTAAACGAGCGCATCAACCTGCTCCTATAAAGCCTTTGAACTTCCCTGAGCAAGGTTCGCGTGAATTGTTTGATGTGCTGAAAGAACGTGATATTCTCTTGCATCATCCGTACAACTCGATGGAGCCGGTTCTTGAGCTGCTCGAAAAAGCAGCGGACGATCCATACGTGCTTTCAATCAAGATCACGATCTACCGGGTCGCAAAAGAATCGCGTGTAACCGCAGCGTTGCTGAAGGCGGCCGAGAATGGTAAACACGTCTCTGTATTGTTCGAAGTAAAGGCGAGATTTGACGAAGAGAACAACTTGCGGGAAGCGCAGCGCCTCCAGAAGGCGGGTTGTTTTGTAATCTACGGGGTCAGCAGTTTGAAAACGCACACCAAGCTGTTGCTCATTGTTCGCAAGGAAGATGATGAGAAAGTATATCGCTACGTTCATCTTTCCAGCGGAAATTATAACGAGGCAACCTCACGACTATACGTAGACATCGGCCTGCTCACCACACGTGATGATTACGCGCATGATGTGTCCGATTTCTTTAATGTAATCACCGGTCACTCTCAGCCATCAACCTATCGCAACCTGATCACGTCTCCGCGGGATATGCGCATTCAGCTGAGCAATCTTGTGAAACGTGAGGCCGAAAATGCGCGGAACGGCATCCCATCCGGAATCGTGATCAAGCTCAATTCGTTCCAGGACAAAGAACTGATCGATGACCTTTATGAGGCATCTCAGGCAGGTGTTCCAATCAAGTTGATCGTTCGCGGCATGTGTTGTCTTCGCCCAGGCCGAAAAGGGCTCAGCGAAAATATTGAGGTAATTTCGATTGTAGGAGAGTACCTCGAGCATTCCAGGATTTACTACTTCCACAATGCGGGTAATCCTAAAGTTTATATTGGAAGTGCAGATGCAATGGTGCGCAGCTTCGATCGAAGAATCGAGTCACTCTTTCTATTGGAAGAGGATGTGCTTCGCAAGCAGGCGATGAACAACCTGCGATACAATCTAAAAGACAACGTTAACGCCTACATCATGAAGGAGAACGGAACGTATGTCATCAAAGAAGCTAATGGGGAACCCGCCTTTAATATCCATAAAGAATTTTACAACGTCACAAAAGAGATTGTGATGGAGGCGAAGTTGTTCTAGGATAGATTCGCTTGCTTAGTAAATCGTCTTTGTGCTGACGTTATCTGTTAGTCTTGCTTGATTGTTGTTTGTAGATGCTTGCCTCCTTTGAATGGAATGTTTTCGAAGTTGAGTCTTTGGTCTAGAACACACCAATTCCTATAAAAGCCTGCGAACTTTATGGGAGTCCTTCGCTCGTCCCGATGGGATCGGGACGGCTCAGGATCAAATGCTTTTTAATGAGGCAGGTTTACCAGTAAGAAGGACAAGGTAAGCCTCTGTGAACTCCCGGTAACTTGATTCGGTAATTGATCATGATCTCGTGAGATCCATTAGAGTATAATCGGATGTCAGAGGTAGTGATGTCATACGCGTATCCTACGTGGAAGTTTTCGTTGATCTGGAGTTCGAACAAGCCAATCACGGAGTCGTTCAGGCGATAACTTACCCCAAGTCCAACGACATCGTACAATACGAACATGTTATTGATGTCGAAACTTAGCGGTGCGTTTTGCTGCACGCGGATCAATGTCGATGGCATCCATTTTACGTTTGAGCTAATCGTCTTTGAGAAACCACCGTTGAGGTAATAGTAGCGTTGTTGCTTTCCGCGGGCATTAACGGTATCCGCTTCAGGCGTAATGATATCGAGTGTTTGATTTTGCAGTATGTAAGGGACGGAGAGTCCTGCGTAGGCACTCTTTGTGCGCAGGAACATTCCACCACCGAAGTTCGGGTTGAACTTGTTGATCGCACCTATTTCTGCACCATCGCGTGGATTCGTCTTAAAGAAGTTTGACGTGAGCTGATTGAATCCGCCCTGTAACCCGAATGAAAGGACGCCCGCATTTTTACGTTTTGACAACGGCAGCTTGTATGAATAAACAAAGTATGCGCTGTTGTCGCTATGCACACCAATCTGGTCGTTACCAAAAATCAACCCCAGGCCTACACGTGCCTTGCGGAAGCCTGAGTGAATCGTGCCGGTAAACGTTTTTGGCGCCCCGTCAAAATTCACCCACTGGTTACGATAGATTGCTGTTCCGCTTAGCTGAACGTGAGTCCCTGCATACGCAGGGTTGATCAGCAGCGGATCAAACATGTAAAGGGATTGCAGCGGTCGTTGTTGCGCGTTTGCAAGGGTTACCGCTAGAATAAGCCCAAGTAAAATTCCACCTCGTTTCATCATTTTACTAATTCAAGATAACCAGTTCTAGGCTTAGAACCATCACGTTTGTCGATAATGTAGAAGTACGTACCTACAGGCAAGTCGTTACCCGTAGTATAAACTCCGCGTTCACCAAAACCGCGGAATACCTTTTCGTTGTTGTCATAGCCATCTGCCTCGTAAACCTTCACACCCGCGCGATTGAAAATCTTCACGTTGTTGTTCGGGAATCTGCTGATACAGTCGATCACAAACGCATCGTTCTTACCATCGCTGTTGCGTGTTACGAGGTTGTATGCGCGGATTTCCGTTTTCACTTCAGCCACGCCCCAATTGCGACAACCTTTGATCGTTTCAACTTCCGCGATATAGAAGCCAGGATACAAGTCAGTAACATATGCCGCCATACCTACACCCGGTGTTGTGATAACCACTTCGTCTTTTGATAACTGGTCGAGTGGCTCGGTCGGCTCTTCAATCTTGCTCCATACAATTGAATCACTTAACAGGTTTTCAGGTTTAAGTTCAACTTGCGCTGTACCATTTCCTTTTGCAAATCCATCAGGCAGGTCTTCACAGAATGAAGGTGTTGTTGTGAACACCAGTTCCGGAAGTTCTGTTTGATCGAGCACTTCAACCGAGACAGGATCCGAGTAACATCCTGTAACTCTATCCATCACTTTAACGGTATAGAATCCTTCAGGTCGTTTTGTGTAATCAGGTCCGATGAAATCTGCAGTACCGGCATCTGATTGACCATCAAACCATTCAAACTCGTAGGCAATGGTCACACCTTTAACTGAAGCAGAAACCCATCCGTCAGGGAAGATACAATGCGTGCGGTGTGCTTTCACTTCCGCATCAGGTTCTGGTGCCTTCAATCGTCCATCGGTTATGTTTCCTACTTCATCATCGAAGCATCCGGTCAGATCATTCGTAACACGTACCGTGTATGATCCCAGTGCAAGTCCGCTCAGGACGTTGTTCGTACCCAGGGTTGCGCCTGTTGCTGATGCACCACCATACCATTCAAAGCCGTAACCTCCGATGCGGCCACCATCGGCCGTTGCTGCAAGCTGTCCATTCGGACGCGCTGGATCACAATTGACCAGCGGGTTCTCCTGCAGGATGATGACTACCGGAGCAGTTCTGCCGTCATTGACGGTAATTTCACCTGTTGTTGTACAACCCGTGTTGTTGTCGATGATCTTGACCGTGTAAGGTCCGATATCTAAACCAGTGCTTCTCCAGTTCCTCGGGAAGCCAGGTTCGTTCAACATGACCGTGCCGGGCACACTCACATTTGCGTTTGGACCAACATAAAGCTCAGCGCTATAGTTTGACGGGAACGGATACCCGCTGTTCGGGTTGAATCCGATTTCACGCGCCAGCAATACTCCATCGTTCACAAGACAGTTCACACGTGGATCGGTCGAAAGCGAAACTTCAGGAAGGAACCTTGGGGTGTCATCCGGTACGATGTACAATGTTTCTGATATACAACCTGTGGTTTGATCAAGAACCTCTGCTGAATAATCTCCTGCTACCAGGTTTGAGAATGTACTTCCTGTTTGAGCAATCGGAGGCGTTGCGTCCAGATTTCTAAACCAGGTGAACAGATAGTTATTGTTCGTGTCGCTGAAGCCGTCTGCAGTTGCCTGTAGTTCTGCGCTTCCTACGCCACCGATACAACTTACCTGCAAGCGCGTCTGCGTAATGACGAGTTGTGGATAAACGATATCATCGTCATTGATAACAACTTCTTTTGGACCAGACACGCAGTCTGTCCGAGGGTCAAGCACCGTTACGAAGTATGTTCCTGCAGTAACACCACCCGTAGGAGTAGCGCAACCTGGTCCGATACAAGGCGTGGTGAACGCTAACTGATCTGATGGCGCGATTCCGCCCTTGTACCAGTTGTAGGTAAAGTTAAGCAGGTCTGCACCAGTCACTTCATTGTTCGGTGGAATGTTCGGAGGGAACAACACGGAATTCGAAGTGCTTCCGAGCGTAATCTTAGTCACCTCAGCGCTTGCAGACGGATTACAATCCAGCGGGTCAGTTGTGAGTACTTCGATAATGTTTGGTGTACTCATCGTCTGATCCAACTTCAATGCAAAGCTCGCATCAAATGGGCATCCGGTTATTGTGTTCGTTGCCGTCACGATATAATTTCCATCGAGCGCGTCTGATACGACACTTGAGTTTGCGGTGTTATTAATCGTGGACGCTGGGGAAATTGCACCACCGTTCAGTGTCCAGCCGAAGGTGTAAGGCCCAGTGTTTGTTCCATTTGGCTCTGCTGCATTTGCCGTTACCGATCCATTTGGCATCAATACGTTACAGCTTGAGTTGGCCAGCGATGTAAAGCTAACGGTAGGATAGACGCGTCTGTCTTCAATATCCACTTTGTAAGGCGCTGACGAGCAATTCAAACCAGGTCCGCCTGCCACACGTGTTGCGACTACAAAATAAGAGTCGAAACCGATGGTAGGATAATTTGCAGAGGTAAGAGTCGTAGTGGTCACACCGGGGATCGTGTTACCGATCGTGGTACGGTCATAGCTAAACTCAAAATCACTAAGCGGGAAGTCGCCTGTCAGATTGCTTTCGACATTGCCATCGCGGTCAATCACTTTCACCTCGTTCACTGTCAATGATCCATCAGGGTTACAGAGGATCTGGTGAACTGGAGTTACAAGTTGTGTAAATACCGGAGTTGAGTTTTTGAAGATCGTTGTCGAGCCAGTGGAGATACAGTTTGTCTGCGTATTTCTCACCTCGATTACATAGTCTCCGTCTTCAAGCGTGATCGGATGGTCAGCATCGCCATCTGCGCCACTGCCATCTCCGTCATGCGTTCCTGCAACCGGGCCGTTAATCACAGCAGGCGTTGCCGAAGTTGTCCAGTTGTATGCGTAAGAGAACGGAGCGCCTGCCAGTGGTGCTGGCAAGTTTACCGAGTTATCAGTCACGCGAACTTCAATTTCACCTTCGAAGAATGTTGGATCACATGATGTATTGGCGAATGGTGTCAATGACACTACCGGGAAAAGCGCCTTGTCTTGAATGTCGACTTTATATGGAGGGGACACACAATCCAGACCAGGTCCGCCAGCCACACGTCTTGCAACAACGAAGTAAGTGTCTGCACCGATAGTCGGGAAGTTACCTACGTTCAATTGTGTTCCCGTAACGCCTGGGATGGTATTCGCAATCGTAGTTCTTGAATATGTGAATTCAAAATCGGTGATCGGGAAGTCAGTCAGACTTGATTGTGTGTTTTGATCGCGATCGATCACACGCACTTCATTGACCACAAGACGACCATCAGCCGAACAAAGGACCTGGTCAGTTGGTGTAACCAATTGTGTAAACACCGGTGTCGAATTTTTGAAGATCTCGGTCTGAGCAGTGCTTGGACATCCTGATTTATTACTTGTCACCGTGATGCTGTAAGTTCCTTCGCGCAGCGCAGTTGGATTATCATCATCACCATCTCCTCCATTACCATCGCCATCATTGGCAGGATTGTTCGACACCAGGGCTGTGCCTGTGCCTGCATTCCATGTATAATCGAACCCAGCAGGTCCTACCGCTGGTGATGCATCGCCCACGGTAATTTCAATTTCTCCTTCGAATTCCAGTGGATCGAGTGAGCAAGAAGTGTTGGCGAACGGTGTTAGCGTTACTACCGGGAAAATTCTCCTGTCTAGAACAGCCACCGTGTAGGGCGCAGAAGAACATCCATTACCCGGTCCACCCGCATTACGTCTGGCTGTCACGGTATAGTTTCCGAAACCAAACGGTGTATTTGCAAAGTTCGCAGCCACATAGTTTGTCGGATTAAGAACCGTTCCCATTGTCACCTGAGATCCGGCAATGCCAGGGCGTGTCCACGTGAACTCGAAGTCGCTGATGTTCGGTGTTGAGCCTGTGTTAAAGGTTTGTGTATTTCCATCGCGGTCGTTCAGCGTAACAGATGCAACCGTCAGCTGACCATCAGGTCCGCACAGAATTTGGTTGAGCACCGCCACATCCTGAATAAAGATTGGCGTTGTATTCTTCAAGATCGTTGTTGTGCCGATGCCTTGACATCCTGATTTGTTACTTGTTACGGTAACTGAATAATCACCATCAGCGAGTCCCGTTGGATGGTCATCATCGCCATCGCCACCATCCGCATCACCATCCCCCGCGCCAGCCCCAATCGGTGTCAGAGCAGGTGTTGTAGTCCAGTTGTAGGTGAATCCGGTTACACCCGGAGCGGTTGTGGCATCGGTCACTTTCACACGAATTTCGCCTTCCATATCTGTAGCAAGTGCCGCACAAGACGTGTTGGCGAACGGTGTCAAGGATACAACCGGGTTGATCCGCTTATCCTGGATCACTACTTGGAACGGAGCTGAAGGGCATCCTGCGCCTGGCGTTCCCGTTGCGCGTCTTGCCGTAACGGTATACGTTCCTGCTCCGATCGGTGTGTTGAATCCGGCTGGTGTGGCATCATATGTACCGTTGTCCAGAAGATTTCCTGTTGTTGTTTGCACAAAAGGATTTCCTGTCCTTCTCCATTCGAAGTTGAAATCTGTGATGTTGCCCTGACCAACACCAGGAGCAGGCACGAATTCTTCTTCATTTCCGTTTCTATCATTAAGGGTTACACGTGTAACTGTGATCGACCCATCGCCTGCTGGCCCGCACAGGATCTCGTCTGCAACCGTCACGTTTTGAACAAACACTGGAGTTGCATTCTTTACAATTGTTGCGATGGCATTATTAAAGCATCCTGTCTGATCATTCGTGATGCGGACATTATAAGGAGTTGCGTTGTCGAGGAGCTGAAGGTACTGATCATCATCACCATCGGAGCTGTCACCATTTCCATTTCCATTTCCTGGAACTGCGTTTGGTGCGCCAGGCAAGGTTGGACCGGTCCATGTGTACGTGTACGTAAATCCACCGCCAGGAAGGAATGGTCCGCCTGTAGCATCGCTTACGTTGATATGGATTTCGCCTTCACCAGGTCCGGCTGGAATACAAGACGTGTTGCTCAGCACAGTGAGATTAGGAATCGGATTCTTGTGAACATCCTGTACATCTACGCGGAACGGCAGTGTAGGACAGCCAAAGCCAGGCAGAAGATTGTTTGTGCGTGTAGCAACCACGTAGTATGTTCCCGCCTGCATCAGTCCATAATCATCTTCGCCAGGTACGAAGTCACCATTGGCATCGTGGCCAAGAACTTTGTGCGTGATATCGTCCGGTGCAATAGCATCTTCCAATTCAGTTCCAGGCGTGAGCGCAGCATTGTTATACCATTGGAAGCTGTAGCGTGCATCGATCAATGCTGGAGTATTATCTGTTGTTGAAGCTGGTGATCCAACACTGTTGTCGGTAAGTGTGATCTGCGTTACCTCAATCCGTCCATCGTTGTTACAAACACGTTGATCAGTAACCAGCGCGTTGTTGATGGCCAGGACGTATGGTGCAGGATTGATAACTGTGCTGTTTTGCACTGAGCAGAACGTTGCATTATTCGTTACCGTTACAGTGTATGTTCCGTCATGCAGTTGCGTAATATCAAAAGATGCCGCATTGCTGTTGACGGGTGGTGCAGATGACGCGACCGGTACTGGACTCCAGCTGTAGTTGAAGTTGCCAACCTGCTGTCCAGGTGTGGCAGCATCCACATCGGCTACGACTGTAATTCGGCCATCACCAATGAGATTATTGCCTGCGTCCGCAATACAGAAAGAATCGAAGAAAGGCGTAAGTGTGATATCCGGAGTAAGGTGCTGGTCTTGTATTACAACCTGAACGATGCCGGTTTTACAACCGACACCCGATGGTGCTGTTGCGTTTTTCGTTCCCTGCACAAAGAATGTTCTTGCACCCGAGCCTTGTCCTGCAGCACCCATTGGCCAGAAATTGCCAGGAGTATTTGCAGTTGCATGTGCCTGGTTTAAGAGTTCACCTTGCGTGTTTGTGCCATCTCCCGCGGCCGTGTATACAGGGAGGGACATGTCATTATTCCTTGCCCAGGTAAAATCAAATTGGTCTAGATCAGCTGTCACTACGTTAGCAACTGATGCAAGAGCTGATCCGTTTGAGCCCACGGCACAAAGCGTCTCAGGCGTAGGTGTTGCAGTCAGGGCATCCGGAGCGTCTTGTACATCTGGAATATTTACCAC
>DASWTM010000023.1:0-7404 GCA_036402115.1 Chryseosolibacter sp.
TGACTACACTTCCCGTGACTACACTTCCCGTGACTACACTTCCCGTGACTACACTTCCCGTGACTACACTTCCCGTGACTACACTTCCCGTGACTACACTTCCCGTGACTACACTTCCTCGTGACTACACTTCCTCGTGACTACAACTTTCTCGCCTCCCGCGCTCTAGTTGTTGAGGAAGTACTTTAAATCATCGTCTTGGAAAATAGCTTCACGTGATGTGCACAGGCATTAATGCGTCAATAGAGGGAACCGCGACCCAGGCGTCCTTGGCTTGTAATTTACAACCAAAGATAACGTTCATCGAAATTGACTCCGTTCTCATCGAGAATTTCCAGATACTCTTTTTGGAATTTTTTTTTGGAATGATGCTCATGCTGGTTTGTGATATAATTGCGAATCACGTCAACATGATGGTGATCAACGGAGAACGCACCGTAGCCGTCCTGCCAGCCGAAGTGCTTCAGGCGCGCATCCTTTGTCTTAATCCATTTTGACGAATGGGATTTTACTTCTTCAACCAGTTTCATCAGTGTGATTTTTTTAGAAAGCTTACAAAGGATATGAATGTGCTCTACATAACCACCAACGTTCAGCGATTGACAATCCAGACGATTGCAAACGCCTCCGAGGTATTGATGCAATTCGCTTTCAACTTCTGGATAAATAATTGGCTCTCGATATTTTGTACTGAAAACAATGTGTACATAGACGTTTACAAGCGATTGTCCCATTTTAGATTACGTTTACTCTAAGGTGATCACCTTGAAACACAAAAAGTATCTCTACGCACTCAGTTTATGCCGTACGATGTCCTATGACTATGACAGCTAGGAGGAATACAATACCCCTGGAAGGGCGAAATCTCAAAGCCCCGAAGGGGCGCAATAACAACACGAGGGGTGTAGCCCCTCGTGACTACACGCCCTCGCAGACTAAGCTGTGTTGGACACAACTATTTTTGGCAATGGTTGCGGACAATCTCGCTGTGCCCCCTCGTGACACACTCTGCCCGTCTCACTTGCTTGTACTGTTGAGAAGAAACTCAACCCTTTCTTGTGCGAAGTAGCTTTAGGCGATGTGCGTTAACGTTGCTGAACGAGCACGTCTACGTTCCACTGCAGGGCTATGGGCGGAGGGCGGTCACGAGGGGCGTTACCCCTCGTGATGATATTTCGCCCTTTCAGGGCTTTGATATTGCGCCCCTTTAGAGCTTCGTGTAAAAGATTTGGGATTTGCAGTCCAAGCCCCGAATGGGGCGCCATCACATCACGAGGGGTGGAGCCCCTCGTGACTACTCTCCCCTCTAACTCGCTATTATTGCTGAGAAAAAACTTTAATCGCTCATAAATCAATCACCTGACACAACCGCGCCCTCACCGCGCAACGTTCCACCTTACCACTTTCTCTAACTTCAGCTGCGACTTGATTTTTATTTTACCACCTTCAATATCGATCAACCCTTCGTCTTTAAAATCAGACAATACACGGATGACCGACTCGGATGCAGTCCCAACAATTTTTGCCAGGTCATCACGAGAGATCTGAATATTCTCTTTCACATCTTTTACTTGTGAAACTTTCAATAGAGCCTCAGCCGTGCGTTGCCGTACTGAGTTATAAGCGAGGTTGAGTAGTTGCTTTTCTTTCTCGGCAACTTTCTTACAAAGCATGGAGATGAATGTGGTGGAAATCGAGGGCGATTGGACGAGCGTCAGAAAATCATGCTTGGGTATCACCGTTAGTTCCGAATCTTGAAGGGCAATGGCTGATTCATTGTAATCCGTTCCATCGAGGACAGGTTCATAACCAAAAAAATCATTTTCGTTGGCAATTGCAGTGATCAGCTCTTTCCCATCGGGGTGAGACTTGAAAAGTTTAACACTACCTTTTTTCACAATATAAATGTTGAGGGGCGTGTCACCTTCGGAGAAAATTTCTGTTTTTTTCTTGAACGCTTTTACTTTCTTGTCTTTGCCAAGGTCGTTAATATTTAATATTCGCCTCGCATCGTTGACAAACTCGTCAAACCCCTCTGCCGTGGATGCATAGAACTTTTGTTGAAGCTCATTTTTTTTAAGGCGTGCTTCGATTGCGTTGAGTAGATCGGTATCGTCAAACGGCTTTGTCAGATAGTCATCAGCACCGAGGTTCATCCCTTTCCGGATGTCCGTCTTTTCAGTTTTCGCTGTCAGGAATATGAAAGGAATGTTTGCAGTTTCCGGCTTCTTGTTTAGGATGTGAAGCACACCATAACCATCGAGTTCCGGCATCATGATATCACAGATGATCAAGTCGGGAAGAATGCGTTGGGCAGCTTCTACTCCAACTTTGCCGTTCACCGCAGCAGTGACTTCGTAGCCAGCGAGCTCCAGGATTTCAGCAGTATTCTCCCGTACTTCAAGATTGTCTTCAATCAATAGAATTTTTTTCATAGGGGTAGAGAAGGGATTATTACGGAAAATGTGCTTCCTTTTTGAAACTCGCTCCTAAACGATATTTTGCCGTTCAGCAATTCCACGTAACGTTTTACAATATTTAGTCCGAGTCCGGTGCCTTGGACCTGTCCTGCATTGCTTGCACGGAAGAATCGCTCAAACATGTGTTTTTGATCTTCGGCTGGGATTCCTATACCTTCATCGGATACATCGAATCTGAAATTGTTGCCATCTTCGCTGCACAATAATGTAATGGGACGGCCCTCCTGCGAGTACTTACTGGCGTTGGTGATCAGGTTGAAGAGAATGTTTCGTAGGATGCGGCCATCGGTTTGTATTTCTTCCTTGATGCTGCATTCAATTGTCAAGCGCTGTCCTTCCTTGAGAGCGCCCTTGATTTCTTCGCGCACTTCAGCCAGGAATGCACCGGCATCTATTTTTTCGACCAGAATGTCCACTTTTCCTTCTTCAAGTTTTCCAAGAGAAAGAAAATCATTTAGAATTCCGGTCAGCTGCCCAACGGAAGATTTAATCCGCTGAACGTGTTTACTTATTTTGTCTGGCTCGCTGCGCTCATTGTATTGTCCGATCAGCGAAGCGGAACTAAGAACCGAGCTAAGTGGCGTACGGAATTCATGCGATGCAATCGAAACGAATTTTGTTTTCAATTCATTTAGTTCACGCTCTTTCTCCAGCGACTTGCGGGCTTCCAGCTCAGCCTTTTTTCGGTCAATTACTTCTTGCTCGAGTTTTTGAACCGAATTGTTTAAAGCCTCCGTACGCATCTCAACTTTTTTTTCGAGCTCCGCGGCATAGAGGATAAGTTGTTCCTCGCTTCGCTTTAAAGCATCTTCTGCTTCTTTGCGCTGAGAGATATCGCTAATGAAGGCCATGACCAATAGCTGGCCTTGTACCTGTGTAAAGCTCAAACTGATTTCAACGGGAAATTCGGTTCCGTCTTTACGGAGGGCGAGCAGATCACGCCCAGCGCCCATTCGTCTTGGATGTGGGTTCGCATTGAAGTGTTTCCGGAAGTTGACGTGGCCACTGCGGAACCGCTCCGGGAGCAGAACCTCCATGAGCAGCCCGTTCAATTCTCCGGTCCTATAACCAAAAAGCTGTTCTGCAACCGGGTTGGCGATTACAATCTTACCTGACGGGTCGACCATAACAATGCCTTCCGACATACTTTGAAAAATCTCCCGGAAGGCATCATTCGTTAAGAAATCAATATCGCCTGCTATACCCATACTGCAATATACTTTCGCCAAATATATAAAACCTGACAAAAATCAGTTTTACCATTGAGGAAACTCTACTCCCCATGGCCTTCCAACAACGTATGTTCGTACCGTGAAAGAATATTTGCCGATGAACATGAGCAAAGGAATATTGTGTACAGTTGATTTTTCAGAGACATCCGAAGAAACTGTGAAATGGGCTGTCTCCCTTGCGAAAGAGTTGAATTGCTCCCTGACCATCCTGTATACATATCGATTAACGAAGAAATTTAATGAAGATGTGGTAGCGTATAAAAAGAGAATGGAACAACAGGCGGTCGAGAAATTCGAGCGTTGGGAATCGCTTTTTCTTCGGCCATCGGGCGTCCGCTACACACTTAAAGCAGAGATTGGTTTCATGAGTGATCGGGTGGAAGACCACACTCGCAAAAATGCGGTGAGTTTTCTTGTGATGGATAAAAAGATGAGCACCGACAATCGCGAAACCTTCAACGAGCTTGTTGAACACATGAATGTCCCACTAGTAATCGTACCGTAGAATAATGTTTATGCTGGGAAGTACGAACACTCAATTTTATTCAAACAGATCTGCTAATGCTTAACGAGGTCGGTAAGCTCAATCTTTGAAAGATATTTGTACATATCTTGTTCCGTTGCCTCCGATATTCGCGTTACCTTTTTCTGCTCCGTGTCAAAATATTCTTCAATAAATGACTGACCAAGCGAGTGTAGCCTGATCATATAGTGGTAGTACGGCATGGCAAAGAGTAACACCGATTCTCTTTTTAATATTTCCCTTTTGGCAGTAATGTCCAGTGATTCAAATACACGCATAATCCAACCCCTCTTCCAGAAAGACAACAATTCATCTTGTTTGAACAGTTAAAAGATTATGCCGGAGTATTTTTCCTCACCTTGGCTATCCCTCTTTTTTTACAAACGTAAAATTCAGACGATTCTCAGTCTTACGGTTCGATGAGGCGCGCTGCAGGTCTTCATCGAATAGCCGGTTCAAGTTGTTTCCAGCGAGATCTTCCAGGAGAGGATTAATTTCGATTGTGTATTTTGATTCCACCCATGGATGTTTTGGTACGAACTGAAAAGTGGATTCATTTGGGCCGATGCTCAATACTCCTTCAACAATGGCACCCGTTACATCCCGCACTACAATATGCCGAGATAGCAGAATAAAGTCGTGAGACTCTTGCAACTCCACGATCAGCGGTGCTGCTGAGGTTAGAGGCGCGTGAACTTTGTAGGATGCTACCGAGGGTGAACTTCGGTCGGGCTCGGTGCAGCGGAATTTTTTCGTATATGTGTTTCTGGTACCGAGACCATCAATATCCGTCCAACCCTCCTGAACGACCAACGTATAACGCTCTCCCTCCCTTAGTGCAGGCTTCATCTCCAGGTTCGGCTTAAGCCCTCGTTTGATTCGGCCCGGATCGAAGAGAACCGTTAATGTTTTCATATCTGCGTCCCACAGCTCCTGGTCCAGAACTAAGAATGGTTTTTCAACTTCCCGATTTTCTTCGTCAAGCAGTTTTAGTTTGTCATACACCATCCCAGAAGTCATCGGTTTGGAAAACGTAATATGTATTTTAAGAAGATTTTCCGGAAGCAGACTATTCGTAGGGTAAATCGCGGTTATTTCCGCGGGTGACGCAGATGGTGGTGAAAGTCTGAAAGTAAGGCGGAGTGGATTTGAAGAAATTCGTGGTAAATAGATCTCGTTGGTGTTTCGTGCCAGTTCCTCAAGGTGAAACATTGCCAGATAGTCTATGTTATTGGCGAAAGGAAACCGCGGGGTGAAGGCCACAGCAGTTTCAAAAACTTCATACGTGCCTCCGATAACAATGTCGTCCGCGCCCGACTGTGTTTTCACCGGAAAAACGGATTCCCAATCCGTCTGGCTATTAAAGTACCGCGCAAAGGTGTAGAGTACTTCCGCGTTGAGGTCTTTTGCCCAGACTCTTCCATTCTCAAGTTTCAGGTGAGGATCTTGCGCACAAGTGCAATGAGAAAACAAAGTCAGGAGCGAAGTGAAGAACACTCCTGACAAAGTGTTGATGTTGTTTACAGCCATCGCATCGGAATAGAAACCAGATTCAGATCCCCCGTCTCAATATCGCGTTGTATTGCTGCAACAAATTTTGAGTTGAGGTTATCAAGATGAAGCACACCGATATAGCCAGTGGCAACAAACGGGGTTCCGCTACTCACAAATATGCCGTCAACGGGTGTTGTGATCGGTTCAGATTTTTCAATGTTCGCAACTTTCATCTTGTAAATGGTTCTGTTACTGTTAGCGATCAGAACAAAGCTCTCACCATTCTTGGTAACCTGAATCATGTCTAATGGACGGCTTCCGCCACCTAACTCTGCAAGCGTTGATCCTTTCACATGCTTTTGTGCTTTCAGATCAGCAACAGTGAATTTCGCTAGCGGAGCACACCCATATCCTGCGAGAATACTTGGCTTGTTATCCAGTACAATCGGAAGCATCGTTTCAATTGGCGCGTGGGTCTCGTACCGATTGTGTGATGCATGAAAAATTTCAACGGATGTACTGGCCTGGTTAGCGTTAAATGGAAACTTCAAACTGCGCAGACGTGATGCAAATTCTTCATTGGAGAGGCCCGCCACGAAAAGGTCGCCCTCATAATATTGAAGATCAGTAATGGCAAGCATGCGTTTCGATTGGCCCCAGCGAGTTTTTTCGTCCGGACCTGGCAGATTCGTCAGGTCAGCTTTCGAAAACAGGATATTGTCGGTCTTGACCTCGGAAATTTTTTTGTTGCGATCTACTTTGATCAAAACGGCAGCAGCATCAGCACTTCTTCCGCGTGAGACTGACAGATAGAAGTTTTGAGACGGACCGTGAACGATCATATCGTTGATCACGACATCGGAAGGCGCTATCCCGAGAAAAGATTCAAGAGCCCGATCAACGTTCTTTAATTCAAAAGCGATGGAAGCAGTGTCTCGCTGGTTATCCTTTATATCCAGTGCATAGATTGCGCCCGCCTTCGCATCAGCAACGAATAAGATTCCTTCCGGACCAAACGCCAGCGCTCCGGCAGATTTCAGTTCTACCTTGCCTGGAGTTAGTCCGTAACGGCTCGCAGGCGGATCAACACCGTAACTGGTCGCTGCCATCACGGTGAACAAAGCAATAAATACCTTTTTCATGTTCTTTGAATTTGTGTAACGATATTACACAAATCACTTTCACGATACCACGTCCATTCGCGTGTAAAGTATGGATAGCTGACATCAACGTCCTAATGACAACCGCTAAAGTACCAATGGCTTATCAAGACCTATGTCGCATTTTGGGTGATAAAGGCGAATAGTGCAATCAGGCAAGGCCTTGCCCAAAAGATTAGCTTCGGGCATCTTACGGGCTTGCCTCGCCCTTGTGATTTCGACCTTAGTTATTAGAGAATAGTGCTGAAAAATAGTGTGGAACTTCCTCCACGAAGTTATCATGAAAGATAAAAGATTAGATGGCTTCTTCGCCTTCCGTAATCATGCAAAAGAAATCTTGCAACGTCATGTTGTGAACGGTCAAGATGCGCGCTAATGATTTCAATGTGATATTTGCCTTCCCCTTTTCCATACGCCAGTACTGGATTTGCGGCAGGTCATAATCGTCTGCAAATTCTTTTAGTGTTGTATAGCCCTTTTTCTCGCGAAGTTCTGCGAGACGTTGGCCGACCACA
>DASWTM010000024.1:0-11211 GCA_036402115.1 Chryseosolibacter sp.
ATTCCACTAAGAAGAGTGGGGACAACCGGGATGATAACTCCGAAACCTGTGACGTCAATGAGTAGTGTAACGAAGATAAAACCGAGAGCAGCTTTTTTCTTTGACATGGTTGAAGAATTGAGGGTACAATTAAGCACATTCCAATAACATTGAAAAGAATCATAGTGGCGCTAATTCTGGATAGTGAAAGGGATGCGTTCACTACCTCGAACCGAAACATTGCAACCCTAAGTGCATCAACAAATAAATAGAGAATTCTCGATTGGAAGTTAAAATATCTCGGTAAGAAAGGGATTTTAAAGAGTCTATTTTAATAAAAAAAGCCACCTCTATAATGAGGCGGCTTTTTATGAAAAATTCTAATGTTCTCAGCTGACTATTTGGGCTTGAGAACAGCCTGAATGTGGCGAATGAAGCCGTGCTTTGCGCCAGCACAAGGTGCATTCCACTTATAGCTAACGTAAATGAAGCCTGTAGCAGGATCATACCTGTTGGGCTGGCCGGGGATTGGTCCCCAGTTAGCTGGTGGGTTTGCTCCAATCGGAGTCAGGGTGAGACCGTTTGTCGCTGGATCGATCTGAATAGACTGACTTGCACCAATACCACCGATTACTGAGCCTGTGGCCCAGAGGAAAGTAGTTGACAATGAGTGCGCGCCAGTTGTTGCCAGCTCGACAGAAACACCTGGCTGTACATCGCCCCCAAGCTCGATCAATTCGCAAGAAGTAGCATCATAGCGACCAATATGGCCTGTGTAGTTATAGCTGCCTGCATACTTGTTTTTTACGATTACTTCGGCAATCAATTCACCATTTTTAGTGAGGCCGCTGATGCCGTAACCATCAGAAGGATTCTTTAAACGGATACCAATGGCGTTTCTAGCGGCAAGATCAAGCTTCGTGGGATTAAGGGTTACCATGATAGCCTTCGAAAATTCACCTGCTTCGTAGCTGATGGATGAACCTTCAAGACTCACAGCAGCTGTGGGTGCAGGAACAAAGTCCTTCTCTGTTGTCGGATTGCTTGCATTGTAAGCAGTAAGCAGTGAATTGTCCACTTCAAACTCAATGGTAGCGCCACTCTTGAGTGCGCTATTGCTGTTTACATCTCTCCAAATTTCAACAAGCGGATAAGATCCAGCCTCAGCATTGAATACAGCCAATCCCAAACCTCCATCGACAGCAGCGCGGAATCGGTTTTGGCCTTTTCCTCCGACTTGGCTCTCCGGTTCCTCGATACAAGAGACAGGGAAAATCATCACAGCGAGAAGAGCCGCGAAGATTCGGTTATATCTAAATATTAGGTTTCTCATAATTCATTAAGGGTTTAATTAATTAACATCCCACCATACACGCTGAGAATCAGTATCACCGCCCATGCGACCAACAGCCGCGTCTACTCCAGCCTGATTGTAAGTGTATTCAACTGAAGGATATGGATATCTCGTTGGAATTTGCTTGCTGTTGTTGGCAGCATTAGGAGTAGGGGTAAGTGCAGGGAAACCCGTTCTCCGCCATTCCGCCCATCCCTGAGCGCCATTTGGATAGAAGGTGATCCAACGCTGTCTTCCGATTTTCTCAGCTGCGGTAGCATCACCATCAGCAAATGTGATATCTGGGTCAGTAATGTAGGTATCATACGCTGATTGGCTGAATACTTCCCATTGTTCCCATGATGCCCTGATAGCCGCATGCATCAAGTCGTTTGCATTGGCCGGAGTTCCCGCCCAGCCTAACAATGCAGCTTCGGCTCTAGCTAAAAGCACATCAGCATAGGTGAGGATGAACTGCGGTGAAGTCTGTGCGCGGAACGGTTCGTCAAGAATTAACGACCATGTAGGGTTCGCTGCGGTGAACGCGATAGCCTGTTCGCGCGTCAGACCGTATGGCACACCAACGATGTTCCCATTACCAGTCGCGGGATTGTTTCCAAACACTCTTCTGCGCTCATCAGCGTTAGCATTGAGGAAGTTGGCCATTGTTGCGCTGATACCCTGATCTGCACCAATCGGGAACCATGGGTTGTTGTAAGGAGCACCTGGGTATTCCATTACAGCGTTATCTGCGTTGCTTGTAAAAACACCACCAGGAGAATTTAGCGCATCGTTAAATTGCGTGGCACCAAGTGTAGGATTCACCTTCGAAACGCGCAATGCAAGGATCAGCCTGTGCGAGTTTGCAAACTTCTTCCATGCTGTGACATCACCGCCATAAAGGAGATCACCTTTCACAGGAGCGCCATCATCAAACTGATTAACGGCTTCGTCAAGCTCCTTGAAGATATCGTTGTAAATGTCTTCCTGTGCATCGAATGCAGGAGTTGAATTTCCTTTGAGTGCTTCAAAATAAGGCATGTCACCATAACGATCAGTCAACACTGAAAAGCCGTAAGCCTTCAAAATTCGTGCGATAGCGATCTGATCGTTGTTGGAACCCTGCAATGCTGCAGTCGCTGCCGTTTTCAGGTCAGAGTTAATGTTAATGATGTTCTGGTAATCCATCATTCTGCCCTGCAGTTCCCCAGCCCAATTTAAATCCTGAGGTGCGTAAATTGAGTTATCTGTATACTGTGTTTCAGAAAAGTACTGTGCATACAAACCTCCTCCAAAACTTCCCCCACCTGCAGCAAAGTTTCCGAATGCTGCCAAGCCATTTGCCAGGAGGGCTGAGGTCAATGGTGTTTCAGCACCATTAGGGTTCTTATCGATATCCCCAAAATCGCTGCAACCGACTCCCAGAATCAAAAGGGGAGTCATTATATATTTCGCTAGTTTATTCATGTTTTTGTTTTTTACAATCCCACTTTAGAAACCAAGCTTGATGTTAAATCCGTAAGACCTAACGCTAGGCAACTGGCCGTTTTCACCGAAAGTTGCGCTCACCTCAGATGGATCAAAATCACTTTCGCTTCCATTGATCAACCAAAGGTTTCGTCCAACCACACCGATAGATGCTGAAGTAAAGACGTTACCCAGTGAGCCGATGCTCTTTACCGGAATGTTATAGCTCAAGCTAACTTCGCGGAGCTTTACATATGAAAGGTCAAGGATGTGTGGATCTGCAATTGATCCGAAGTAGAACTGGTGATAGTAATCCTGAGCAGGGACGTACATATCAACTACTTCACCATTTTCATCGACTCCTGTAACGTGTACACCACCACCATCTTCAACAGCATCGCGGATAGGGTTTCCAAGGTCGTTAAGACCAGCAGTTCTCTGCGTTAAACCTGAGAACGTACCCCACATGTCAGACAATGAGAAGAATTTACCGCCCTTCTGGAAGTCAACATTGAACTGAAGGTTGAAATTCTTATATCCAATGTTATTGATAACACCACCGGTGAAATCGGGAAGGACCGAACCGAAGTTGACAGGGCTTTCAGTTGGAATATAAAGTCCATCAGCGTCAAGGATAGGAACACCATCTGCATTTCGCTGGATAGAAACACCTCTCATCTGACCCCACCTTTCACCTTCAACGTGGAAGGTAGAGCCAACACCAAAGGTGGCTGCGGCATTTTCTGTTGTTCCAACTACGTTCGGAACTGTTCTCGCAGGAATGGCAGATACACCAGGTGCAAGTTTAACAACTTGAGCATCAGTTTTCGCCCAGTTCAAAGTGATATCCCAGGTTAAGTTGCCTGTTTTCACTGGTGTTGCCATCAATGAAACTTCAAACACCTGACGGTCGATCTGACCAGCATTGATAAGCTTTGTACCGAAACCGCTAGCGCCAGAAACCGGAACAGGGATGATTTCGTCACGCTTAGACTCATCAAAATATGTCAACTGTAGACCTAAGCGGTCTTCAAGAAATTTAACATCCAAGCCGAATTCAAGTGCTGAAGAAAGTGCTGGCTTGATGTTTGGATCCACCTGCTGATCAGGTGTGCCGCTCAACAAGTTGCCGTTGTAAGTGTTTGCAGCGTTGCCATAAACCTGCTTGGTAAAGTAAGGGTATGCATCTGTTCCAGTCTGTGCATAGCTTGCACTTAACTTACCAAATGACAATACGGGGAGTGCACTTTCAGTAAGCTCAGAGAAGATGAAAGTTGCACCCACAGAAGGATAGAAGTAAGAGTTATTAGCAGATGGAAGTGTTGAACTCCAGTCGTTGCGGCCAGTAACATCGAGGAAAAAAGTTTCCTTGAAGCCGAAGTTTGCACGAGCGTATAAGCTGCGTACTTGCTTTTGAGCGCGGAAGTTACCGTAACCAAAGGTTGACTTTGAGTTGTTGATCGTGTAGAGGTCAGGTACGACCAAACCATCAGTTGTATTCATAAAGAGTTGCTTGAACTCTTCCATTCTCAGGTTTCCACCACCAAGGAGGTCAATCTTAATGTTATCGCCAATGCTTGTGTTGTACGTGATGATACCTTCGAGATTGTCTTCTTTGAAGAAGGTCTGGTTCGTACCGTAGAAATCCCACTGTGGCTGGCTTGTTGGTCTGTTTTCAACATAGAAGCTGTAAGGAAGGATAGAAGGACGCTTGTTTTCGTTGAAGAAGTTGCGCTGGTTCTTGCGATAGAAACCCTGAACTTTCAACCTATCTGTTAGGTTTAATGCAACGTTCACGTCACCAAATAATCGGTTCTGAGTTGATTCATAGTCAATCAGATTCATGTAAGCGAAGTGGTTGTACCAGTAGTAACCTCTGTAGAATTTATCACCATTGATGACACCGTCACCGTCAGAATCTGCTACGTAGTAATTAGGGTTTTGGTGATTCCATGAAATCAACCTTCCTTCCGGAGACTTTGCATATTGAAGTTCTTTTAAAATCTTCATATCAAGATTTCTGTGGAACCACTGGTTGAATGAACCCGTAGACTGGTTGCTGTAACCATCATCGAATTCCCCATGAATTGTTGTTGATACGTAGTTGATGTTCGCACCTACGGTAACGAGTTTGCTTAGATTGAGTGTGGTGTTGGCTGCAAGCGTGTTTTTCTTCAACCAAGTGTTCGGCATAATACCCGTTTGTCCCTGGTTTGTATAAGAAACGCGAGCGTTACCAAGATCATCGAATGATTTTCCGAATGCTACGTTTGTAACACGATTAACACCGGTCTTATAGAAGTCGCGGATGTTATTGGGCTGACCCACGAGTGCTGTAGTTTGACCCGTGTATTTTGTTCCAGGAAGCCAAGCATACCATGGAATGTACTGCTGACCGACCATTCTTGGACCCCAGCTAGCATCGTCTGTGTAATCGTGGTAGAACTGACCATCGAGCGATTTCCACTCTTCAGGCATACCGGTCTGCCATGTGAAAGGAATTAAGTCAGCTGATGCACCACCAGCGTAGTCGTTCTGGTATCTTGGAAGAATGTACACATTGTCGAAGAAGAGGTTGTTGCTAACGGAGATACCCATCCCAGCACCTTTCTTGCCTTTCTTAGTTGTGATCATCACAACACCCGCCTCACCACGTTGACCATAGAGGGCAGTTGCAGCAGGACCTTTGAGGACGTTAATTGTTTCAACATCATCAGGGTTGAAGTCTTCGGATGTTTCAACCGGAGTTCCGTCCACAACATAAAGTGGGGCCTTGTCAGTCAACGAGCCGGCACCGCGGATACGGATACCTGAGTTCCTTCCAAGGGCAGCACCAGACTGACCGCGCACCTGAACACCTGCAACTTTGCCTGCGAGAGCGTCATTTACATTGTTTGCACGAGTGATGTTAAGTTTTTCCGATGACACAGTTTGCGCTGCGTACGGAAGCGTCTTTGCTTCGCGCTTTACGCCCAGCGCAGTCACAACGACTTCACTCAACTGGGTAGCATCCTGCTCCATTTGAATGTCGATGGCTGTACGTGCACCGATCTCAACTTCTTGTGATTTAAGACCAATGAAAGTGAATACCAGCGTTCCACCGGACTGAGGAACGCTAAGGTTGAATGCACCTTCTGAATCGGTCACCGCACCGTTTGTAGTGCCCTTGAGCACTACGTTTACCCCGGGAAGTGGGGACGCATCTTCTGAAGATGTGACCCGACCGGAGACTGTCCTCTCCTGTGCCCACAACTCACTACTCGCGAGCGTAAACACCGCTGTCAAGCATACTAGTAGAATTTTTCTCATAGAAAAAATTTAGGTTAATAACTACACTCCGCCTGCTCACTAAGCAAACGTTAACCAAAAGTGCGTCAATTCGATTCCAAAAGAATCACGCGCATTGACGTAGGAGTTTGAGCCCGCGGTGTTAAAAATGTAGTATCTGATACCGATACGATCTGCGGGAAATATTTGAGGACCCTATACGCTCCTTGAAGTGATTTCACGACACCCTGGAAAAGGCATTGATCAACTTTAGATCAGTCGCTACTTGTATAGCTTGGGCTTTGGATTTGACCTTGAGCTTTTGATAAATATTTGAAATGTGTTTGCGAGAGGTAGGCTTGGCGATAGCTAGCCGTGCTGAGATTTCGGAATAGGACTTACCGCAAGCCATCAAATTTAACACTTCAGTTTCCCGCTGAGTCAAAGGAGTTTCATTATTAATGTGAAAACTATTCACGACCATCCGAGCTATTTGGGAACTGAGACGTGCGCCTCCTTTAGAAATATCATCAAGCGCGAAAAGAATGTTGTTAAAGGCATCATCTTTTTTGAGGATGTAACCACCAATTCCCAGTCGTAACAAATCGAAAACAACGCTTGACGTTGAATTTGAAGTCCAAATAAGAATCCTAAGCGAACTGTGGGCTTGTTTTATTTTTCTAAGATCGTCCATTAAAACATTGTCTGGATCCAAAAGGACAATGTCAGGCCTGGAGGTTTTAAAGCTTGATACCGATTCGCTATATGATTCAAAGCTGCCAACGACTAAATATTTCGAATTTTCATTGATGAGATAGCTATAGCTTTCTCGTAGCAGTTTGTCTTTTTCAATGATGAGAATGCGCGTCTTAAACGGTGAGTAGACCATTGGAAGTGAGACTTCTTTGCAAGCCTCAAATCTAAAGTCATGCGGTGTCCTCTGCAATGACCTTCGCGCAGACAGATCGGTTTACAATATCATTGAACTTCCAACGGTAAAAATATCACGGATAAAGGCCCTGTTTTTTGGATACTAGTGCATATGAGTGTGAAGTGTTAGTGGGTTAACGAACCACTTCCTCGCTGGTTCAAATGTCAGCCTTGTTGGTGACCCCGAAAATAATTCCCCGATCAGAAAGGATTTTGATCCTTCGCTCAATCTCACCTTTAAAACGCAATGCGTACTCAAGCTCTATGGCACACCTGGCCTGAAAATTCTGTGAGACGATACTCATCGAAAAATCATTCACCAATTTCATCACATCGGGAGTTGCCGCGTAATCGAATTCCAACATTAGTCGGCTTTTAACTTCACGCTGAATAATTTTTGCGTGATTCAAAGCTTCTTCAGCAGCGATTCGATACGCTGCAATCAATCCTCCAACGCCAAGTTTTACACCACCAAAGTAACGGACCACAACGATGAGGGTATAGGTCAGCTCCTTCGAGCGCAGCTGACCAAGAATCGGATCACCGGCCGAGTGATTTGGTTCGCCATCATCATTAGCCCGAAACTTTGCTCCATCGGCACCTAAACGGTATGCATAACAATGGTGGCGTGCATCGAAATATTTTTTCCGTAGCGAATCAAGTTTTAGCTTCACATCTTCTTCAGTTTCGACCGGATAAGCAAACGAATGGAATTTGCTGCCTTTTTCTTTATACAAGCCTTGTACCTCGAATTCGATCGTTTTATAAGAAAATGGCGCCATTGTAACGATTTGACCTGTTTTTGCGTCCAAAGTAAAGAAAACCGGGGGAGCTGATGCAACCTTTGGCGCTCTCCGTAGTCTTGTATGCGAATATTGCTTTTAAAACCAGAGTTATCATGAAAAAATCAACCATCCCATTCCTGCTGGCCCTGCTCCTCTTTTCGGCAGCAGCAGTAGCGCAAACCCGGGAAACGCGTAACGTTGACACGTTTACCAAAATATCTTTCCGCGTGCCAGGTAAATTGTACCTCCGCCAGGGCAACACTCAGAAAGTGGAAATCGAAGGAAAGAAAGACCTTCTGCAGGAGATCGAGACCGCAGTTGAAGGAAGCCGTTTGGTTATTGGCAAAGAGGGTAAATGGAATAATTGGAGTTGGGGTGATGATGACCGCGTGAATGTGTATATCACCATGACTAACATTGAAGGGCTGAGTGTGAGTGGTTCAGGTGATCTCATTGGAGAAACGAAACTCAACACAGGGGATCTTGATCTCAACGTAAGCGGGTCAGGTTCATTGAGAGTTGATGTTGAAGCAAAAGGTGATGTTGAAGCCGATGTGTCTGGGTCTGGTGATCTTGAAATGAAAGGTAAGTGCAGGAGCTTTGAAAGTGACGTGAGCGGGTCGGGTGGAGTGAAGCTTGACGCAACGATTGCCGAGCGTGCCGACTTCGGAGTATCAGGTTCAGGAAAGATCTATGCAAGCGGAAGTGCAAGCACTGTCAAGACGAGCATCAGCGGGTCGGGAAAAGTACTGGCAGCAAATCTTGAAACAAACCGATGTGAAGTTCGAATCTCGGGTTCGGGTGATGTTGAGATCAACGTGAAGAACGAGCTGGACGCGAATATCACCGGAAGCGGAAGTGTTTCGTACAAAGGAAATCCAAGCAAAGTAAACAGTCATGCTTCAGGCAGCGGAACGGTAAGAAAGATGTAAGCTCTGGCTAATACGATATAAGAGGTGGATTAACGTCCACCTTTTTTATTTGAAGAGTTTCAAGGGCATTCGGTACTTTTTGGAAAAGTGTGAATGCACACGCAGCACATCGTTGATCCCTTCGTTGCCGACCGCTAATGCACACACCGTTCCTCCACTTCCTCCACCAGTAATCTTCGCGCCAGTCACCGATGGAAACAAATCAAACTCGTTGACGATTTCATCCGTTCGTTCCGAGCCAAGGCCACAGGCTGAATAACTTTCATGTGATTCCCGCATCAACTTTCCAAGTCTTTGCACATCGGGATTTTTTTCCTGAAGGATTTTCATGAACAGATTCACTCTCTCGTTTTCGTAAACCGGATGGGATGTGCACGCGTGAATCGCGTACGTTGTCTCCGGCTCAACTTGCGTGACAGGATCGATTGTCTGGTTGAATGTCTGGATAAACTCCAAACCGGTCATCGTTTCAGGAAGAAGATTTTTGAACTTCGATTCGAATTCAGAAACAGAAATGTTAGCAAGGTATCCATGAAAAGGCAGTGACAACCGCTGCCCAGTTGCCCGCGAGTGTTTCATTTCATCAATGGAAATACCGAGATGGTTGGCGATGATCGTGTAACCCATGAACGTAGCGCACCGAACATCGGTGTATGATGATCCACCAACAAAATGTCGAACGCCACTGTCGATTCCCATGAAATGAATTGGTTCAGGAATTTCAATCAGCGAAAGCAATTTGTCAGGCTGACAAACAATGGGAAGAAGTTTGTTATCGTGACCGAAGTAACTGGTAAGCTGATCCATCAATCCACAGGGCGCACCGACAATAAGATTCTCCGCCATTTGTGCAAGTTGTGGAAGTTCAGTTCCCGAGAACTCAAGATCAAATGCTTTAGCAAGAGCTTTCATAACAGCTACTTCAATCGAAGCGGAAGATGAAACTCCTTTTCCCAGCGGAACGGAAGACGAGATTTTGAAATCTGCACCTCTAAAATCAATTTTCCTTTCGCGGTGCAACACAAGCGCGCATCCGATCACGTATGCACTCCAGCCAATATCTTTTTGTGACGTAAAGAACTTATTCGCATACGCGTAGTCAACTTCCCCATTTTTGAAAAGTGATCGATAATCCACTGTGGCCTTGAGAGACTTGCCATCCGCATTACTTTCTACCACACATTCAAAGTCATTTCGTAAACGCAAGCGCACCGTGGTCTGCTCGTGAATAGGCATTTGCAGAACCAACGAGCCGGAGTAATCAGCGATGCCACCCATAACATCCATCCGTCCCGGAGCAGTCGCCTCAAACCATTCCATTTTCATTGACCTTTATGCTCCCTCACATCAATTCGTTTTAATTCTGCTGCCTTCTCTTCGGGCATGGTGTCCGCCATAAAATTTCCGGCACCGATCTCCGGTCCCGCAAGATACTTGATGAGTCCTGGCTGACGGAAAGGTGGTTGCAACCACAAATGACAGCGAAATTCCGGATATTTTGCACCATCGATCGGAGCCTGCATCACGCTCATCACATACGGAAAGCGCATGTTGTAATTCAGATCCAGTCGTCTAATCACCTCATGAAAGACCGCAGCAAGATCATCCAGTTCCTGTGATGCAAAATCAACAAGCGTCTGATGCGGCTTCTTCGGGAAGATCATGACCTCGTAAGCATAACGGGCGAAAAAAGGAATGAAGGCAATTGCGTTTTCATTCTCAGCAATCACGCGCAAGCCGTCACGCTGTTCTGCAGCAATTATTTCAGCGAATACATTCTTCTCATGCGATTTACGAAACTCATTTGCGATCCTGATCTGCTGACCGACAAGTTTAAAATCGAAGTCAATGGCGTACACCTGGCAATGCGGATGGGGGTTGCTCACTCCTACTGCTTCACCTTTGTTTTCAAAAATGAGAACAGATTTAATCGCTTGATTTTTTTCTAACAAGACAGTCTCATCGCGAAACGCTTTAAAAACTTTCTGAACCTTGTCGAGTGTCATTTCTGACAGGCTTACATTATGCCTCGGGTCATAGCAAATGACTTTCGCGACTCCGGAAGCTCTCGCCTTTCGGTGAAGCGAAAAATTGGTGTCGCTTTCAACATGCGGGGCGTTCATGCCGACCACCGGATGGTCGTTTTCGAAAATGAAAACATCTTTGTAGTCAGGATTAGCGCCACCGTGGATTCGTTTATTACCAGGGCAGAGATAACATGTCGAGTCATAAGCAGGCGCTTTGGTTGGCTGGATAAGATCTGCACCTTGCCACGGTCGATTATTTCGGTGCGCTGAATACACAATCCACTCTTCCCGCAACGGGTGCCACCGCTTTTCCCACTTACCCTGAAATTGCTCTGACATATCCTCAGATTAAAAGGTCAAGATACACTCAGCCCTTTGTTTCGCCATACGAAGGATGCTTTAAAATTCCATGCACAATCAGAAACTGAGCGGCCATGTATGTCGCCATGATGATCAACCCTGAATTGCTAATCGGATCAAGAAATTTATTG
>DASWTM010000025.1:0-4532 GCA_036402115.1 Chryseosolibacter sp.
TCTTCTCGTGGATGTGTCCTGCTCCTTCGCTCATCGTCCAAACCGGTTTAGTTAGAAAACGCTGTAATGCCTCTCAAAGTTGAGTGAACGTCTAAGTTAAGTTCAATCTATAGCGAAAGCAAAACCCAGAATGGAGGATCGGTCAGGAATTGGATGGATTTTCCGCCTGGGGCGTGTAGGTCCATTCGTATTCTTGTTCGAAATACTCCATCACATGCATTTTCAATAGTTTCTCTTGTTCCAGCAGGTCAAAATGGGGGAGTTTTTTAACGAGTTTCCAATGCGGCCAGCCCTCCTTGTCCAGGCCTTCCAGCACGTAGTAACCGGAAAGACTTAAGACTTTGCAAATTCCAATATGCATGAGGTCTTGTTTTTCCTCTTTGGAAAAATTCTGATTGCCTTTTCCCAGCTCTTGCACGCCAATGAGAAACAAGACTCCGTTCAGGTCTTTAGGTTTCTTGCCGATCAGATCGCTGAGGTCGACAAGAAGGCTGTTCCATTTGCGCTCGAGGGAAAGGTCTCGTTTAAACATTTTGAAGTTCCTCCCAGAATTCAAATGCCCTGCGTAGATGTGGGATAACAATCGTGCCGCCAATCAGGGTTGCAACACCCATCGCTTCATGCACTTCGTTCGTAGTAAACCCGACTTCTTTGCATTTGCCGAGGTGATATTTAACACAATCGTCACAGCGCAAAACCAGCGAGCAGGTCAAGCCAATTAGCTCTTTCGATTTTACGTCCAGGTGACCTTCCGCGTAAGCGTTCGTGTCAAGGTTAAAAATTCGTTTGATGATGAGGCTATCGGAATCCATGATGCGCTCATTCATCTTGCTGCGATATGCGTTGAAATCGTCTACCAGTCCCATGATTTTATAACTAGGTGTTGTTAGAAAAAGTTTGGCAAATATAGGGATAATACGATCGAGCGGATGGGCATGGGTTGGATAAGGGAGACGTCTGCGTGAGCGGCTCCGCTGCGTATAGGTTTTCTGTCCGAGCGCTGAGCACATTGGAGCTTGGGGGTCCTTCGCGCGCCCGGCAAGCCGGGCGGCTCAGGACGTCTCACGTGAAACATTCCGAGAAGTCCAATTGATATTGTTGGTCAGCAGAAAGACGACAGGAATAAATTTGTCTTTCTCCGGATTCCTTACATTTCCGGACGGAAATGCCGGCTGATGCGATTCAATGAAATTCTTCAGGACTTCATTTATCTGTTCTTTCCAAACTATTGTCGCGGCTGTGAGGAAAGTCTGGTGAAAGGGGAGCGAATTATCTGCACCCGATGCATGCTCGACCTTCCAAAATCGAATTACCATCTCGAACGCGACAATCCTTTCTATCTGAAATTCAGCGGACGAATACCGGTAAAATTTGTGATGACGCTTTTCAAGTTTGTGAAGCGCGGAAAGGTTCAACATTTATTGCATGCGCTGAAGTATAAAAATCAACCGGAGATCGGTGTACAACTCGGACGCGTCTACGGAGCCGACCTCATCGCGGGAAAATATAAAGATCAGTTTGATGTGATCGTGCCCGTTCCGCTTCATCCCAGCAAAAGAAAAAAACGTGGCTATAATCAAAGTGAAGAGTTCGGCAAAGGGCTGAGTGAGGTGTTGGAAATTCCGTGTACCGAAAAATTTTTGAAACGAATAAAAGCTACGTCAACGCAAACCAGGAAGTCAAAACTCAGTCGGTGGGAAAATGTGAGTGAGGTCTTTGAAGTTCAACAAGAGGAGGAACTGAAAGGTAAACGCGTGTTGCTGGTTGATGATGTTGTCACTACCGGAGCAACGCTTGAGGCATGTGGGCAGAAGTTGTTGAAGGCAGGCTGTGGCGATGTGAGCATCGCGTGTATCGCGGCAACACAGTAGCAGTGTAAATTGACTTTACGTTTGATGCCACCATTACCAACTTTAGTTATCAAGCTGATTCGCTTTCCTGAACTTAGTGAAGGGTCCTTCGCTCACACTGACAAGGCCAGTGTGGCTCAGGACAGGTGCTGCTTTTTAGAAGGGACTAAATAAAAAAGCCCCGACTTTCATCGAGGCTTTTAAGCTTGTGAGGTCCGATTAATAATTTGAACCTGCTCTGATCATCGCGCAACGGAAACCTACGGTTGCTGTTGCTGAATCCTGATCAAGGAATCTTCTGGTACCAGGAGACATCCAGTATGCTACATCTTTCCATGAACCACCTTTGTACACGCGCGTGCGGTCGGTGATCAATGAAGTGAAGGCAGTTGGGTTGTTATCCTGGTTATTATAGTTCTTGTTGTCATCGAGGAAACCATCTCTTCTGATCGGGTTAAGATCATCGAAGTCCTGGTAAGACATCGGACGGTAAACGTCCATCACCCACTCGCTCACGTTACCGGCCATGTTGTACAATCCGTAATCGTTAGGAGGGAATTCATAAATGTATGAAGTGATCAACGCGCCATCGTTCAAACGACCTGCGATACCCGCATAGTCACCGCGACCTCTCTTGAAGTTAGCCAGCATATAACCCATCTGCTTTCCGTAAGGGTTACGAACTGCGTGACCATCCCAAGGATAAATTCTCTGGTGGGTTTGCATTTCTTCAAGCCACTGAGTTCCGATCAACGCCTGTGCTGCGTATTCCCATTCTGCTTCTGTTGGAAGGCGGTAAGAAGGAACAACGACACCTGATTCCAATGGAATGCGGCCATCACTTTCTGCATACTCTTCGCCAGCATCCTGAGCAAGCTTGATGTTTACTGCACGGGTTCTCCATACAGCGTATTTGTTAGCCTGGTTCCACGTGATACCCACCACTGGGAAATAACGGAAGCCTGGATAACGGAAATAGTGTTCTACGTAAGGGTCATTGAAGGCAAGTTTACCAACCCAAACCATCGTGTCTGGAAGGGCTGCCTGGTAAGCTTCCTGTGAAGAATCTTTAGCGAGGTAGTGAATGTATTCGAGCCAGTGGATGTTGGCGATTTCCGTTTCATCCATGTAGAACGATGCAACTGAAACTGTTCTTTCGAGGTTGTCGCGGTATGACATAACATCCTCTTCGAACGAGCCCATTACAGCGCGGCCACCTTCAATGAAAACCATGTTCGGTGCATCGGGCTGACCTTCAAAAGGATTAACCATGAATCCTCCGGCATCTTCATCATTGTATGCCAGTCCTGTAGCGGTGCTCAATTGTCCTGGATTCTGAGCCGTTGGCTTTCCGCCACCGCCACCGAATAATGAGCAGGCTGAGAGAGCCACAGACCCGCCCACGACATACACGAGAGCTCTAAAAGAATACTTCATTTTGAATTTAGATTTAAAAAGTAACTGCTAATATAAGGAGATAATCAAGTGTTTTCCAAGCTGTCGCTTCCGAATTCATGAATCTTTAATCGAACAGCATGGAGGCGCGTCTGACGACATATAAACGCTATTACAAAAAAACTATTGTGTGCGGGAATTTCCTATCCAAATCTGGGACGAAATCAAGCTAAATCACGTCAAATATTACGTTTAAAGTTCTTTTTACACTGCCCAGTCACCGTGGCGCATTATTTGGTATATACCCCTGAAATTTTACCTAACATGTATACTCTGCAGGATTTTCGAATTATGCCGTTCGAAAAGAAGTGTGACGTAATCACGTTTAACGGAAGTTATTTAAGCCAGCGCACGTTGGGCGATTGCAAGGTTTTTCTGTACCACGCTAATCTGTTTTTCATCGAAGTTTTCTATTCACCAAAGCACCAGAAGGTTCTCATGATAAACGCCTTCGATAAGCCGATCGGCCTCGATCCTTATTTGGACAAAATCTCTTTGGCGGATTTGAAAGTCTGACCCGTCATCTGGCTCAGCAGGTCGATCGCAGCATCCACGGATTTAATATTCTCCACCACCAGCATGGCCTTGCCTGCACTGTCTTTGACCTTGCATTGACGGGAATGCTTCTGCACGAAACTGAGAATGTTCCCGAACGTATCGGACTTGAAATATTCGTCCTTACCGGTGATGAAATAGGCCCGGAGTTTATCATTCTTAAGGCTTAGCTTTTCAAAGCCGAGCTGTTCGCCAAGCCAACGCAGACGAACAGAGTTAATCAACTCTGACACCGAAGGAGGAATTGCACCGAATCGGTCGCGAATCTCATTTGAAAATCCTTCGAGTTGCGTTTCGTTTTTGATGTTATCGAGACGCGAGTATAACTGCAGACGCTCGCTCGTATTTCCAACATATGTTTCCGGAATCAGGATTTCCAGATCCGTTTCTATCACGCAGTCCTGTACGATGAGCTTTGCTTTTTCCGCAAGCTCGGCAGCAAACAAATCTCTGAAGTCTGTCTCTTTCAATTCCTGGATGGCATCATCCAAAATTTTATGATAGGTATCGAAACCAAGGTCGTTGATGAATCCCGTTTGCTCGGCACCCAATAAATTTCCGGCACCGCGAATGTCGAGGTCGCGCATGGCAACTTTGAATCCGTCTCCTAACTCAGAGAATTCTTCGAGGGCGGCAAGACGCTTACGCGAATCGGATGTCAGCAACGATGCC
>DASWTM010000026.1:0-96525 GCA_036402115.1 Chryseosolibacter sp.
CTGGCCGGAAGCCAGGAATGAAACGGCCAGAAGAGAGGATAGGACTAACGGTCGCAGCATAGGGTTTAAAATAAAACAGCCATGCAAATAACGCAAGGCTGTTTCGATTGTTGTGATGTAAAGATAGTTAGATCTTTTCAAGAACCATAGCAGACGCTCCGCCACCACCGTTACAAATGCCGGCTACGCCAATTGTAGAGTTATTTTGATTCAGCACATTCAATAGCGTTGTTACGATCCGGGCGCCAGAAGCTCCAAGTGGGTGACCAATGGCCACTGCACCACCATTGACATTCACATTAGACGGATCGATACCCAACTTCATGTTGTTGGCAATCGCTACCGCTGAAAAAGCTTCATTGATCTCGTAGTAGCCAACATCTTTTTTATCCACACCAGCCATTTTCATCGCCTTTGGAATCGCGATGGAAGGCGTAGTGGTAAACCACATCGGATCCTGCGCTGCATCGGCAAAGCCTCTGATCTTCGCCAATGGTTTCAACCCGAGCTGCTGTGCTTTTTCCTTGCTGACCAGTACAACTGCCGATGCTCCATCATTCAATGTTGATGCATTGGCGGCAGTCACCGTTCCGTCTTTGGTAAAGACTGCTTTCAATGTCGGGATCTTATCAAAATTTACATTCTTGTATTCTTCGTCTTCGGCAAACTTCGTAACGACACCTTTGCGATCAGTGATTTCAACCGGAACAACTTCATCTTTGAATTTTCCTGCTGTCCATGCGGCCGCAGAACGCTTGTACGAATTGATGGCATACTCATCCTGCGCCTGGCGGCTGATGTTCATCTCTTTCGCGGTGTTGTCAGCGCAAACGCCCATAGCGCAGTGGTTGTATACATCGGTGAGGCCATCAAACTGCAAGCCGTCAATCAACTCGCCATTACCAAATTTGTATCCGCTGCGGGCTTTCATGAGGTAGTAGGGGACATTGCTCATGCTCTCCGTACCACCTGCTACCACCACATCATTCTGTCCCAGCATGATGGATTGGGCACCCAGCATGATTGCTTTCATTCCTGAAGCACAAACTTTATTGACGATGGTACACGGAATCTCAAATCCCAGTCCTGCCGCAGCTGCGATCTGGGTAGCCGGAGCCTGACCAACTCCTGCCGAAAGAACATTGCCGATAAAAACTTCCTGAACGGACTTCGGATCCACGTTCGCTCTTTCGAGAGCACCCTTTACTGCAACGGCTCCCAGCTGAACAGCTGAAAGCGATGCCAGACTTCCGCCAAAGCTCCCAATCGGAGTTCTGACCGCAGAAACAATATATACTTCTTTCATTTTTTTGATTTCAAACGATTTAACGGGGGCAAAAATAGGGAAAAAGCTGCGAGCTGCAAGCTTCGAGCGCGTTCGGTGTGCGTGCAACTCTTGACAGGTCATTTGCTTCCAGCAAGAGACTCGAGGCTTTCCCTTACCAGTCTGGCTTATTCCTGTCCTTCGACTTAGTCGCCTTGCGCTTATTTTGTTGCAGGTACTGCTTTTCCTGGTTTTTCATCGCTTCGAGGATCATGCGTGCCTTTTCTTCGCTGATCTTCATCTGCTCTAACTTTTCCTTGTCGAGATTGTCCTTGTTCTCTTTCTTCTCGTCTTTCTTTTCTTCGTCAGACTCCTGAGGCTTTTTCTTTTCGTCCTCTTTCTTCTCTTTATTTTCTTTTTCCTTCTGCTGTTTTTCCTGCTCTTGCTTTTCCTTCTGCTCTTTCTCTTGTTGTTCCTTCTGCTCTTGTTCCTTTTGTTGCTGCTCTTTCTGCTCCTGTTCCTTCTTCTGCTGCTCTTCCTGTTTCTTCTTTTGTTCTTCCTTTATTTTTTCGCGCAGCGCCTTCAGCTTTTGATCATTTGGGTATCTGCGGATGGCATTGTCAAGCGTAGCCACAGCTTCTTTATCCTTTTCGTGAATGTACTGGTTGGACGCAAGATGAAATTCCTGCTCCTGAGCAAACGCCATCATCGGGAGTGAGAGCGCGAGTATAAATAATAGTTTCTTTAGCATGATGTTAGTCAATCGTGTCTACCACTTTAATCCTGTCGATAAACTGCTGATAGCTGGAAACCGTTTCGTCTTTCTTGAGTCCATCGGCCATCAGGTTATACGCTTCCGTGTACTTACGCTGTGCCACCAGTCTATCGGCTTGTTCCTTCAACTTCTTGGCGAATTCGGAAGGTTCCTGCTTTTTATTTTTATCGTTCTTATCCTGATTTTTCTTTTCTTCCTCTTTCTTCTTGGCATCCAGCTTTTTCTTCAGCATCTCATAGTTGTACCGCGCTTCCTGGTTCGTAGGATCAGCTTTGATGGCTTGCTTAAAAAGACTTAGCGCTTGTTCTGATTTTTTATTTTGATTGGCGATGAGGCCGAGCTGAAGATCAGCTTTTGAAGCAATTTCATTCTTCGAGCTTTGAGCCAGCGCCTGGTAATCAGATTGCGCCCGTGCAGTATCTTTCTGGAGGTAGAACGCATGTGCACGGTTTAACAACACTTCGTCCTCCTGAACACCTAAGGAGTCGATCAGGTAGGTGTAGATGGATGCTGCTTCCTGGTAGTTCCCGGATTGAAAGGCATCTTTCGCTTTCGCTTTTGCGCGATTGATCTTGCTGATCTTAATGGGATCTGTTACCAAAAACGCCAACGTTAGTAATAAAGCATATTTCATATCCTAACCGTTCGGATGTTGAGCAAAATATCTACCAGTAAAAGGAACGCAGCGATAGCAAGGAAATAGAAATACTTATTTGCTGTGACATCAACATAGCGCGCATCCCGCAATTCCCCCTCAATTTTACCGATCGTATTAATTAACCGAGAAACATCATTTCTGGTTTCATTGATCTCAAAATACTGTCCGCCTGTCTTGCTGGCAAGCGATCGCAGTGAGCTCGAATTAAGTTTCGTCAGTACTGCCTTTCCATCGCGATCCTTCTTAACGCCATTCCCAGCATAAATATTTCCCCCGCGTTCTGTGCCAACACCGAGGGTAAAAAGTTTAATGTCCTTGTTTTCCACTTCGCGGGCGATTTCATTCGTCTCTTCACCGAAATCTTCCCCATCACTGATCAGGATAATGACTCTGGATTTGGCCTGACCATTCGCTTCACTTTCATCTTCGAGTTTGCTCAGCGCCATGCGAAGGGGAGGACCGAAATCTGTTCCCGCGACCGGCACAAGGCCGGTATTCATGGTCTCAATAAAAAGATTCAGGGCATTCTGATCGTAGGTCAATGGACACTGCATAAAAGCTTCCGATCCAAAAATAATAACCCCGATACGATCGGAGTTGAACGCTGACACCAGCTTCTTCATCTCATGTTTGATTTTCTCCAAACGGGTCGGCTGAATGTCAAAGGCATCCATTGACTTCGAAAGGTCAACGCAGATCATAATATCCTTTCCAATTGACTTGACTTCTTTTTTAGATCCGCCAAACGATGGACCGAGCAGCGCGATGATAAAAAGGGAAAAGTATGCAGTTCGCAAAAGCACTTTAATAAAAACCGATCTAAAGGGCGTGTTCAGTCGCTTCGCGATATTGATGACGCGAGCGATGTAAAGTCCATAGAACACGACAAAGGCGGCTATGAAAATGATTTCCGTAATTCCGAAACTCCTGTACCAGCTCACGTTTAAAAGTTTGACCTGCAATTAACGTATCCAGGCGGGGATGTGCAATACCGCTTGTAAAGTCAAATGACGCGATTTGCCAATCGTTTCTCGTACCGCAGACCTTGAAGCTGGTTGTTGTATCGAATCCATAGGGACGACAGCATCAAACCGTTATTTTTCGCCAATGACCAGGCGTTTAGTAACGGTCGTCTTACCGTCCGAGATCGTCACCAAATAAATTCCTTTCCTAAGATTAAGATCGTCAAGCTGATACGTGTGGCCTGCTGCTAGTGAATTTTCAAATTTGATGGAACCCATAGTATCGACAATACGAATGATATAAGCTGAGGCAAGCCCATGCAGCGCTATGTTGACGTTGGCTGAGTTGGTAGGGTTGGGGTAAACCGAAATGGACGTAACAGGATCATTGCCGATGTTGGTCACCGTTTCACCATCGTCAATCTCATCATCATCATTGCCGGTCAGGTCTGGATCCTCAACGCCCCCTGGCGTCCCAGGCTCTTCACTTCCTCCAGGCTCTTCCGCTGGCGGCTCTTCTGCTGGTGGAGATGAAGGCGGTGGCTCTTCACCTGGAGGTTGTGCGACAGGCGGCTCCTCAACTGGAGGTTCTTGCACCGGAGGTTCTTCGGCAGGAGGCTCCTCGGTTGGAGGCTCTTCGACTGGAGGTTCTTCTACGGGAGGCTCTTCAACCGGAGGCTCTTCCAGGGGAGGCGTTGTACCAATTGATGTGATCGCAATGGGCTGCGACCACGCGTTCCAGTCGGTCTCAGCCGGTGAGGGCTTCCGACTAAAGCGTGCCCGATAAGTGCCGGGGCTCGTCACTGTTAGCCGGTGCGTTGTTTGGCCGGCAACCACGGCTCCATCCTTCTGCCATTGATATGCGAAAAAGCCTTCGGGCAAAACTAGCTTTGGAAATGTCCCCTTACTATGGTCGATTTGGGTAACACCGTGCAACGCATGAATATTATTTTTGCGTTTGCTTAGGATCCAGGAAAAGAAATTGGCTTCACCGTACGCGCGCCCCCAAACACGATGCTCCAGGTCAGCGTAAACAGTATATTGAATGGATGCTCCTGCGGCCTTAAACTTGTTTACTGTCTGTTGAGTAAGTTCGGGTGTTGGATCAATGTCCTTTCCACCCTGGAACGTCCACAGTGGAATGTGGGCCACTTTGTCTTGCTGATTGTGCTTGAAAATATTTCCAGCCTCAGACACCGCAGACATGGGAAGTGCACAAGCAAACAACCACGGAGCTCGTTTGATAGCTTCGTACGTTGCATATCCTCCGATCGACAGCCCATGAATGTAGATGCGATCCGGATTGATGTTATACTTCTCTGCGTGAAGTAGCACTACTCGAATGGCATCTTCCACAGTGAGCGAATCCCATACATTGAGGATCTGCGGCATAAGTACGAAGCCGGGAAAAGCACGCGCGGGCATAGAAGGATCATTCGGCAAACGAGTCCCGGCAAGATTCCTTGCTACGAGATGCTCCTTTGCACTTTGTGTGAGATGGTAATCGTTGTTGAGTAAACGGTGATCCGGGTTTGTTGGAGCAGGAGGGACGTTCGTATTTGGGTTATAGTTCCAGTCCGCGTGATAACAGTTCTTGTAGTAACAATTGCCGCGCTCTACCGCACCGTGCATGATCAAAATCAGTGGATAGCCGTCTGCATAATCGGGATCATAATTGGCTGGCTTGAGCAGCCGATAGTTCATGACAAACTCATCTGCGGCTCCGTTCTTTCTTCGCATGTGTCCTTCGCCATAGGGACTTGAATCCCATGAAGTCACATCTGCAAAGGTGTTGGTTCGTACACCGGGTGAGCTTTCGCGGAAACTGAAGGTAATGTTCTCCTGGAGGTAATAATAGTTCGTAGCTGAAATTTTCGTTCGCAGGTCCAACGTCCCGAATGGGAGCGAGGTGTTGTATAAATATTCCGGCTTTACCTGCGGATAAGCGAAGGTTAACGAGATGAACGCAACGAGGAAACACCAGACACGAACCATACAGCAGCTTGTCCTCTCTACAATCGTTTGAGGTTACGGTGGTGGTAAAAAAGTAATACCGTTGTTGTGAATTACTCTAACGACAGGCGCATGACAAAGTCATTCATCCAATATGGTCCGACCGGAACATCTTCTTCCTTAACTTTCACAAACCCAATTTTTTCATAAAATCGGATTGCAGGGTTGTGTCGATTGACGTTCAGATCGATCGCCTTTGCATTCAGGTTAATGGCCCTGATTTTAACTTCGTTGATTAGCAACTTACCGTATCCCTTTCCATGGTTTTCAGGCAGCACGTATAACTTGTGAAGTTTACAGACAGAGTTGTCTTCCGGGCGCAGCGCGTATGCAGCAAAGCCCTGTGGTCCGTTTTTATCGTGAAGAATGATGAAGGTCTGGGCACCTGTTTTAATTAATCGCTCCAGTTCTTTTTCTCCATAAATTGTATCCAGCATGTATCGAATCTGCTCGACACTAATGATCGAACTGTACGTGGGCCACCATGTTTCTTCCGCAAGAGTTCTGATAGTCGGAATGTCTTTTGGCGTAGCGTGTAGAATTGTTGCCATGGCTAAAATTAGAATTTAAACCGTTTCATTAGGCAGATTGTTTCCAACCTTTATATTTGCACTTCCTTTTTAGGAAAAGGCCGAATTCAGCGTATTTTTGCAGTTCACCTTTTAAAAGGCATCAATACTTTAAAGATTTTGCCCGGAAGGTAGTCAGAGCCAACCATCCGCAAGTTGGCGGATAAACTGTCGTACGATAGCCCTCGTGGTCAGTTTTGAGGCTCTGAAAGAAATTAAAATATTGGAGAGGTGGGTGAGAGGCTTAAACCAGCAGTTTGCTAAACTGTCGTACGCCTTAAAACGTACCGGGGGTTCGAATCCCCCCTTCTCCGCAAAGTATTGAGGTCCGATAGCTCAACTGGATAGAGCATCAGCCTTCTAAGCTGACGGTTCGGGGTTCGAGTCCCTGTCGGATCACAAAAAATTAAAAAGCGAGCATTAAAGTTTTGTTTCTTGCAATCTTTTAATAGTTTCGCGTCCCTTTTGGGAATGTTCTGCAGTAATGCGGGAGATATGGAAAAATAGTTCGGGGTGTAGCACATCCCGATAGCTATCGGGACGGTAGTGTATCAGACACGATCGTCTTAAAAAATGAAAAATTGTTCGGGGTGTAGCACAGTCCGGTAGTGTACCTGGTTTGGGACCAGGGGGTCCCAGGTTCGAATCCTGGCGCCCCGACTAACAAAGCCTCATCGCGAGATGGGGCTTTTTCATTTCACTCAAGTCATCAAAGATGCATTGACTTGATGTTTTTCGTTTACATAATCTATAGTGAAAAGTTGAAGAAGTACTACGTTGGTAGTACTAATGACTTAGATGACCGAATCCATCGCCACAACTCTGGCGGGAGTACCTTCACGCGCACGGGCAGTCCGTGGATGCTTACACAACCTTCGAACACTCCAATCGGGCACAAGCAGTTCGGCTAGAGCACAAGATAAAGAAACGTGGAATAGCTAGATAGCTCCAAGACATCCATTTTAAACGACTTGAAGGACGGTAGTGTATCCCGCTGCGGGCGGGAGGGTTCCAGATTCGAATCCTGGCGCCCCGACTAAACAAAGCCTCATCGCGAGATGGGGCTTTTTCATTTCGAACGCCCTATTCTCCGATCTTACGATACTCCAGCTGATATCGCATACGAATCGTCAGTTGCTTTTTTGTTCCCGTATGTTTTTGTTCATTGCCATCGCGAACGCGTACGGACTTGAACTTCTCCACAGCTACCCGGAAAAACAAAGTTGAACTCATACGAGGAGGGAAGGGGTATTTTGCCCGTCTCGTGGAGCTTATTAACGGAGCGGAACGATCCATCCACTTCCAGACTTACATCTATGACGAGGATGAAACGGGCACCGAAGTTACCGCTGCCCTGATCGCGGCTGCCGAACGCGGAGTCAAAATTTTTCTATTGTTAGATCGATACGGCTCGCAAGGCATCTCAAAAGAATGGGTTAAAAAAGTCAATGCCGCTGGGATTTTCTTCAGGTTCTTCAGACCACTATTTAAAAGTAAACGCTTTTACCTGGGGAGAAGATTGCATCACAAAGTCGTTGTAATCGATGGCTGTAGGTCTACTGTTGCCGGATTGAATATCAGTAATCGATACAACGACACGGCTGAGGGTCCCGCATGGCTTGATTGGGCACTTTACATCGAAGGCGAGGCAAGCGAAAAATTGGAAGACATCTGCAAGAGCCGCCTTAGGGTACGGTATGCGAAGCAGGTGCCGAAAAGGATTGCCTCAGATTTTAAAGGAGCAACACCAGTGCGCATCAGCGTGAACGACTGGGTGAGACGCAAAAGACAGATCTACCGCAGCTACCTCGAAATGTTCCGTGATTCAGAAAAGGACATCATTATCATGTCAGCCTATTTCCTTCCAGGGAGGCGGTTTCGAAAAGCAATTTCAGCTGCGATAAAACGCGGAGTTAAGATCAAGGTCGTGCTCACAGGAAATGCTGACGTCTTCCTAATCAAATATGCCGAACGATATATTTACCGCTGGCTATTCAGGAATAACATCGAAGTGTACGAATACACAAAAAATGTTTTGCATGGCAAGATATCCGTAGCCGACAGAAAATTTGTGACAGTGGGTTCATTTAATCTGAATAACCTTAGTGCCTTCGCCAGTGTGGAACTTAATGCGGATGTACTCGATGAAAATTTTGCCAATGGAGTACATGATCGTCTTCAGGAAATAATTGACACCGAGTGTGTACGAATCACCGAAAAAAAATTCAATCGGCAATTCAATCTGGTGGCTCGAACCGCACACCATGCGGCCTACTACCTGTTTCGTTTTCTCTTTTTTATTTCCACAAAGCAAGGCGATGCCTAATTCCCTTTGATGCGCTGAATCATGGAATTAAAGGTTTGGCGGTTCCAGTTGGAAAATCGCCCGCGCTGAATGACGAGCAAATTCGCCTTCGAATCGTTCAGGTAATAATGAAAGACAAAGGGTGCCTTCGGATCGCTCCATCCCGCAATTTGGCCGAAGCGAAGGTCGTTGAAGATGACCAGGTCGCCTTCCCATTTTTCTAATGTATAAAATCCCTGTGAGAATTTAAGGAGTTGTTGCGCATCATGGCTTTGCTGAAAAGGTCCAAGCAATTCCTTCTGCCTGGGAAAATAGGTAAAGGTGATCGAATCAGCGTCATCCCACCGAGAGCGATAGCCAATAGCGTAACCGTTGTCATGTTCCGCCACGCAATACCAGAGCCAGCTGTTGATGGGAGTGGGCGTGGTCAAAAGCCGGGTGTGCGGAATGCTTTGTGACTCAAGCGCAGCACGGACATCGCGCTCAACAATCAGTTTATTCGTCAGCGCGTGCACGAAATAGACCGAGCTTCCAATTAATCCGAACGCGATCCAAAATCTCCGCTTTCGATTCTTTGAATCCATGTAAATCAGAACAAGCGTTGAGATTCCAACCCAGATCGAATAGAACGGATCGGCTACAAACAAGATATGGAACGAAAACCGCTTATCGCTGAACGGCTCAAGCCAACCAACACCATATGCGTTGCAGGCATCGAGCAGAAGATGGAGCAGAATTTCTGTTCCGAAAAATATCAGCCAGGTTCGAAGCGGAATTTGAAGTGGCTTATGCGTTTGTCGTCCCGCATACGCAAGTACAACGGTGACCGCAATTCCAAACAGAAACGAGTGTGTAATGCCGCGATGGGCGAGGAGGTTATCGGCAGGTGAAAGAAAAAATGAGGCAACGAAGTCAATGTCTGGAATGCTTTGCGCCAGTGCACCAAAATACATCGCCCGTTTGCCAAGCGACTTTCCCGCAATGGCTTCACCAACTACAGCTCCCAGGGCGATGTGTGTTATTGAATCCATGGTCAGTAGGCAGTAGGCAAAATCCAGTAGGCAAAAGTGCTATCAAGTGATGTTGTTTTCATACAGTAGTATTCATTTGTTAATGGAATTTGACTGGCAAATCCTGGTCAGTAGGCAGTAGGCAAAATGCGATAGGCAACTTGTAGCAGTAGGCAAGAGAGCTTTCAAGTGGTGCTGTATTCATACAATCGCTATTCAGTTGTTCAATTCTTTGCTTGGCAACTCGCAAAATGCGTCCACGCCTACATTGCCTACTGCCCATTGCCTAGTGCCTACTTTTTCGAACTCGTGCCTTAAGTTAAAAAATCCTGCCCGACTGTATGGAATCCCCTGACGGCAGCATCTTACTAGTACATAACCTAAATCCATCTTTATGAAAACGAAAACAATGGTATTGCGCCACTGGGAGGATGTGGTATTCGAAAACCGGAACAAAGAGTATGGGGCCTATTCGCTAAGGCGAGCGTACTCGAAGCGAGTGATAGCGGGTTGGGGAATCACAATTGCACTAGTTGCCGCCCTTTTTTATGTGCCGGATCTCTTGTTTTCAAACGTGGGAGAAATAATTAAACCACTTCCACTACACACAACTACCGTATGCGTTTTGCCACCACCGGTGATGCAGGAAAAACCGAAAATCATACAGCAAGTTCGGCAAACTTCGAGTTCAACTTCTTCGCAGATTGTTATCACAAAAGATCCTGTTGTCAATACGATTGAAACAACGGAGGTGAATACACCAGCGACTGGTGAGACTGGCGAAGGTGGTGCAATTGATGGCTTTGTGGATGGTACAAGCCTTGAACAAGTTGTCGAACCGGTTGTACCAGCGCCTCCCGTAGTCCGTGACATTGCAGAAGTAATGCCGCGCTACGATGGCGGAACCGAAGCGATGATGAAGTTCATCAGGAAAAAGATCCGGGTTCCAGCGAGTTTCCGCTACATAACCGAGGGTGGCACAGTTTACGTGCGATTTGTTGTACGCCCTGATGGAAAAGTAAGTGACGTGGAAGTGATTCGCGGTTTGTCCAACGATTGCGACAAAGAAGCAATGCGCGTGATCAGCATGATGCCGGGGTGGATTGCTGGGATGCAGAACGGAACTTCAGTGCCTGTGAGGATGGTGCTGCCGATAAAGTTTGCTCACGAATAGGGATTGCAACGAGGAGTCGTGGAGTTGCGGAGTTAGCAGAGAAAAATGGGTTTCTTTGTCTACGTCAGCAACTCCGCGGCCACGCGTTAAAGCATTCTAATCGAAGGTGCTAATAATAATTTCTGCGCTTACTCCCCTGGAGGGCCGAGCCTGTCATGGCGGCAAAGCCTCCGACAAGTCCGCCCAGGATGGCCATCACAAGGAACAACAACGGCTTGTTCAGCATGAAGATTGATGCAACGCGATCGGCTAGTGTCGTTGCAGCGCTGCTCTCGATCAACAATGCTTTGATGGTCCACAATAATGCGATAGCAAGAAACCCAGCCAGAAAATTTCCTTTGGAATTGAAGAGTGCTCCACCGGCAAATGCGGCTACAGCAATGAACCACCACGGAAGAAAGAGTTCGAGTACAAATGCCAGAAGAAATATAAAGATCAGTTGAAGCGCTAGTTTCATTTTGTCGTGGGATTAAGGGTTGTTGTTGTCATGATACGAGGACTAGTGGTTTCTGAATTTTTCAGGAACAGCATCTCGAAGTATTGGCCTTTTGTCCAGCGGTCAATCATGTCATCGTAGTGTTTGCTGCCTGGATTTCCGGATTGTCCTCCGGGATACGTTGCCCAGGTTTTGACGCCTGATTTTTCAAGACTCACAACCATCCGCCAAGACGGCCCGTGAGTAGTGGAGTGAGCGTTGACGATATCATGATTGCCACCGGTTGTGACGGGAACTGACAGTGCTTTCATGTTCGGAATAAGATGCCCGATGTACGAGCCCTTGTACGTTGCCCAATCTACTTTATCATTGTGCTTGGCTTTGAATTCACTCATGTGATTGGCTGCCCGCGAAAACGATTCTCGCAAAACTTCGCGTGCTGTCTCTTTTTCACTGGTCTCCTGGATATCAAAAAAGTTGAGCGTTGGTTGCTCCTTCAGCAATCGGATCGTCTGAAACGTTGTCGGGCGTTGCAGTTCAACTCCCTCCTTCGACATCTCATCCCAAAGCATTGGCATTAAGATATCCCACCACGCCTCGTAGTAACTTGCACCGGCAGATTCTGCATGGTTGAAGTAGTCCCAGTTTTTTAAGGTGAGATAGGCTGTCAGTTCTTCACCTTTTAGATTGGCTGAATCCAATTGACTTAAAAAATAGGGAAGGCTCTCGGCAGCTTTGAGATTGTAGTTGTCGAGCTGCAATCTCATCAGGTCTTGAGGTTTAATGCTATTGGTCCGCGCCAGCACGTCATTGATCCTTCTATTGCGATAAGCTTCATAGCTTGTCGCAGTCACAAAGTACGGATAGGTGTTGTCCACGGGATATTGATTGGCAGAGCTCACGAAACCCCGCGCGGGATTTTTGTAAGCTACATTTTGGTCATTTGGTATGAATGCTTGCCACCCATTGCTGCTCTTACTGCCGTCAAGAACAAATTTTCCTTCTTCTTTTCTGCGCACTGGAAATTTTCCCTGGATGCGCATTGCAATATCACCGGACACGGAAGCAAATACAAAATTCTGAGCCGGGGATCCGAAATGGTTCAACGCATCCATGTAGTCGGCATGGTTCTTCGCACGATTGAGTTTATACAGCGCCAGAACCTCCTCGGTTTGCTCATGGGCAATCCAACGGAAGGCATACCCGCTGAGATTATTTTCAGCACGGAACGTTTCGTCATAGGTCACAGGCCCCCAGTACGTATAGCAGACGGTATCGTAAAACGTGGGCTGTCCTTTTACCGTAATGGCCTCAACAACTTTTTCGGTCGGAATCCATTTTTCGTCAAGTAAATACTTGTCTTTGCGCTGATCTTCAAACTGAATTTTATACCAGTCTACGAGGTCACGTTGTGCATTTGTCATCGACCACGCAATCGAATCGTTGAAACCAATTATAATCCCGGGAGCACCGGGTAGTGAAACTCCCATTGCATTTACACCTGGAGCGTTTAATTGGATCGCATACCAGATTGAAGGAAGACTCAACGTCAGGTGAGGATCACCACTGAGCATTGGTGAACCTGTTGACGTTTTGCTGCCTGCCACCGCCCAGTTGTTACTTCCAGTGGTGGGATCAGGTCCTGGCAGTTTTTTTATTTTGATCAACTCCGTTGGCATGGCGAGCGCAACGGTGTCGATATTGATCGGTTTGAATTTCCATCCTCCTGGATTATCAACAATGGGATCGCCCGGATTTTCATTGTCTGGATAGAGCAAATCGACCACCTCTTTTCCAAATAATTTCAGCGCGTTGGTCATCTCCATGTCCTTATCACCGATGTTGAGCGTTTTCGATAAGTTTTTAGACTGCAGCGCGCATTTGAATGGTGTCCAGGCTTCCGGCTCGTAGTCAAGCAGCTTGTATTCGAAGGGCAGGTCCTCATAGCCGAGGCTCTCAATATAGCGATTGATGCCCTCCGTATACTTCTTTACGCAGTGGTTGATCACGGAATCAGACTCCATAAACTTGAGTGCCCGTTTGGCTCCGTACGACATTCCAAGTCTGCGTTGTGAGCGATCGAAGTTCAGCACCGCATCACTTGCAATAATTTCCGAAACCCGTCCCGCTGCCGCGTGGGTTTGGAACTCCATCTGCCAAAGTCTGTGATACGCGGTTATGTATCCTTGCGCCAGGTATAGATCGTCATCGTTCTGCGCAAAGATGTGTGGGATCATCAGGCTGTCGAAATGAACGGTGACAGGCGCTTTCAGGCCAGCGATGTCAAGCGCGCCTTCGAACGTCTGACCTTCGCTCTCGATATTTTGCCAGAAGCCGTGAAAAGGGTCCAGAAATTTCCCAAGCGGAGGGATGGGAATGTTTTTGATCGTCCAGCCGTTGTTGAGTAGCAGGATCAGCGCTACCGTGACCAACAGGGAAACTGAAAACTTTACAACTTTCATTACAGGCTCGGGGTTTAGGTTTAATAAAGTAAAAAGCTTTTCCTAATTTTCGCCAGAATTGACGATATTTTTTAGGTAATCATCTTTAAGTCATCATTTTGCCAAGGTATAGTAAAGAACAGATCAAGAAAGCCTCGGTCGTTAAAGCGATCTTTTTCGATGTTGACGGGGTATTAACAGACGGCCGTATCATTTACGATGACACGGGTCGTGAGATCAAGAGCTTCAACGTGAAGGATGGCCTTATTATCAGCTACCTGAAAAAAGCAGGGATTATCACTGGAGCGATTTCTGGAAGGGAGTCTGCCGCAGTAACACGCAGGTGCGCGGAACTTAAAGTTGATTTCTGTCATCAAGGCATTGTTGACAAAGCCATGGTGTTCGATAAACTCGTCAAACATTATAAACTCAAGTCGAAAGAAGTAGTATTCATTGGCGATGACATCAACGATCTTCCTGTGTTTCGTCAAGTTGGCTTCAGTGTATGCCCTGCCGATACGTACGATTACCTGAAAGAACAAGTGGATCTCGTCACGTACGCGAAAGGCGGTATGGGCGTGTTGCGCGAAGTAGGCGATCTCGTGCTTACTGCAAAAGGTCTGTTCGAAGATATTATCAAAGCACCAAAATAGTAATGGAAAAATATACCAAAGAAGTGAGTATCGGTTCCTCTATTAAAACCGGTAAGAACAAAATGATTTTGTTTGCAGGTCCGTGCGCAGCAGAGAGCTACGATATTTGCATCGAGACAGGAGCAAAAGTCAAAGACATCTGTAAGAAGTTAGAGATCGATTATATTTTTAAATCGTCCTTCGATAAAGCAAATCGCACGTCAGGTGGATCGTACCGCGGTCCGTCACGGGAAGATGGATTGAAGATATTAGAGCGGGTGAAAAAAGAACTTAGCGTTCCGGTAGTAACCGATGTGCATGAGTCTTATCAATGTGAAGAAGTTGCTACGGTTGTCGATGTGCTTCAGATCCCGGCATTCCTTTGTCGTCAGACAGATCTTTTGAAAGCTGCCGCGCGTACCGGTAAGGTTGTGAAGATCAAGAAAGGTCAGTTCATGGCGCCAGAAGATATGAAGTATGCTGTTGATAAAGTCAGGGGAGAAGGCAACGACAACGTGTTTCTCACCGAGCGCGGAGCCAGCTTCGGATATCATACACTGGTTGTGGATATGCGTTCACTGCCCATTATGCGTCAATTCGCTCCTGTAATCTTTGATGTCACGCACTCTGTACAACAACCAGGTGGCAAAGGTGGCTCCTCCGGAGGCCAGCGTGAATTCGCACCGTTCCTCGCGCGTGCGGCTGGTGCCGCAGGCGTTGACGGATTCTTCATCGAAACGCATCCGAATCCCGACAAAGCCCTCAGCGATGGCCCGAACATGATTCCACTTCATCAGATGGAGGAGTTTCTTGCGATGGCGAAGAAGGCGTGGGAGTTGGGGAATGCGGGGTAGCCGGGGAGGCCGGGGTGCCAGCAGGCCGGGAGCAAGTTGCAGGTTTCAGGCAGCCAGAGTGCCAGGAAGCCAGGTTGAGAGGGGGTTTGCACTTACTTGTTGGGGTTGTCACAGGTTGGTGGGAGGAGGCTGAAGTTAAAACTGATGACCACCAGGCGGTGAAGGTGATGATCATCAATGTATTCGAGGTTTGAACCAAAGATGCTACAAGAGCAGACTGTAGCATATGAAAACATATAGGAATCTTAAGATTTTCAAAGAGGCGAAACGCTTAGCCATAATTGTTCATCGCATGTCGCTGACTCTTCCAAAGTTTGAAATGTATGAGGAGGGAGGACAGGTTCGCAGATCGTCAAAGAGTGTGGCTTCAATGATCGTTGAAGGATACGGCAGACAACATTATAAAGCGGATTTCATAAAGTATCTTGTCTATGCGGTAACTGAATGTGACGAAACAATCGTTCACCTGGACTTCCTGTTTGAAACCAATTCCTGGCAAGACGAGAATGCGTACCTCTCACTGCGAAACGAATACGACATCCTAAGCAAACGCATCAACACCTACACGCAATGGGTTGAAGACAATCTTTAGCTTGCACCTCGACCCACGCCTCCCGCCCCGCGGCTCTGCTGGCCCCGGCATTTCCCGGCATCCCGGCTCCCCGGCACCCGGCACCCGAATCCACTTCAATCGTTAGCATCGCCTTTAAATCCCAATATTTCTCAGATTCCGCCAATTATTCTACCTTTGCCCCTTAATTTCTACAGACTAGGTGGACTTAACATTCGAACAGTATTACGTCTTCGCGGTTGTTGTTTTTTTGGTGTTGGCGCTTTACAGAGAGTGGTTCAATCCGTCCCTTACTTTTTTTATCGCAACGGTAGCGCTACTACTTGGCGGGATACTGACACCAGCTGAGTTGCTTAAAGGTCTTTCCAATCAGCAGATCGTGTTGATTTTTTTGCTTGTAGTGGTAACGGCTGGAATTCGGGCAATCTATGGGACCGAGTTATTTGCGGGCTTATTTAATCCACGGTTGCGCCCGAAGCAGTTTCTGTTTCGAATGATGGCTTTTGTTTCTTCTGTGTCACCATTTCTGAATAATACACCCATCGTTGCGTTCATGATCCCGTACGTGAAAGATTGGGCGCAGCGAACCGGAAATCCGGCTTCGAAATTTTTGATTCCCCTATCGTTCGCTACTATTCTCGGTGGAATGATCACGGTGATCGGAACGTCAACCAATCTGGTGCTAAATGGTCTTATTGCGGAATACAAACTGCCTTTGCTTGGCTTTGAAGATTTTTTCTTGCTGGGCGTTGCTGTAACGGTGTTCGGAGGACTTTATCTTTTCTTCGTTGGCTATAGACTTTTGCCGTCCAATGCCAACGAGATTGATGCGCTGCGCGAAAACCTGAAGGAATATATTGTCGAAACCGATATTTCACCAACATCAAAGCTTATCGGCAAGACCGTTAAAGATGCGGGTCTGAGGAATCTGCAGGATGTGTTCCTTGTTGAAATCATCCGCGATGACCGTGTTATTTCTCCGGTGTCGCCCGAAGAAATTCTTGAAACGGGAGATTCACTTTTTTTTTCCGGAAACACGGAGTCAATTTACAAACTAATCAAAGAAGATAACGGGCTCACGATTCCGAAGGAAACAATCGAAGACTCAGAAGATCAATTCAATTTTGTAGAGGCAGTTATTCCTGCAAACTCGGCACTGGTTGGCATGCGCATCAAAGACTCGGACTTCCGAAAAAAATTCGACTCGTCAATCATTGCGATTCATCGGAATGGAAAACGTGTGCCGGGCAAAGTAGGAGAGATGCAGATCTCGGCTGGCGATTTTTTGCTCCTGCTTGCCAACGAGCGAAGGCAAAATGGTAATCACGACAACGATCTTTTCTTTTTGTCCGTACCCAAGAAGGTGAACGAAAAAAAATCTCCCTGGAAGAAGATCCTTGGAATCGCCAGTTTTGCCTTGCTCATCGCTGGGGTAGTAGACGTTCTCCCCTTATTCGATGTGTGTCTTATTATATTGGCTTCACTGGTATTTTTTGGTGTGCTTAACCTCACAGAGATCAGACGCGAACTCGACTTGAGCCTTCTGATGATTCTTGTTTGTTCGCTGGCGATTGGAGTAGCGTTAGAAAAATCCGGAACAGCTGAGATAATTGCGAAAGGGCTCATAGGTGCGGGAACAGTGTATGGACCTGTAGCTGTTTTGGCCTCGTTGTTTTTTGTAACAATTATTCTCACCGCACTCATTACGAACGCAGCAGCGGTCGCCATTGTATTTCCAATTGCCATGTCTATCGCTGAACAGATGCACCTTCCTTATACGCCCTTTTTTGTCGCGATCGCATTTGCCGCGTCTGGCGATTTTATGACACCGATAGGCTATCAGACAAACCTGATGGTGTATGGCCCCGGGGGCTATACGTTTAAAGATTTTATGAGGGTCGGTGGACCGCTCACACTTATTTATACAGTAATTTGCATCGCTTTTATTGCGTACTATTATAACCTGGCCTGACGTGCAGAACCTTTATCCGATACAAACGAAAGTTGACATTCAAAAGCGACAGCGACTGTTGAACCAAAAGCCGTTGTTAATTTGGTTTACAGGGCTGTCGGGATCAGGAAAATCTACACTCGCTGTGCAGTTGGAAGCGAAGCTGTATGATAACGGTTTCAAGACGTATCTGCTCGATGGAGACAACATTCGCACGGGTATTAATAAGGACCTGACGTTTACCGATGCGGGTCGTGTTGAAAATATCAGGAGGATAGGCGAGGTTGGAAAATTGATGGTTGATGCAGGGCTGGTTGTTTTGTCAGCATTCATTTCTCCGTTTGAAGCAGATCGACAGCAAGTAAAAAATATCGTTGGTGACGAAAATTACTTTGAAGTTTTTGTAGATACACCGCTGGAGATCTGTGAGCAACGGGATGTGAAAGGCTTGTATAAAAAAGCACGCGCTGGTGAAGTAAAAAACTTCACCGGAATTGATTCACCCTATGAACGACCAACATTTCCCGACATCCGAATTGAGACTGATAAAACTTCGGTTGAGGATGCAGTTGAAAAACTATTTGAACGTATAAAAGAAAAAATTAAGTATTAAACTTTGAACGGGCGTTCCGGTACCTGGCTTTCAGGTTCCTGGCTCCCAGCTTTACCATGAGCCAATACTATCTCACTCACTTAAAAGAACTCGAAGCTGAAGCGATCTATGTTATCCGCGAAGTAGTGGCGCAGTTTGAAAATCCTGCTTTGCTTTTTTCTGGCGGCAAAGATTCTATAGTGCTCGCCTACCTGTCAAGGAAAGCCTTTCATCCCGCCAGGATCCCGTTTCCGCTTGTGCATATTGACACAGGTCACAACTTTCCGGAGACGATGGAGTACCGCGATTGGCTGATCAATGAGCTCGGTGTTAAACTGATTGTCGGCTCTGTGCAGGAGAGCATCGACAAAGGCCGCGTGAAAGAAGAGACCGGTTTTAACGCGAGTCGAAACGCACTTCAAACGGTGACACTGCTCGATACGATTGAAAAGAATAAGTTTGATGCAGCCATGGGCGGAGCGAGGCGCGATGAAGAAAAAGCACGTGCGAAAGAACGTTTCTTCTCGCACCGCGATGAGTTTGGGCAATGGGATCCAAAAAATCAACGACCTGAACTTTGGAATATTTTTAACGGCAGAAAAAACATCGGTGAGCACTTCCGCGTATTTCCGATTTCAAACTGGACCGAGATGGATGTCTGGCAGTATATCTATTCCGAGAATATTCCAATTCCAAAATTATATTATGCGCATGAGCGTGAAGTGATTGTAAGAGATGGGGCGATTCTCTCTACCTCACCGTGGCTGAAGCTCAAGCCGGACGAAAAGCCAACACGTAAACGCGTCCGCTTCCGCACGTGTGGCGACATGCCAATCACGGGAGCTGTTGAATCGGATGCCGATACGCTCGAAAAAATTATCGATGAGATTTCCGTATCACGCAAAACCGAACGCGGCACCCGTCATGACGACAAGCGAAGTGAAACGGCAATGGAGGATAGAAAGAAGAGCGGATATTTTTAAAAAGGGGAGCCGGGAGCCGGAATGCTGTGGCGCCCGGAGATCACCACTAAACGGAACGTAGGAGAACAAGTTTATGAGTTTTATTAATAATCAATTATTACGGTTTACGACCGCTGGAAGTGTTGATGACGGCAAGAGTACACTGATCGGAAGATTGCTTTACGATTCCAAATCGATTTTCGAGGATCAACTCGAAGCGGTTGAAGCATCCAGTGCGAAGAAAGGTTTCGATTATGTTGATCTTTCATTGTTGACCGATGGATTGAAATCCGAGCGCGAGCAGGGAATTACGATCGATGTTGCATACCGCTATTTCGCGACACCAAAACGGAAGTTCATTATTGCAGATACTCCTGGCCATATTCAGTATACACGTAACATGGTGACGGGCGCGTCAACAGCCAATCTCGCATTGATTTTGATCGATGCGCGAAAAGGTCTTGTTGAACAAACTTTCCGGCACTCATTCATTGCATCGCTGTTAAAAATTCCGCACATCATCGTATGCGTGAACAAGATGGATCTTGTGGAATATGATGAAGCTGTTTACGATCGGATCGTTGAAGAATATAAAGCATTCTCATCCAAGCTTGAAGTCTCCGACATTCAGTTTGTACCCATCAGCGCACTGGCAGGAGATAATGTTGTGAATCGTTCGGAGAAGACAACATGGTATCAGGGCGCGACCTTGATGCACATGCTGGAGACCGTCCACATCGAGAGCGATTACAACCATATTGACAGCAGGTTTCCGGTGCAGTATGTGGTAAGACCGCATTCGAAAGAATATCACGACTATCGCGGGTATGCGGGAAGAATCGCAGGTGGCATTTTCAGACCCGGTGATGAAGTGCTTGTGCTTCCTTCCGGATTTAATTCGAAAATCAAGTCGATCGATTTCGGCAGTGAAAAGATTGCCGAAGCGTTTGCACCAATGTCCGTCACGCTGACGCTGGAAGATGAAATCGATATCAGCCGTGGAGACATCATCTGCAAACCCAACAATCAACCACAGGGTGAACAGGATATCGACCTGATGCTTTGCTGGATGAATCAACGTCCGGTCAACGTGAATACGAAATTTTTCATCAAACACACAACGCGCGAAGTACGTGGAGTGCTAAAGGAAATTCAATACAAGCTCGATATCAACTCCCTGACCCGTGTTGAGAACGTTGAGCAGCTTCAGATGAACGACATCGCCCGGGTAAAACTGCGCACAGCCCAACCGTTATTCTTCGACAGCTATCGCAAGAACCGCATCACTGGAAGTTTGATTCTGGTGGATGAGGGAACGAATGAGACGGTAGCCGCAGGGATGATCGTATAAGAGGAGAGCCAGGCTACCAGGCAACCGGGCTCTCCCGGCTCCCGTCCCCGGCCATCCAGTCAAACCCAACCGTTTGCTCACATGAATACCTTATCTACTTTACTCCCCCTCGCCATCTCCGCTGCGGAATCCGCTGCCCGTGAAATACTTGACGTGTACAACTCGGGCGATTTTAAGGCCGAAGTCAAGGGTGACAACTCACCCCTGACCCTTGCTGATAAGCGGGCACATCACGTAATTGAGCAAGCACTCAAACAAACAGGATTACCGTTGTTGAGCGAGGAGGGGAGAAATATCCCATATGAAGACCGCAAACATTGGAATCTGTTCTGGATGGTCGACCCATTGGATGGTACAAAAGAATTTCTCAAGCGCAATGGTGAGTTCACCGTTAACATCGCACTGATTGAAAATGGAATACCTGTTCTGGGCGTTGTTGGCATCCCCATCACAAATGAAATTTTTTACGCCTGCAACGGAGACGGGGCCTGGAAAAAAGGGTCAGACGGAGTTAAAAGACTTTCTAAACCCTCAACGCGGGACTCGAGACAACGGGACGTCCGCGTAGTGGCCTCCCGCTCCCACATGAACGAAGAGACAGAAAAGTTTATCACTACTCTTACAAACCCTGTTTTAGTTTCGAAAGGGAGTAGTTTAAAGTTTTTGCTGTTGGCAGAAGGTGAGGCCGATATCTACCCCCGGTTTGCACCTACTATGGAATGGGATACCGCTGCGGCTCATGCCATTGTTAAGGAAGCCGGGCTGCACGTTTACCAGGCTGGAACTACAAGTGAGCTTACCTACAACAAGGTTGACCTCGTCAATCCTTATTTCATTGTGCATTAAAAACGGGCATTAAGGTCAAATAAATTTTTAGTTAATTTGCGCCTCAATCGAGAGAGATGTCTACAAAAAAGGTGATTATTACCGGTGGTGCCGGTTTTATTGGATCGAATCTGACAGGTCAGTTACTCAACGACCCGCGTGTAGCAAAGGTCCGTGTGATTGATGACCTCTCCAACGGATATTACGACAACATTAAAGAATTCGAGGGCAACCCCAAATTTGAATTTATCCAAGCCGATATCTGCGATTATGCTGCAATGCTCGAGCATACGCGCGGATTTGATGTCATTTCCCATCAGGCTGCGCTAGGATCAGTGCCGCGCTCGATTAAGGACCCCATGCGGTCAACGCAAGTTAATATTGAAGGAACTGTAAATATTCTCTTTGCGTCCGTTCAAAATAAGGTAAACCGTGTTGTGCTGGCGTGTTCTTCAAGTACCTACGGTGATAGTCCCGAGCTTCCAAAGAAAGAGGAGCGCATAGGCAGACCGTTGAGCCCCTATGCCATTACAAAATTTGCGATTGAATTGTATGCAGATGTTTTTAATAAGACCTATGGGTTGGATTATGTAGGACTCCGCTACTTTAATGTTTTTGGGCCTAAACAGAGTCCTGATAACCCGTATGCTGCCGTTATTCCGCTGTTCAGCAAGGCATTTCTTGAAGACCGACAGCCGGTCGTTAACGGTGACGGTTCACACAGCCGTGATTTCACCTTCGTTGACAACGCAGTGCAGGCGAATGTTCTTGCCTTATTCACAGAGAGAAGGGACGCGCTTAACCAGGTGTACAACGTAGCTTGCGGTGAACAAACCACGCTAAACGAGATGATTCAAATTCTTTGCGAAGTGTCGGGAAAAAAAATTCAAGCCATGTATGGCCCTGAGCGGGCGGGGGATGTAAAACATTCAAAAGCTGATATCTCCAAAATTAAGTCAATGCTCGGCTACAATCCCACGGTCTATTTTTCAGAGGGGTTAAAGCGGGTTTACCAATGGTACCGTCAGCGATGACGATACAAGTCAGCAGTCAGGCTACCTTGGCACGACTTTCATCCAATAGATAGCGGACAGTAAACAATTCGCTATGAGATTCACACTTCTTACCCGTGCGCTGATCATTACCGGTTTAGCTTTCATCGCAGTGCCGAATGCCTCAGCGCAGATCGTTGTCGACAACAAGAATGTAAGCAGCGACAAGGATATCACGTATATTCAATTTCTATACTTCATCGAAAAAAGTACTTTCAAACCGGTCTATGTGATTGACTATGGACTTATTGATAACCAGCAAGGTGCCCCCAAGCGTCAGACCATCAAGATAGATTCGGTACAGGTCACCAATTCGATGTCGCCCATGTATATAATGAATCTACTTTCCAAGGCCGGATGGGAATACATGGGAGATGAAACCTACGTACAGTTGCCCCTGATGGAGGATTGGTATAGCTTTACCCTAAGACGAAAAAAATGAGCAGCTTTGCCCCATGCAGCAGCATTGGTTTGTTTTTTATACGAAGAGTCGTCAGGAAAAAAAAGTAAGCGAAGTTCTACAGAAGCGCGGATTCAAAACATTTCTACCGTTACATAAGGTGTTACGCCAGTGGAGTGATCGCAAGAAGAGGGTGGAGGTGCCGCTTTTCAACTCGTATATTTTTGTTTTTGATTTCGAGCACAAAATCCCCGATATCCTACAAGTTCCAGGGATCGCCTGGAACATAAAAATTGCAGGCCGGCCAGCAGTGCTGAGAGCACAAGACATTGAAATCATTCAACGGTTTCTCGCTACCGGTTTCACCATGGAAGCTGATACCCTTGATCACGTTACGTTAAAATCCGGGCAGCGCGCCAAGATAATGGATGGACCTCTAAAGGGTATCGAGGGGGTCATCATTCAGGCGGCAGATGCTGAAACGTTCGTTATTGCATTGGAGGGCATCGATCAGCTTATACGGGTTCAAATACCTGCTTTTCTGCTTAAAAAGCTGTAATTTTGGATAAATTAGTACATAAACGAGTAAAAAAATTACTCGTTTTGTACTTTTGCCGCTGTGCTCGAACACATTATTACCTCCCGCACCCGCCTGAAGATGCTGTTGAAGTTCTTTCTCAACAGTCATTCAAAGGCTCATTTGCGTGGCTTGGCGGATGAGTTCGGAGAGTCCACAAATTCGATACGGCATGAACTCATGAACCTCTCAAAGGCCGGTTACCTTGTTTCGTCTGGTAAGGGAAATATCATTGAGTATAGCGCGAATGTTCACCATCCACTCTACCCGGAACTACAAAAACTTGTTCACAAGTATCTGGGTATCGATAAAATAACCGACAACATCATTAACATGATCCTCGCCCGGATGGGCGAACTGGAGCTTGGGCTAATCACGGGCGACTATGCCAATGGAAAGGATACCGGAATAATTGATCTGGTGTTGGTGGGGACAATCGATCTGAAATACACAAACACGTTGGTTTCGAAGGCTGAGAAATTAATCAGTCGCAAAATTCGTGTGCTTGTCTTGACGAAGGACGAGTTTGAAAAAAATAAAAAGAGTCTGAATCCTGATAAAGCCTTGTGCCTCTGGCGTAAGGACTAGGGTTTATTGCTTCCATTTCTTACCTGCTCACCCCGCAATATGGGACTGAGGAGGCGAAGCTTTGGCCGAGTTATGCCCACAATCGCAATGAGGGTGGCACTTGGCGCAAAGAATTTAATAACTTTAAAAATTGTAAAGCTGAAAATGAGGTTATATGTTCTCCTCGCGGTTGTGTTTGCTGGTTTGCTGACATCCTGCGTCCCTAATCGGAAATTTGTATACCTGCAGCACAAGGACATAAACCAGTCCGAACTGCCCAAAGATTCGGTTGTTCGGCAGTATGATTACCTTGGTTTCGAGTATCGAATTCAACCCGAAGATATCCTCTCGATTCGTTTTGAGAGTTTAACGCAAAAAGAATATGATTTTTTTGAGAAGGATGTGCCGGTTGGCGGTCAGCAACTTTCGCAACAGGCTAATCCGCTCCTCATTGGCGAGTTGGTTGACCAGGAGGGAAATGTGCCTTTTCCGGTGATAGGAAAGGTAAAAGTAGGTGGTCTTACGGTGTATCAGGCGCAGGATACGCTTCAAAAAATTGCTGATCAATACCTTGAGGCACCTATTGTGAAAGTGCGACTCATCAACTTCCGCATTACGTTGCTTGGCGAAGTTAACCGGGAAGGCTCCATTACGCTGACTAACAATCGTGTCAATCTCATGGAAGCAATTGGTTTGGCGGGAGGATTAACGGATCTGGCGGATAAACGCAATGTAAAACTGGTCAGAATGAAGCAAGGTAGGGCCGAAGTTCAGTATGTCAATCTCCTGGACGAGGACTTCATCACGTCTCCTGCATTCTTTGTTAACCAAAACGATTTGCTTATTGTGCCAGCGTTAAAGCAACGACCTTATCGAAAGTATTTTGGACAAAACATTTCGCTTCTGATTTCGGCCTTAACCCTTGTAGTCTTAACGATTAATCTTACCCAAAATTGAACTCCACTCAGCCCAGCCAAGCAGCCTCTTTAAATTCCGGACAAGAGAAAGAGATGCTTCCTATTGAACCGAAAAGGATTCTTTTCCAAGCAATCCGATTTTGGTATTTTATTGTACTCTCAATCCTTACTGGTCTAGTTATCGCCTATCTAGTAAACCGATATGCAGCGAAAGTCTATCAGGTAGAGGCGTCCATTATCATTAAAGAGTCGGAAGAAGTTTCCGGAGGTGAATTGCTGTACCCTAATAATCCACTGGTAAAGTTTTACCGCAATTACCTGAATGAGATTTACATCATAAAGTCGATGCCCCTGATGGAGCGTACGGTTTCTGAATTGAATTTTCAAGAATCGTTTTACCGGATTGGAAATCTGCTAACGTCCGAATCCTACAGAACATTACCGTTTGCCGTGAACATCATCTCGAAAAAGGAAGAGAGCCGTTTATTCTTCAAGTTCCAGGTTATTGACAGCACCCGTTACAAATTAGAATTTACGGACCAGGCGGGTGATCACACCGAAGCGAAAAAATTCGGTGATCAGGTAACGATTAATGACATTACCTTCAAGCTTACTACCATTGGCCCAATTGATGAAGAAGTGATTGAGCGTGACTTTGCGTATTCGTACGGCACACCCCTCGAGGTAGCAACCGTATATGAAAAGCGATTAAATGCCGAATGGGCAGAAGAAGGGGCGGGTGTGATCAACCTTACGATAAATGGATCAAATCCGAAAAAGGAAGTCGACTTCATAAACGGGCTCATAAAAAACTACCAGAATTATGATCTTGAGAAAAAAAATCTGGCGGCCACAAACACAATCGATTTTATAGACACGCAGCTTAAGAGCATCAGCGACTCGCTCAACAAGGCAGAAAGGCAACTCGAAGTCTTCAAAAATAAAAACATCGTGACGGACCTTAACAGCGAAGCGCTGCGCCTATACCAGAAAGTGGAAGGACTTGAACTGCAAAAAACAGATCTGATTATCCGTTCGCGTTACTATGACTACCTCACAACATACATCAATAAAAGTAACAACCTTGACCAGGTAATTTTGCCCTCCTCCGTTGGCATTACGGATCCGATTCTAATCGCATTGATTTCCGACATGATGAAACTGCAAACGGATATCAAACTGCTGACCAGAAGCCAAAAGCTGACCAACCCATTAGTAACAGAAGGAACCAAGCGAATGGCTGAACTCAAGGGAGACATTCTGGAGTCAGTGAAGAACCAAAAATCAGTCGACAAAATTAAGCTCGATTTTTTGAACGCGGGCATCCGCGAGATCGAGGGCCAACTGAATCAGCTACCGGTTGCCGAACGTCAGCTTGTTAACATTAAGCGAAATTACGGTTTGCTTGAAAACCTCTATGTGTTCTTGCTGCAAAAGCATGCAGAGGCTGGAATTTCCAAAGCATCAAATACCACCGACATTGTTGTTGTAAATCCACCGGTTGCCAACGGACCGATCTCACCAGCTCCGGTAAAAAATTACCTGCTGGGTCTCTCGATCGGGATAATTCTTCCATTCATTGTTTTTGTTCTGTTGGAATTGCTGAACAATCGCGTTCAGTCAAAAGAAGACATCGAGAAGGTGACACAGATACCGTTCATTGGTGGTGTGGGTCACAAGCGCACCGATCAGAACCTGGAAGTATTAAATAAGCCAAAGTCTGCTATATCAGAATCGTTTCGCGCTCTTCGTTCAAACTTGTTCTTTTTTCTCCAGGGAAAGCAAAAAGGTGTATTCCTGATTACAAGTTCAATTAGTGGCGAAGGAAAAACATTTACTACCATCAACCTTGCCTCAGTTTTTACGATGTCGGGCAAAAAGGTTCTTATTGTGGGTGCGGATATGCGCAGGCCAAGGATTTTTGGTGATTTTAACCTCGACAATTCTACCGGTCTAAGTCAGTTTCTTGCGGGCCTTTCTGAGTTCGATGCAGTCGTTCGAAAAACGGATTTTGAGAATCTTGATATCGTCAGTGGCGGGCCTGTTCCTCCCAATCCGTCTGAATTGATCTTGCATGGACGGATGCAGCAATTTATCGAAATAGCAAAAGCAAAATACGACTACGTATTCATTGACTCGCCCCCGATCGCATTGGTGACTGACGCATTCGTGTTGTCATCGATGGTTGATCATACATTATTTATTGTTCGACAAAATTATACCCCAAGAGATCTATTGAAAACCATTGAGGATTTTTATCAAACGCGTAAAATCACAAATGTGAGCATCGTGCTCAATGACATTTACCGTTCTGGACCAGGTTATGGTTATGGTTATGTCTACGGTTATGGCTACGGGTATGGCTATGGCTACGGGTATGGCGGCAATAAGGGAGAGCAGGATTCTTACTATTCAGAGTAACACCAGATCTTACTTGAGGAGAACATGGTTGCGCGAGTGAAACGCTTCGTTAAAGAATACTTTCAAACCTTTTCGTTTTTTTATTCACGACTTAGGTATCGGGTTTTTGTTGCCTTTGCATTGAACATTTCAGTCGGGTTACTGGACGGGCTTGGACTGACGATGTTTCTGCCCCTGTTGCAGGTAGTAGAAAGTAAAAAGGAGGTCGATTCGGGTCAGTTAGGTAAACTTGGTTTCATCATTGACTTGTTTGCGCAAGCTGGCATCCCGCTGACAATCGTTTCGGTGCTGGCGTTTATGGCCGTCTTTTTCTTGCTGAAGGGGATTGCGCAATACGTCAATGCGATGTATCGGGTGACTGTACAACAATATTTTGTGAGACGTGTGCGGAAATCGCTCGTCAAATCAATTGTCAGTCTTGACTACCTGACGTTCCTTCAGACAGATCAGGGAAAAATACAAAATTCGCTCACGGGAGAAGTTGATCGTGTTTCAAGGGCATATCAGTCATACTTTCTCTCGTTTCAATTTGCCGTGCTGGTAGCAATCTATATCATCTTTGCATTTCTGGTTAACGCAGAGTTCGCATTGCTGGTTTGCTCAGGTGGGTTTCTGACAAACCTTATCTATCACCGGATTTATCAAAAAACCAGGAAGTCGTCAAGGAAGCTTACGGAAGACGCGCACGGTTTTCAGGGCCTGTTATTTGAATTCGTTCTCAATTTAAAGTACCTGAAGGCAACCGGTCTGAATTTTCGCTATGCCGACAAACTGGATGAGAAAATAGAGCAACTTGAGTCCAATAATAAATTGATCGGAAAACTGACAGCGATCGTTACAGCCGCGCGTGAACCCATGGTCGTAATCATCATCTCAGGTCTTATTTACCTTCAGGTGGAAGTGCTTGGAGCACCGTTGGCCCCCATACTCATCAGTCTGCTTTTCTTTTACCGGGCGCTTACATATCTGATGATGATGCAAACGCAACGGAATTTGTTCCTCACGGTTTCTGGATCACTTGAAAGTTTGTCTCAGTTTTCGGACCAGCTCTTAAAATCGCGCGAATCCCTGAAAGGAAAGAAACCAGTTCAATTTTCTGACTCAATTGAACTTCGTGATGTAACCGTTAAAATCGGGCAGTCCCAAATTTTAAATAACGTATCTGCAACGTTCAGAAAAAATGAACTGGTTGCGATCGTAGGGGAGAGTGGTAGTGGTAAATCCACGCTCGTCAACCTGGTTGCAGGGCTGATCAATCCCGAGTCGGGCGAGGTACGCATCGACAACGTTCCTATGCCGGAAATCGATGTGCTGAATTTCCGAAAGCAGATCGGGTACATCGCGCAAGAACCAGTGGTCTTCAATGATACGATAAAAAACAACGTCACGTTGTGGGATGGCAGCGCTGATGCCTCTGTTTTATTTAACAACGCACTCCGAGCTGCGTCTGCTGATAGCTTTGTATCTACTCTTGAAAACGGTGAGAATACGGTGATTGGAGCGACAGGCGTGTCACTGAGCGGAGGACAACGACAACGCATTGCCATCGCGCGCGAACTTTACAAGCGGCCACCGATACTAATTTTGGATGAAGCAACCTCATCGTTGGATGCAGAAACCGAGTCTGTGATCCGCTCAAGTGTTGAAAAACTTAAAGGTACATGTACCATTTTTTTAATCTCGCACCGCCTTTCTACCATTCGCCAAGCTGATAAAGTATTGCTGATGGAGCAAGGGCGCATCGTTGCATGCGACTCGTACCTTAATCTTGCGCGGGATTCCGCGCGCTTTAGTAAGATGTTGCAGTATCAATTAATCGCAAGTTAATGCTGTTCAATTCCACGAGTTACGCCATTTTCCTCCCGATTGTATTTTTTGCATACTGGTTTCTGTCAAAGCGAAACCTGCGTGTTCAAAACGTAATGCTACTTGTTGCGAGCTATTACTTTTATTCCTGCTGGGACTGGCGCTTTTTATTTTTGTTGATTTTCTCAACGCTTCTCGACTATGTTACCGGAATTAAGATTGGCCAGGCGCTTACTCCGCGTAGCAAAAAATTCTGGTTGTGGCTTAGCATCGTCATTAATCTCGGTTTCCTGGGGGTCTTCAAGTACTATAATTTCTTTGTCGAATCGTTCACCGAAGCGCTGGGTCAGATCGGTATTCAGGCCAGCCCATGGACGCTCGGCATAATTCTCCCTGTAGGGATTTCATTTTACACCTTCCATGGATTGTCCTACATCATCGACATCTATTATGGACGCATTCGGGCCGAGAAGAATATTATTGATTATGCTCTTTTTGTAACATTTTTTCCGCTGCTTGTCGCGGGGCCGATCGAACGCGCGACCCACCTGCTGCCGCAGATTAAAAAGGAGCGTACGTTTGATTATTCACAGGCTGTCGATGGACTCCGACAGATACTGTGGGGGCTGTTCAAAAAAATTGTGATAGCGGACAGTTGTGCGCTGTATGTGAATGACGTGTTTGGTAACTCGGCAGAGCATAGTGGAAGCACATTGTTTCTGGCTGCCGTCCTGTTTGCTTTCCAGATTTACGGTGATTTTTCAGGCTACTCAGATATCGCGCTCGGAACGGCCCGGTTGTTTGGGATTGAATTGTTGCGAAATTTTGCATTTCCGTATTTTTCACGAGACATCGCTGAATTTTGGAGACGCTGGCATATATCGCTCTCGTCCTGGTTCAGAGACTATGTGTACGTACCCCTGGGCGGAAGCAGGGGAGGTAAATGGATGCAGCTACGCAATACATTCATCATATTTTTGCTGAGTGGATTCTGGCATGGAGCGAATTGGACTTTCATTGTATGGGGTTTGTTAAACGCGATGTATTTCATTCCCTTGTTGCTGGTGAACAGGAACCGTCAACACCTCGACATTGTTGCACAAAACGCAACACTTCCCTCGATGAAAGAATTCTTCCAGATATCGTTTACGTTTTTTATAACCGTTATTGCCTGGGTATTCTTCCGCTCTGATACCGTTGGGCAATCCGTTGATATCATTGCCAGAATTTTCTCAAGCCAGTTGCTGGAGCCTGCGTTTGTCAACCCGCGTCTGCGCCTTACACTTGCCTTGATCGTATTTTTCATTGTTGTTGAATGGAGTGGCCGAAGGAACCAATACGCCATACAAACACTGTTCGCTTCGTCTCCTCGTCCCGTACGTTGGGCGTTCTATAATCTGATCGGGTTTGCCATTATCATGTTCGCTGGTCAGGAGTATGAGTTTATTTATTTTCAGTTCTAAGAAATGAAGAGATTGATTCTCCGCTTTTTTATTTTCTGCACCATCTCCACCGCGCTTTACCTTGGGTTTAATGCATTTGTGCTCCCGGTGTTGCTGGAGAAAGCGTTTGGGCCAACCGTGGAAGAACAGCTTGATAACTCATTTTCAAATGCACTTGCACGGAAGTATGACCTACTCATACTCGGCAATTCTAAATTTTATTGCGGAGTTAATCCGGACAAATTTACCATACCTGCTTTTAACTTCTCACATAACAACGATTCATACAATCAGCTTTACTATAAACTTGAGTGGATCTATAAAAACGGCAAGAAGATTAAATACCTGGTGCTGGGCACCGATTATTTCCAGTTCAATATTTTTTCTGACACGCGCAATTATGCATATGGGAAATACCTGGGCAGCGAGTATCTGGCCGACTACGATAACAAGATCAGCCTGCGGACACAGCTAGAGGTCGTAAAGCCGTATAAGGCAAGAAGGCTTCTGCAGTTTCCCTATGATAAGCATGGGCTGAAGGATAATGGGCAATTCATCCGCACGGGTGTGGCTTCGGACGAGGATTTTATAAAACGGAGGTTTGGTTTTCTTGACCTGCAGGTTAAATATTTCGACCGAATACTTCAGTTTTCCAGAGATCACGGGATTGTTGTTTTTATTTGCATGCCTCCGCTTCGTAAAGAAGAACTTGAGCAGTACACCGAACGCCAGATCGCTGACTTTCGAGGTTTTGTCAATAAACGCGCGGGAGAAGATATTTACTTTCTGGATTCCGCTGCTGATCCATCGTTTCAAACATCAGACTTTATCGATTTTGCGCACTTGAATCAGGCTGCAGCAGATCGATACTCGGAAAAAATTGATAGGGAAATTCACAGTCGTCTTGATATTTTTCAATAATCATGTCGCAGCTTAGAAAGCATCTACGATTTACATTCATTCACCGGCTACGCTCGTTTGTGCTGAAACGACAAGTTGGATACCTCGGAAAGAACGTATTCATTGAACGGAACGTCAAACTCATGCGTTATCCGGGAAATATTGCAGTTGGGAACGATGTAGTTCTCAAAGAAGGAGCGCGTATATGCAGTTGCAATGCAAAAGCAACAATCGAAATTGGTGAACGTACAACAATAGGCTATCACACTTTCTTATTCGCGTCAAAGAAAATCCGCATAGGAAAAGATTGCCTCATCGCGGCCTTTGTTTACATCGTTGACAGCAACCACAGGACCGCTCGTCACTTGCCAATAAATCAACAGGAAAACGAAACCGGGGAAATATATATTGGTGATGATGTTTGGATTTCCAGTAATGTAACGATTTTAAAAGATGTCAACATTGGGGACGGAGCGGTCATTGCAGCAAACTCGGTCGTGAACAAATCTGTCCCGCCTTATGAGATATGGGGAGGAAGCCCGGCAAAAAAAATAGGAGAAAGGTCATGAAGGTAGGGGTAGTCATACTAGCGAGGTACAGTTCTTCACGTCTTCCGGGAAAAGCACTGATGAAGATCAATGGCAAGGAGACGTTGCGTTATATTGTTGAGCGTGTCGAGCGTGTTGTCCCAAAGAACAATATTGTGATTGCGACTTCGACTCAGGAGTCTGACGATCCAATTGCTAAATTTGCTTCAGCATGTGGCGTTTGTTTGTTTCGCGGGTCGTTGCAAAATGTTGCTGAACGCTTTCTGCAGGCTGGCATGGAAGCCGGTTTTGACTACATTGTCCGGATCAATGGTGATAACATTTTTGTTGACATTCCTCTATTAGCTGAAATGATTGAATTTGCATCCCATGGCCAATATGATTTTCTTTCGAACGTGCATAAACGTACTTATCCGAAAGGCATGAGTGTCGAGATTGTCTCGGCACCTTATTACAAGTCACAAATGCCCGTGATAAATTCGAATCCCAGCTATCAGGAGCACGTAACGAATTACTTGTACGAGTTGAAAAATAATCGCTTCTACTTCTTTTACAATCAAAACCTCCCTGAAGCTGCGGGAATCCAGTTAGCGCTGGATACGCCTGAGGACTTCGAGCGTTCGCAGGCTATCATAGCCTCATTTGCACATGAACACTGGAAGTATAATCTGGCCGAGATTTTACCGAAGTTTAAAAAAATAGTTGAATCAAAATAAACATTGCAACCAATCACGGATTCCAAAATGAAAACAGAATTTATTGCCGAAATAGGTCTCAATCACAACGGGAACTTTGCCCTTGCCTATGAATTGATCCGCCAGGCGAAATATGCCGGAGCTACCATCGTAAAGTTCCAGTTAGGGTGGCGTGCAAAAGAAGGTGAGATGAACGCTATCAATCAAGAAGTACTCACAAACCTGAAGAAGTGGGCCGAGTACTTCGAAGTAGAGTTACTTTTCTCAGTTTTTACAAAAGAAGCATACGATCTTATTAAGCCATTTAATTTCCATCGCTATAAGATCGCTTCACGTACTGTAGTGGATAATCTGGATCTGGTGAAGGAGATCGTGAATGAGGGAAAGCCTACTTATATTTCATTGGGCATGTGGAACAAACCTGAATTACCACTCACGGCTCCGAACGTTCAGTACCTTTGGTGCAAATCAAAATACCCAACAACCCCCTGGGACTTAACTGATCTACCGAAAAATTTCAAAGGATCAGTATACACCGGTTACAGCGATCATACGATTGGCATCGATGTTCCGCTCCTTGCCATTTGTCGTGGCGCTTCGGTGATTGAAAAGCACTTTACGCTCGACAAGTCAGACGTTACTATTCGCGATCATGCGTTGAGTGCTACCCCTGAGGAGTTTAGGATGATGACGCAGATTGGAAACGAGATGTCAAAGAAGCTTGCTCTTGGCGTGTGAAAAAAATTGTAATACTTGGCTCGGATACTCCTCACCGGAGGTTCTTCATTAAGTCGCTTATTGCGAAAAATGTCCCTGTTCATGCGGTGATCTTCGAAACCGAATCCATCAAGCCTGCTTTTGAGACTGGGCCGTTTTTCGAGAACGAAGAAAGGGAATACGAGGGGCGTGAATACTTCCGTGAGTTCGACAATACTTTGGACGAAATTCCGGTACATTATTATCCCACGATAAACGATCTTCGTGTTGAAACCCTTCTTGCTGAAATCAACCCACATTTCGGCATCGTGTTTGGCACACGGAAAGTGGCACAACGGATAATCCGGAAATTTTCTGACTGCGCGCTTAACGTCCATCGGGGGATCGCAGAGGAATATCGCGGACTCGACACAAATCTCTGGGCAATCTATCATGGCGATTTTGAAAACACCGGAGTCACCATTCATAAAATGGATAACGACCTCGACACAGGTGAAATCGTCTTCCAGGAAAAGCTTCAATATCCACCCGGTACAAAAGTGTTCCAATTACGTCATTATGAAACGGCCCTCTGTGCAGAGCTCGTTGCACGTGCGGTTGGCAACTACCTGACCGGAGAACTCACGAGCCGCCCTCAGACAAAAAAAGGCAGGTATTATTCCTTCATGCCTCTTGTTATCAAACACTCACTCGTGGGAAAACTTGAGCGACATTACAACTATGCAACACGATAATATCTTGACCGTATTGCTGTATCATGGCGTCACTGACAGTGAAAGTGCTGGCATTGAAAACAATTCCAAAAAGCACTTGCCTGTTGATGAATTTGCGCGGCAAATGGAATACATTTCGAACCATTGCGTTCTTTTGACAATGGATGAGGTTGTCGACCTTCATCACAACAAAAAGCCATATCCGCGGAACTCGGTTGCTGTTACGTTTGATGATGGATTTCGCAATAACCTAACGGTTGCAACCCCGGTATTGGACGCGTTCAACGTTCCGGCAACATTTTACATCACAAGCGGTATTATCAATACAGATATGATGTTTTGGGTTGATGAACTGGAGGACTGTATTAACCTCACCGATAAAGGATCGATCGATGTTAGGCTTGAAAAGGATACGATTTTTCCGGTGTCATCGCTACAGCAAAAACTGGATGCACTGCTGACGATAAAAGCTTATTGCAAAAAACAAGCAATGGGTGAGAAAGACCGCGTAGTGGCAGCGGTGAAAATGCAAACGGGAGTAACGCCCAGCGTCAACCACTCAAAAAATTATGAAAAGCTTTCGTGGGAGGAATTAAAGGAGATGTCGAGACGCAAGCATTTTATCATTGGAGGACACTCATTGTATCACGATATTCTCGCAGCCATCACACCTGATGAGCGACTCGTTCGTGATATTGAAGTATCCATTAAACTGCTCGAGTATAATCTTGGACAAAAAATAACACACTATGCTTATCCGGAAGGTCAGCAGCATCACTACAACGAGCGCGTGATCGAGATTCTCCGGGATTTCGGGATTGTTTGCAGCCCTTCAGCAATCCATGGCGTCAACGCCACGGGGCAATTCGATCTGTTTAATCTACGGAGAGTAATGGTCGGCTTTAACGGAACGCCTTTCCCCTTCGAATTACAGTAACTCAGCAGGATATTACTTCCCACTATGCAGCAACCACTGGTAACGGTATACATCACCAATTACAATTACGGTAATTTCATCCGTCAGTCAATTGAAAGTGTACTTCATCAAACGCTCACAAACTTCGAGCTGATTATCATTGACGATGGCTCAACAGACAACAGCCGCGAGATAATTGAGGAATACAGAAAGCACGAAAAGATCAATATCATCTATCAACTGAACAAGGGGCTGAACATCACGAATAATATTGCCATGCGCGCAGCTAATGGGAAATACCTCATGAGGCTTGATGCTGATGACTACCTTGAGCCGAATGCATTGCAGTCGATGGCAGATGTTCTTGAGCGCGATCCATCGCTTGGCTTGGTCTTTCCCGACTATTACTACGTGGATCGCGAGGGCAGGATTACAGGGGAGGAACGAAGGCATAATTTTCAAAAGGAAGTGTCGCTCTATGACCAGCCTGCGCATGGTGCCTGCACAATGATCCGCCTTGAGTTCCTGAAAGAGTTAGGTGGTTATAACGAAAGCTTTACCTGCCAGGATGGCTATGATCTTTGGATCAAGTTTGTGATGCATCATAAAGTGACGAACATCAATCAACCGCTGTTCTCCTATCGTCAGCACGGTCACAACCTCACGTCAAACGAAGATCGTATTCTCGCCACGCGCCAGAAGATAAAGGAAACGTTCGTGACGGATAAATTTAAATTACCCAGCACGGTTGCAATTATACCGGTCCGAAACACGTTCATCGGCAAAGTGAACTGGCCTACGTACGCTGTCAATAACAAGAGCATTCTGCAACGCAAAGTTGAACTTTGCTTGCAAACGAAAGGAATTTCCAAAGTAGTAGTTTCAGTAGCCGACAACGACATCCTACATGAAATTAATCAGTGGGCATCGGCATATCCAGACCTTATCGTTATTGAACGACCTAAAGAGTTTGCCTTTTCCAACGAAACACTTGCAAAGACGGTGCAACAGGCGCTCGACAGACTTCGTGAGTTGCACCTGGATTTCGAGGCATTAATGACATTATCAATTGAATATCCGTTTCTATCTCCTGAGGTGCTCGATGACGCCATTCACACGCTTGTGATCTTCAAGGCCGACTCAGTGCTCAGTGTGCGATCGGATACGAAGATGTATTATCACCACACTGGTCACTCGCTTGAACCGATTCTGAATCATGAAAAATTTACGAAGCTTGAACGCGAGGCGCTCTACCGGGGAGTAGGAGGTATCATGCTGGTAACAAAAGAAAAATTTTTAGAGACCGGAAATATGGTGGCTGGAAAAGTCAGTCACATTATGGTGAATAAGAAAACTGAATTTGCGGTGACCAGCCAGTTTGATATTGAAGTTGTAAATGCTTTACTGAAGTAGTACGAATGTTGAAGCGGAATGTATTTGTAATAGCTACGGAATACCAGTTCCTGGTTTCCTTGTCTATCATTGATGAACGATTTTCAGCTAAAGAGTGGATAAATGACATTATCGCGACCGGGCCGCGATCGTCTCATATTTTACAGGATAGGATTCCTGCAAACATACGGTTCAGCTTTTTTCCCGATCACGAGGCATCCTGGAAAGACTATTTATTGCGAGAAGTTTATAGTTCTCCCCTTGAAAATCTTTTTGTAGTACATAGTTACCGCGCCCCTGAACTGGCCTTTCTATACTATGCACCTGCTAACGTGAGGCGGCACCTTATTCAGGACGGTGCATTGTTTTATCACCAGATCGAGAAAAATCTTTTTCCCAGCCGCACCCGGCAAACCTTTGAGTTTTACAAAAAGCTGTTTCAGCATAACGTTTTCCTCACCCGATTTCTGCCCTATGGAAGATATGAGGAAAAATCACCGTTGATCGATGAAATTTGGTTAACCAACCCGGAGATCTACCGACTTCCAGGCCTGGCTAAGAAAAAAAATGTATTCACGCTGTTTCCTCGCTCCGACTCGAAGACGGTTTATGCATCTTACTTTAAGGATTCGCAAGACCTTGACGTTGAAAAACTCGCTCACGCACTGATTTATCTTGCTCCCAAGATTGCCGATGAAAAAGTTTTTCCGAAAGAATTAGAAGTGCTCGAAAAAATCATTCACCACTTTTCATTGAAAAACATCTTTATCAAGCTGCATCCCCTGGAAGTTGGCTCAAAACATGCCGTTTTTTTAAAACAGAGGTTCGGTGACAGTGTAATAGCCAACTATACACCAGCCGATGTATACATTGCTAATGCAAGGAACACGGTAATCGTGGCTTCGATGTCAACTTCACTGCTGAACAACAATCCTTCCTGCCGTTATTTTGCACTCCGGAAGTATTATCAGAAAATCGGATTGTATGAACCGTGGAAAAATGTAACGATGCCAGGCCACGTACGAATGCTGGAAGATATCAACGAGTTGTCATGAGGTACTCTCTCCTTTGGTTGCGATCCAATACAGCAAAGATTTTTGCGATCTGGCCTTTTCTGGCCTTTATCTTTTCTGTTTTCGACTTCGGCAAGCAAAGTAGTCGGATTACCATTATTCTGTTTTTTACACTTCTCGGCTTCTCCATGGTATTGAATCGCGAGACCATGGATGGTTACAAACATTCACAAGTGTTTGAAGCCGCCAAGGACATCACGCTAAGCAACTTCACAGACGAAGTCCAGAACATTCTTCTATTCCGATCAGTCGAAAATGTCGACTTCTACCTGTATACGACAAACTTCTTGTTCTCGCGCTTCACTAGTGATCCAAGAATCATATTTACATTTCATTCGTTCATATTTGCGCTCCTGCTTGTTTCTTTTTTGGGCAGCATTTATGACAATGTGCCAGGCATCTGGCCAACCGTTTCGATTCTTATTTTTCTGCTTCTCGTTTTTATCAACCCCATCACGAACGTCCATTTTATCCGATTCCCGATCGGTTCATGGATATTTTTAACGGGGGCGTATCACTTTATTGTCACAAGAAAGACCCGTTTTATCGCCTTTGCCTTCCTTGCCGTTATCGTTCATTTCGCGTTCACGTACGCAGTGGCAGCACTCTTATTGTATGCCGTATTTGGAAATCGCCATTTGATATACAGTGCCGTTCTGGCCTTCTCGTTTATTGTACCGGACCTCTTTTATAACAATGTTTCTTTCATGGATGCCTCCCTTGACGAAGGGAATATTGAAAAGAAAATCTACGCCTACTCCAACGAGGAATACATCGAAACCCGCAAACAAGGTCTTGAATCGGCCGCCTGGTATCGCGCTTATCGAATCCAGATCATTCAATATTCAATGTATGTCATCATGCTTATCGCAACATTCCACGCGTTGCGCACCAAACGGTACGACCAGACACAAATGAACCTCCTGGCTTTTCTTATCCTGTTGCTGGCGTTTGTTAACTTTGGATTTTCGTTCGACTCACTGGGCCGTAGATTTTTCCTTGTCTGGCTGGTACTCGCGTGCGTATACCTCATTCGTTATTTCACGTATTTCAGTTCGCAATCATTGCGCAATTTCAGCCTTATGTTCCTGGCAATTCCAGTGGCTTTCTACGTGATCATGCAATTGCGCATTGGACTCGAAGTCACATCAGTTTCCTGGTTCATCGGCAACATCGTAGTAATCATCGCGGGCTTTATTGATGATACCATTCTCGATTTAGCCGGTTAAGCGGAATTTCAACCATGCCTGATAGAGCATAAATCCATCGATGGTGCTAAACGTTCTTAGAAGTCATAGGATGAACGCCTTCGCGTTTCACGCAAAGAAACGGATCGTAGTTTTTGAGTCAGACGATTGGGGTGCGATTCGAATGCCATCTAAAAAGGCATATGAAAATTTAAAAAAGTCAGGAGTACCCGTGGACCAAAATCATTATGACTATTACGATGCGCTGGAGTCAGGTGATGATATTTCTGCGCTTATGGAAGTGCTTCACTCCTTCAAGGGTCTCACTTCGTCTCCGGTCCTTACATGTAACTTTGTAATGGGTAACCCCGATTTTGATAAAATACGAGGTGACAACTATAGCCATTATCATTTTGAGGATTTTCAGACGTCATATGGTCGCTACTATGGAAACAATTTTTTTAGCCACTGGCAACAAGGAATAAAGGAGGGGCTGCTGGTGCCACAATTTCATGCGCGAGAGCATGTGAATGTTGAGTTGTGGATAAAAGGTTTACAAGCTGGGGATCATCAGACTCTGCAAGCGTTCGACCTGGGATATTGTGGAGTTGTCGCTGCCACACCATCACCTTATCAAAGGCATTATCTCGCGGCATTTCATTCTACTAACCCAAAAGATGGCTCAAACAAGTCACAAATATTAGAAGATGGCCTTTCGAAGTTCGAAGCTGTTTTTGGTTATCGCTCCAAATCTTTTATTGCGTGTAACTATACCTGGCCAACCTCTTTAGAAGAAGCTGCTCACAGAGCCGGTGTTCGGCTGCTGCAGGGTCAACGCGTTCAGCTAGTGCCGGATGAGAAAACGGGGGGAAAAATTTTTTTCATAAGTCATAAAACGGGAGATGCCAATCCACTGGGTCAGTTCTATAGCGTTAGAAATGCTTATCTGGAACCTTCGTCCGATCAAGGCAAGGACTGGGTTGCCGCTTGCATCAACGACATTTCACGAGCTTTCTTTTGGAAGACTCCAGCCATTATTAGCACTCACCGAGTTAATTACATTGGAACCCATTATCCGAAAAATCGTGTTGAAGGCCTGAGAAGCCTTAAGTGTCTTATTCAACAAATTATTGATCGTTGGCCAGACGTTCAGTTTATGAGTACACCTCAACTTCTGGCGTTAATGGAAAATAAATAAACATCATGTGCGGAATTACCGGTTTTCTTGATTTTAAACACCTCACCACCAAAGAGGTCCTTTCGGATATGGTCACTTCACTCAGGCACCGTGGACCGGACGATACAGGGTGTGAAATTATTGAAGCCGGCAATGCATCAATCGGTTTAGCGCAAGCAAGACTTTCTATTATTGACATCTCGCACTCCGGCCATCAGCCAATGTTTTTTGATGGGCTTGCGATTGTCTTCAATGGTGAAATCTACAATTACGCTGAGATTCGCCAAGAATTGATCGAACGAGGCCATCAATTCCAGTCTAAATCCGATACCGAAGTTATCTTGCATGCCTATCGTGAATGGGGATTAATGGCCATCAACAAGTTTATTGGGATGTTTGCCTTTGTGATCCATGACTCAAAAAAGAATGAATTAATCATTTCAAGAGATCGCGCTGGCGTAAAACCTTTTTACTACTACTCTAAAGGCGACCTCTTTTTATTTGGATCTGAGTTAAAATCCTTACTACAACATCCACGCTTTGAAGCTCATATTAGTGCTGCAGCCGTTCATTCCTTTTTTGATCTTGGATATGTGCCCGCACCGCAGGCCATCTTCGAGAACACATGGAAGCTCCTTCCAGGGCATACGTTAAAGATCAATCTCAATGACCGATCAACACAAGACCTGGTTTACTGGGATGTGGCTTTGTTCTATACCGCGCCCAAGCTGACGGTATCATATGAAGAGGCACAGCATGAAGTTCATGAACTGTTGAAATCATCGTGTCAATATCGGATGGTTTCCGATGTGCCAGTCGGTGTTTTTCTTAGCGGAGGTTATGATTCTACAGCGGTTGCCGCCATTCTCCAGAAAAACAGAAACGAAAAGCTCAAAACATTTACGATCGGCTTTGAGCATGGAAATAATGAGGCACCCTATGCAAAACAAACAGCAGCATATTTGGGCACTGACCATCAGGAATGGATTTGCACAAATGTAGAAGCGAAAAGCATTGTTCCCGACCTGCCATATTTTTTTGATGAACCCTTTGCCGATCAATCTGCCATTCCCACCATCTTGGTAAGCCGGTTGGCACGACAGTCAGTCACCGTTGCACTTTCAGCAGATGGGGGCGATGAAATATTCGCAGGTTATTCGCGCTACCAGGAGTTTTCAAAAAGAATACAGGCAATGCAGCGCGTTCCTCACTTGCTGAGGCTGCCGGCCAAACATTTATTATCCGTTGTATGTGCTGTTCTGCCACAGGGTGAGGTGGCTACCATGCATCGTTTACAAGGAATGCGAGGAGCTATTCATAATAACAATAGGGCGCTTTCATTGGCGTTGTATAAAGCTATTCACTCTCTTCCGCTGACGCTCAGAAACCGTGTTTTTTATCAGGCGTCTCCGACTCCTTCTTTTCAGATTGACCAATCGGACGAATTTGCAAATGAGATTGAGATGGCAATGGCCATTGACTTCAAATTTTATCTTCAAAATGATATACTGACAAAAGTAGATCGGGCAACGATGTCAGTCAGCTTGGAAGGAAGAGAGCCGCTACTGGACCATCGCCTCATCGAATATGTTGCACGCTTACCTTATAACTTCAAAAATTCAGGTCAGACGCAGAAAAGGATTTTGAAGGATATCGTTCATCAGTATGTACCAGAGGCAATGATGAATAGACCAAAGACCGGATTTTCAGTACCAATATTCCGATGGTTGCGTTCCGATCTTAATTACCTTATTAAAGAATACATCTCGCCTGAAAAGTTGTCGCACGAAATATTTAAGGACGTGGATTTCGTTATGAACATCGTTAAGAAATTTGAAAAAGGGGATTTCTATTACAAACCGTTTATTTGGCGGCTACTGATGTTTCAAATGTGGTATTGTAAATGGAATTCTCGATAGAAAGTGAAGAAGCGCGTTCTTTTTGTTCTCCCAACACTGCATGCCGGAGGTGCAGAAAATTATACGTTGCGGTTCATTCGATACTTTAGGGAGGACTATGATTTTTCAGTAATGTCGTTGCAGAAAGAAAAGGGCGACCTACACGAATTATTTCTTAATGCCGGTGTACGAATTCACTATAATTCGTTGGGATACCTTGATCCCATTAAGTGGATACGATTTTTTCGATTTATTAAAACTGGCCATTTTGATGTAGTGTGCACGATGAATGGTAATTTTGGAGGAATCCCAATATTGATTTCTCGCTTGGCAGGTGTGCGCCAGCGTGTTGCATTTTACCGCAGATCGACAACTGCATTTTCTCTTTCGCGTCTTCGGCTGCTGTACAACCAATTCGTTCGCAACCTGGTGTACCGTCACGCAACAGATATCCTTTCGAATTCTGCATTTGCATTCAAAACTTTTTTTATAGGACTTCCGCAAGATCAGCGATTTAAGGTGATTCCAAATGGCGTTGAGGCAACGCAGTTTGATGTTGCTGAATCACAGGGGGAGAGTCGTGCACTGTACCGACTACCTGAAGAGTACTTCATCATCGGCCACGTTGGTCGGTTTGACCCGGCCAAGAATCATGAGTTCATTTGTAAAGTAGCAAGGCGCCTAATTAAAAATCAAGCGTTGGTTATGATTGTCTTCTGCGGTAAACATACGGACTCACAGAAGTTCATTGACTTACTGCACTCATTCGGGTTGCAAGGACACTACAGAACGCTCGGTTTGCAGGAGAATGTTGCGCAAGTGTTGCGGACGTTTGATTTGTTCTTGTTTCCATCGCAGACAGAAGGCCAGCCAAACGCGCTGATTGAGGCTATGCTTGCCGGCTTGCCAATATTGGCAAGCAACATTGAACCAATCAAGGAGGCAACACCAGAATCGTTTCATCAGCGGTTGATTCCGATCACCGATGATGCCCTGGTTGCAGACCTTATAACGCGATTGATAGCGGATCGAACGCTGCTGCAGGATTACAAGCTTCAATCTTTTGCCAAAGATTATTACAATGAACATCGTAACTTTTCAATATTTAAAACAATAATAAATTCATAATGCAACTGCTAGGCAGAAGGATAGTACTCAAAAGAATTCCTGGAAAACTGAAGGATATTACGACAATGCTATGGCGGACAAGGGCGTTTCATAACCCGTGGTCATTGATTGATTCCTACCTAAATTTTAAAGCGCCAAAAGAGAATGCGTATTCGCTTAAGAGCGGCCATCGTCTTGTCTTGTCGACAAATCCACATGACAGTATTACGGTAATGGTGATTTTTTGCCGCCAGGAGTATGGGCCAATTCCTGCAAACGGTGTTGTGGTTGACATCGGTGCGAACATAGGGATGTTCTCGCTCTATGCGGCCATCAATGGAGCTCGGAAGGTTTATGCCTTTGAGCCCAACAGAAAATCCTTTGAAATCCTCTGCAAGAACATCGAGGTTAATAAGTTTACGGATATTATTATTCCGTTCAATGAGGGAGTATCCGACACCGATGGTAAAATTATTTACCTGCCGGAAGATTCATCACCCTACAACGTGGCCACTCAAGCAATGAAAACAGACAATGTGCCGGTGGAAACAGTGAGTCTTACATCGATCTTGAACGATAGAGTGAAGGAGAAGGTCGATCTATTGAAAATTGATTGTGAGGGCGCGGAATACGAGATCCTATATTCAACCGGGAAGCAGGTTTTTGATACTATAGGAGCCATCCGCATGGAGCATCATAAAAGACCAGAGAAGGCAGCGCTGCTGAAGTTTCTTGGCACACAGGGCTTCGCGCTGACTCACGAACAAAACATGATCCTCTGGCTCGCTCGAACTGGCGCATGAGAAGCTTATTATTCGTTCATGATGGCCCAATGTTTCGCGATGAGCGTGGTCATTTTTATGGTATTCATATAAACAATTCCCTCATCAAGCGGTACCTGCATCTAGGAGATACGATTACGGTGCTTATGCGCGTGGAGGCAATTCACAGCAGCGAGGCATCCCGATATTCGAGAGTCGATGTGCCGAATGTTCGATTTGTTGAAGTACCCGATTTCAAATCGATCGGCTTGTATTTTAAGAACTATGTGCGTGCCCACCGCATTATACGCGAACAGGTGGGCAAACACGATGTCATTCTTCCACGACTTCCGAGTGCCAGCGGTACAATTGCAGCACTCGCGGCACTGAAACTAAGAAAGCCAATTCTTACCGAATATGTGGCGTGCACCTTTGATGCCTACTGGAATTATAACTGGAAAGGAAAACTGATCGCACACTACAAATTATACTTTCAAAAGTATGTAGTCGCTAAGCTGCCCTATCTGATTTATGTCACAGGCGAATTTCTGCAAAAAAGGTACCCCTCGCGGGCCAAACAGATTGCTTGCTCGAACGTGGAAATTACTGAGGTAAATGAATCTGTTTTCGAGTCAAGAATCAGAAACATTGCAACGCGCGATAATGCGCCACTGCGTGTGGCTACAATAGGGACTGTTGATGTCGCCTATAAGGGACAGGCCGATGTGATACAGGCGCTCCATCTACTCAGGCAGCAAGGCACAATTGTGCACTACTACCTGGTAGGGCAAGGCGATTCATCAGATCTACAACAACTTGTCGCTCGGTTAAAGCTTGAGTCACAGGTATTTTTTTTAGGTCCAAAACCCCATTCGGAAATTTTTAACTTTCTCGACTCCGTTGACCTCTACATCCAGCCGAGTCATACCGAAGGCTTGCCGCGTGCAGTGATTGAGGCGATGAGTCGCGCCTGTCCCGTGGCGGGATCACGCGCAGGAGGTATACCCGAGTTGGTCCGAAATGATATGCAATTCAATGCCGGATCATCACAAGAAATTGCAGCGAAGATTCTCAAACTCGATAAAGCGTACCTTGATACACTGGCACGGTTTAGTTTTGAAGGCGCTCGCCAATACCATCGCGACATACTGAACGAAAGGCGGTTGACTTTTTATAAGACGTTTTTAGCTGACTACCACCTCAATTGATGCAGGCCACCAAACGAATATTATACACGGCAACGTCCGACATTCATCTCCGCACATTTCACTTTCCGTACCTGCATTGGCTCATCCAGAATGGTTATGAAGTCCATGTGGCCGTGGAAAAACGCGGTGACGTAGATCTGAGTTTCTGCCACCGTGTACATTTCCTGCCTTTCAAACGTTCGCCCTTCGATCCAAACAATGTTAAGGCATTCGTGGGGCTGAAAAAGATCATTCGTTCTGTTCATTTCGACATTATCCATTGTCATACGCCTGCGGTATCTGTTATCACCCGCATTGCGGCAATTGCAGCGAGACGCAAGGGTACAAAAGTTTTCTATACGGCACACGGTTTTCACTTTTACAAAGGTGCACCCTTAAAGTTCTGGTTCATTTTCTATCCCCTTGAGAAAATTCTATCCGTTGTTTCTGATGTTATCATCACCATCAACAAAGAAGACTTTATGTTGGTGAAAGAACGCTTTTGGAACAAGGAGACCTATCAGTTGAAAGGGATAGGTGTGGATACAAAAAAGTTTAAGACCCTGGATCGGCAGGCACGAACCCACAAGCGGAAACAACTGGATATTCCCGAGGATGCCTTTGTTGTGCTTTATGTAGCCGAATTTATCGATCGAAAAAACCATGCTTTTCTTCTCCGAAATGTTTCAGCGCTAAAAAAACGAATTCCCAATCTTCTGATCTTGCTGGCTGGAAGGGGAGAGCTACTCAACAAAAGCATGGAACTGGCAGCTACCTTACGGTTGACTGATGAAGTTCGTTTCCTTGGATGGAGGAATGACGTGCCAGACCTTGCCGCTGTGTCCGATGTCGGCATCTCAACAAGCAAACAGGAAGGACTTGGCCTTGGACTTGCCGAAGAAATGCTGTGCTCGGTGCCCGTGGTTGCCACCGAAGATCGCGGCCATCGCGAAATGATCGAGCATGGCGTGAATGGTTTTATGTTTGCCCAGGAGGATGACCAGTCATTTATTTCCTGCATCACAGCCCTTTATGAAGACAACAACTTGCGTGAGCGATTCGGTGTGAATGCCTACCATAAGGCACTTGAATTCAGAATCGAAAATTCGCTGCACGACATGGGGAATATTTATCAATGCCACACATTATGAATCTTTTTAAACAAAAGATTGCAGCGCACGCAAAAAATGTCTTGGGGTGGCATACCAGTCGAAAGATCGTTGTGCTGTCATTTGATGACTATGGCAACGTTCGTCTTGCATCGGCTGGTGCACGAAGGGCTTTGGATCTACTCGGATTTCCGGCCGTGTCTAATTTCGACCGATTTGATTCGCTTGAAACGCGCCAGGATTTGGAATTGCTGTTTGATTCTTTATCCACCGTTACTGATAAAAATGGCAGACACGCTGTTGTTACGCCATTTGCGCTCCCGTGTAACCTTAACTTTGAGGCAATGAAAAAAACAGGTTACCAGGAGTTCATCTACGAATTATTGCCCGAGACCTTTGCAAAGCTTCCGGGATATGAGCGCACCTGGGACACGTGGAAGGAAGGAATGCAAAGAAAGATTTTTATGCCACAGTTCCATGGTCGTGAGCATCTCAATTTACCGCTGTTGAAAGAAAACCTCCGATTACGAGATCCTGCTACCATCGCTTCTCTCGAACATAAATCCTATACGAGCCTCGAATCTAAATATCCAACAATCTCGTACACGGCAGCATTCGATTTTATCGATCCTGTCCAACTGCGCGACCACGAGTCAACCATCGTTGATGGATTGAACGCCTTCGAAAAAGTTTTTGGCATGAGGGCGCGTCACTTCAATCCGCCTGGCGGACGTGAACATCCGCAGCTGCACAAAGTACTACATGATCACGGAATCCGGTATCTCGATGCTCCCAGCCTCAAACGCGAACACCGTGGGTTTGGAAAGTATAGATCAGGACTTTACTACACGGGGAAGCGAAATAAGTTAGGCCAGTATTTTATCGTGCGCAATGTAGTATTTGAACCAACGTCATCAACGATTGACTGGGTTGCATACGCCATGATGCAAATCACCGCCAGCTTTTATTGGAGAAAGCCTGCGGTAGTCAGCTCCCACCGCGTCAACTTCGCGGGAAATATTTCCGAGCGACATCGCGATCACGGAATTCGCCAACTAAGGCAACTCTTGGCGAAAATTACGCAGCGCTGGCCCGATGTGGAATTTATGGCAGCCGATGAGTTGGGTGATATAATCGTAAAGGAGCAGTCGTCCCAATGACAGGCGTTGCGTTAGAAAATGAGAACATCCCGAACCATTCCACCCTCTGACGACACTCAATGATTTATAGGAAATATTGTAAGCGCCCAATTGATCTTATCATCTCGTTTATTATTTTAATATTGACGATCCCCATTACTGCAATTACATGGGTGTTGCTCACCTATGCTAACCGCGGCCCAGCATTCTTCTTCCAGGAGCGACCAGGCCAGTACCAGAAAATCTTTCGCATCATCAAGTTTAAAACAATGACTGATCAGCGCGACAGTGAAGGAAAGCTATTGCCTGATAATGTTCGCCTCACACGTGTGGGACGAGTCGTGCGTAAATTATCGATCGATGAGTTGCCGCAACTTATCAACGTTCTGAAAGGAGACATGAGTTTAATTGGTCCAAGACCGCTGCTGATTAAATATCTGCCTTTGTATTCTGAACGGCAGAACAGAAGACATGAAGTCAAACCGGGAATTACCGGCTGGGCCCAGGTGAATGGGAGAAATTCGATTAGCTGGCAAAATCGTTTCGAACTTGATGTCTTTTATGTTGAGAATCTTACCTTTGGTCTCGATTTCAGAATTTTTTGGATGACCGTGATCAAGGTGCTAAAACGAGAAGGAATAAACCAGTCTGAATCCCGTCCGATGCAACCGTTTGACGGAACCAATTAACCACCATGAATGCACTTCGATTTTTGATTCCGAGATTATGCTATCGCTATCTCTTCCTGTATCGAATATACTACCTCCTTTACCGAAAGGGGCGAGGCTCTAAACTGCTGCTGCCCAACGAACACACAGCATTTCACATAGAGGGATACCCGAGGTCAGGAAACACATTCTCCTATAGCCTCATCCGGATGATCCTCCAGTCGCGCAGCTCATTTACCTTCACCCATCATACGCATGCAACGGCTTCGCTCATTATGGCAAAGCGGAATAACGTCCCAACAATCATTCTGATTCGGCATCCATTACATGCGATTTCCTCGAGCTATTTGAAATATTATGCATTGAGAAATCAGGACGTGCCAGATACGGTTAACATTCAACTACTGCAACACGAACTGAAACAGTATGCCATCTTCTATTCTTATGTTGTTGAACATTTGGCAGACATGAAGATTATCGATTTTGCCGGGTTGATCGCATATCCCTTTCAATTCGTCAAATTTGTGGCGAAAATTGTAAACGTAAATCCGAATGAGCTGACAGTCGAAGAACTGAACAAAGCATTGACCGCGATCCAAGATCTCGAGAAGAGAAAAAATCCCCTGGGAAGTTCACTACCCAATGAGCGCAAGCAAGACCGAAGGCAAACAATTGAGTTGTTACTAAAGGAGAATGCGCTCTACCAGCGTTGTTTAAAACTGTATGAATCCGCTTGCGCGAATAAAGTGAATCTTGAAGTTCAATCGTGAACCGTTCTATCACCATCCGGGTTAAAAACGCCACGGCACGAACACCAGCACGTGTTGCACTATCGATCGGACTGGATCGGACGCGCTTTCTGTTAAAAGCCTATCGAATTTTAATTGTTGCAGCGCAAGCATCTCAAAAACTCAAACCGAATCAAATGAAATGATGATTAAGCGTTTTCTTTACCTGATATACTACTTCAAGGAACTGGACAGATCGAAGCTGAAATTGTTCATGAACCATGTTGTTCGCGAGAAGAAGGTGAACCGAGTTTCACTCTGGTGGGATATCATTCTGAGTTCGCTACGGTACAACATATCCATCCTTGAATATTTTCAGTTTCATTTTTTCGAGAAGGAAATAAACCGAAGTGCTTATGCAGGCACGGGATACATGTACGAATATCAGAAGCTCATGAATCCGCCCGCGAGCCGTGACGTCCTGGCTGATAAGCTTAAGTTCCTCAAAGAGTATTCTTCTTTTGTGAAGCATTCGTATGTTTCGTTGCGCGAGCTGGAAGAAAATCACGCGAGGGGAGGGGGCCTGCTGACAAAGCCCGCAGGCAAGGTTGTGCTCAAGAGTACGGATGGTCAATGCGGAAATGGCATCGAGGTGATTTCCACCAGCTCCTTGTCCACTGATAAATTGATTGCTGAATTAAAGAGGACACGCAACGACTTTGCTGAAGAATTTGTGGTGCAGCATCCCGCCTTGATGACGTTATCACCGGCTGGACTTAACACCGTTCGAATCATTACTCAGCTTGATAAAGAAGGCAGGGTGGATATAATTGGCGCGAGGCTGCGGATCACAGTCAATTCTGCCGTGGATAATCTTGCAGCCGGAAATCTCGCAGCGACCATTGATCCAAAAACCGGTATTGTAACAGGCCCTGGCGTCTACAGTGATATCACCAAGAAAGAAACCCGCTTCCATCCAATAACCAACCAGCCGATCACCGGTTTTCAGGTTCCTCTTTGGCAGGAAACAATTTCGATGATTACAGCCGCAGCGCTCCACAATACATCCAACCGGTCTATCGGTTGGGACATTGCGATCACGGAAGCAGGCCCCGAGTTGATTGAGGGTAACCACGACTGGTGCAAACTATTATGGCAGTTACCAGCGAAGCAAGGTCTGAAACACATACTCGAGCCATATAAGCACTCTTACGAAAAAAGAAAATGAAAATTCTGATCACTGGTGTAGGGGGACCTACGCCTCGAAGTTTTGCAATAAGTTTAAAAAAATACAGCCTCGGGTTCTCTTACGACCTGGTTGCAACCGATGTCAATCCATTATCGATCGGTCTCTATCAGAAAGATTTATTTTCAAAATCATACGTTATACCCAGAGCTACAGACGAAGCGTATTGGAATGTCATTGAGCAGATAGTTGAAAGCAACAAGATCCAATATGCGGTGATCCTTCCGGAGCTTGAGGTTCTTATCTGGAGCAGAAGGGCCAAAGAGGGTAAGCTCCCGTGCAAGGCATTGCTTCCCGATCCGGCAGTGGCTGAACTGTTGATTGACAAGTCATTGATGACGGCAGAACTAAGACACCTGGGTCTCGTCCCTAAGTCCGAAAGCTTCCATCGCAGCGAAACTGATTTTCAAGCCATGTTCAACAAGCTGGGAAAACCTTTCTGGGTGCGAAGCTCTTCCGGGACTAGTGGATTAGGCTCACTTAAAATTGATTCCGTTGATGCCCTGCGTAATTGGATTCAAATTAACCCGATGGTAAATAATTTTCTTGCAAGTGAATTTTTGCCTGGTCGAAACCTTGCCTGTAAATTATTGTACTATGAAGGACGACTCGTGCGCGCGGCATGTGGTGAGCGCGTGAATTACATCATGTCAAAAGTTGCTCCTTCGGGAATCACGGGCAATACTTCCTTTGGCCGCCTCCTCAATGAACCCGCGCTTGTCAACGTAGCATCGGAAGCAATGAATACCTTGTTTCAAAAAACCGGATCCGCAAAGCACGGCTTCTTTACAGTAGATTTTAAAGAAGACCAATCCGGAAAACCGATGATAACGGAGATCAATGTTCGTCACGTGGCCTTTACCCAATGTTTCGCTGCCGGTGGTGCCAATCTTGCTGAAGATACACTCAGACTGCTGAGCGATGATAAAACATTTGATCATTCATTTAAAATTTACGAATTCGAAAAAGATTTGATATTCTTAAGGGATGTGGATTCGCTTCCGATTTTAATGAATGAAAATGACTTGATCCGAAACTCATGAGTGAACGTAAGATCGCTATCTATGGAGCTGGCGGTTTTGGCCGCGAGGTAAGTGTGATGCTGGAACGCTGCAATCCGGTATCAACCTTCGTGGGTTTCCTCGATGACGATGCAGAAAAGTTATCCAGGGTTCGTGTTGCGGAAGATTTTGATGACGTTGCCATTGCCATCGCCAACACGAACAGCAGAAAGAAGATTTTTCACCAGTGGTCATTGCCTGCCGTACCATTTCATCCGATCGTGGCTGCTGACGTATTTCTTCATCCCTCGATCGCTGTCGGAATTGGAGCAATTGTGTGTAGCGGCACCAAGCTCACATTGGACATTACAATAGGCAGGTTTGTCATCATCAACCTCAATGCAACGGTCGGCCACGATGTAAGGCTCGGTGATTTTTGTTCGATTATGCCTGGGGTAAATATTTCTGGAAACGTCACAATCGAGAGCGATGTATTCATAGGGTCCGGTGCAACCATTCTCCAGGGAATTCATATCGGCCAAGGGTCGATTGTAGGAGCGGGAGCAGTAGTGACACGCGATCTTCCACCATATTCCGTTGCGGTCGGGGTGCCCGCGCGAATAATCAAGAAAGCAAAAAATGACTAGTGCCAGTTCAACTTTTAAGCAGTACAGGCCTGCATTGACCTTCATTGGAAAATTTGTCGGCCTCTACCTTGTCCTGAATTTTATATATGGCTTATTTGTTGAAGCGTACAGGCCCTCCGTTGATCCCATCACCCTTCTTGTAGCTCGCCACTCCGAGTTTGTGATATCGCTGTTTAATCCATTGGTTTCAACCCAGTCTTACCCGCATTCTCCTTTTGTTCCGTTTACGTTGTCGGGCAGAACGATTATTAATGTATTTGAAGGCTGTAACAGCGTCAACGTAATCATTGTTTATGTTGCGTTCATAGTCGCGTTTTCTACACGATGGTTTCAGCGTTGGCGCAACGTGCTGCTGGATCTTGCCGTGGTGTACGGGATGAACCTGATTCGTATTGTTCTTCTTTTTTACATTGCCTTATATTTTCCAGAAGGCCTGTATTTCTTTCACAAGTTTTTATTCACCGGTATCATTTACGCGGTGGTGTTCGTGCTTTGGTACCTTTGGGTGAAGCGATCAAGGTCTGATGAAAAAGGAATTTGATCATCTCAAGAAAAGTCCGCGTAGCCTGTTCTTGATCGCCCTTGCTGTCATCGGGTTGTGCTCGGCTTATCTTTTTCAGCGAACCGATTTAGTGCTGTCGATTTGCCATTGTGAAATGAGCCCCGAATTGTCGTTTGCACTCCACAAGTTTTTCAGAGTGCTGATGAACGATCTCTGCATGCTCCTGATCATCCATGCCTGGTTCAATGACAGCACCATCACGCGGCTGGCCATCTGGATTCAACTCGTGGATACATTTTTCCTCCTTCCTGTTTACCTGCTCATCAAGTTGTCGTTGGAGGGCCCCACAGAATTATCAAGTCCGCTACTTTCTCAATTTCATAGATTGATCGTTAATCCAACGCTGCTGATCCTGTTATTTCCGGCAGTATACTTTCAAAGAGCAAAATTTGACCGAAATGAGTAATCGTATTTTCCTATCACCGCCACATATGAGTGGCAATGAACAGTTGTTTGTCAACGAGGCGTTTCAATCAAACTGGATCTCACCGGCAGGCCCACACATTTCTTCATTCGAAACCGAACTGGCCGATTATTTACAGGCAGACGCGGTTGCCGCGTTGTCTTCTGGAACCGCTGCAATACATCTTGCTCTCATTCTTTTGGGGGTGAAGCCGGGCGATGAAGTCATCTGCTCCACTTTCACTTTTGCGGGCTCATGCAATCCGATTATTTATCAAGGGGCAGTCCCGGTATTCGTTGACTCGGAAAAGGACACTTGGAACATGGATCCCGAGTTGTTGGAAAAGGCAGTGATTGAACGATCCGCAAAAGGAAAAAAACCAAAGGCCATCATTTTGGTTCACCTGTACGGAATGCCAGCCAAAGTTGACGAAATCATGAAAGTTGCGCAGCGATTTGAAATTCCCGTGATAGAAGACGCTGCCGAAGCACTGGGTTCATTGTACCGTCAACGTAAATGCGGAAATCTTGGTGACTTTAGCATTCTCTCGTTCAACGGTAATAAAATTATAACAACATCTGGCGGAGGTGCGCTTGTATCAGCAAACAAGGGCTGGATCGAACGAGCCAAATTCCTGGCAACGCAGGCCCGGGATATTGCCCCGCATTATCAGCACTCACAAATTGGTTATAACTACCGTCTAAGCAACATTTGTGCAGGGATTGGCCGCGGACAACTTCAGGTAATCGATTTGCGGGTGAAACAGAGAAGAGCGATTTTCGACCTTTATTCAAAGATGCTGCCCTCGGAGGAAATTGAATTCCAACCCGAACTTCCGGAAAACCATTCAAATCGATGGCTAACTTGCCTTACATTCCAAGGGCAACGTCAAGGTGTGTCTGACGAAGTGCGCCTGGCGCTTGAGAAGCAGAACATCGAAAGCAGACCGCTTTGGAAACCTATGCATCTGCAACCTGTCTTTCAAGGCGCACCTTCCTTCGTAAATGGCGTTTCTGAACAACTTTTTAACAAGGGGCTTTGCCTTCCTTCCGGCAGCGCCATGTCCGAAAATGAGGTCGAAAGGGTTTGTAAAGTAATCCGTTCAATGTTGTAGCAAAAAGATTTCCTGAATTTGGTTACTAACTCCCTTTTAAGTGCATAAAAATCAGTCGAAAACGCTAAATTTACCGACAATACCAAAAAAGGCTTGATCATGCGATACCTCCTGTCTATTGTATTAGTGCTTGGCTTCTTAGTCACCCAAGCTCAAAATTACCGTACACGTGCAAATGGCAACTGGAGCAGTGCTTCAACCTGGCAAGTCGAAAATGCGCCAGGCGTCTGGGTTAATGCCGTTGCTGCTCCCGACCTCAACGCCAACACTATTATAGTGCGGCACAACCTCAATGTAACTGAGAATGTAACAATCGATCAGACCTCCATTCGAAGTGGATCCACCATTCAGGTCTTCGATGGCGTTACGCTAACGGTGAACAATGGTGCTGGAACCGACCTGCTGCTCAATATGCAGACAAACCTGCATTTGCTGGGTGAGGGTCATTTAGCTGGAAACGGTTATGTAGTGTTTGGAGGAAGTGTTTACTTATATTCGACAAATGCGACAGGCGCAATTACGGCTGGAACGGGAGCCACTGGCAACATCCGGGTATTATCACGGAATTTTACTGCAAGCTGTACGCTTCACTACGCAAACAATCAGACCCAATATGTAGGCAGCGGACATCCTGCAACAGTAGGCCTGACCACAGTCATAAACAACCCGGCTAACGTAATTCTGAATAATACAGCCAGCGCTAATGTAACGTTTGGTGGCACAGTTAATATCCTTGCAGGCGAACTGGTTGCTGAGAATGACAATATCACGGCATCCGGCACCGTGGTCATCAACGGTGGGGGGCTTCGCCTGGGCGAAGATGGTTCGGCCAAAACCCACGTCATAAACAACGTCACTTATACTTCAGGTACCTTTGTTATAACCAACGCTGGCTCTGCCGCCACCCTATCTGCTCGATTCAACGGAGTTGTGGATTTGGCAGGAGGGAACGCCAACGTTTCCAGCGGAACTGGCAACTTGTACCTATTGCTCTATGGAGATGTATCGGGCGCGGGCTATTTTGCTGCATCCGGAGCAAACAACCACATCCGATTTTTCGGAAACGGAAATTTCACGAAAGGCTTTCCGTTGGCATCAGGTGCTGTTATCAAAGTATTGACTATCGATCGCCCAGGATTGAACGTAACGCTTCCTCACAGTTTAAATATTTCCTCGCTAACTATGCCAAACGGTACACTTGTTCTGGGCGCGGATATGATCGTGGCTTCAACGCTTAACATTGGAGCTGGTGGCGTATTGAATTTCTCTGGGCAAACACTGGAGCTTCGAAACAGTTACAATGCATCGCTGTCTGGGGGGCTGCTCGTTGGTAGTCAAACCAGTACGCTGATATTATCCAATGCCGGTAGCGTTGGAGCCTTGAACTTTGCAGGAGGTACAACGCTTGGAACTTTTACCCTTGACAGGTCAGGCAGCGTAAGTTTCCAAAATGCGATTACTATCCGCAATACCTTGAACCTTTTAAAGGGTACACTTAACAATTCCGCTGGTCTATCGCTGGGCAGTGGGGCGGTTGTAAACAGACATTCCAATAACTCGGTAACAGGGACCGCATTTGCTGGTGGACCCTATTCCGTTATTTACACAGGTACCAGCCTGACTGCAGGACCCGATATTGCTGGACCAGTTTCTGACATCACTAGCAACGTCTCGGGAACCGTTACATTAGGCAGCCCGATATCAGCATCAGGCACGTTGAGCATCAATTCTGGAACATGGTCGGCTGGAGCCAATTCAATCACAATCGGCAGCATTGTTAACAACGGTGTATTCAATGCTCCATCGTCAACCTTGAGTCTTTCAGGCAACATTACCAATACGAACCTGTTTGCAGCGGGTAGCGGAACAGTTGTGCTCAATGGCTCATCAATACAAAATATCGATGGTGGTTCGCCCATTCAATTTAACAACCTGACGCTCGCCAACAATGCTTCCGCAAGTATAGAAACGGTGCACAGCATGCGTGGCATTCTTACGCTTGGTACAAACACATCGTTTGATGCGGACGGAGCTGGCAATAGTGGCAGATTCACCCTTATGTCGTACGGTGAGGCTTCAGGATCTGATGCCATGATTGCGCAGGTTCCCGCCTCCGCAACGATCACAGGCGAATTTACTGTGCAGCGTTTTGTCAGTGGTATTGATGACACGCACCGGTTCATCTCGTCACCGGTTACGAATGCTTCGGTCGCCCAACTGCAGGATGACGTCCTTGTTACCGGTGAGTTTGAGGGAACTGACTATCCCTGCGAGCCTTGTAGCCAGGAATATAACGGAGCATCACTTCGCTGGTTCAACCAGGAGGCAGGTGGGCTCTTTGAAGATCGGTGGGCGCCCACGCCTGTTACGCAGGGCACGAATGATGAATTATTGGTTCCCGGTCGTGGATACGATTTGTATATGTGGGATGGAGCTGATCCAGTCGTGCTGGATTTCACAGGACCGGTTAATTACGGCAACTTTGATTTCGGATCATTAGCTTACACGCCATCTACGCCTGCCGACCAATATACTGACGGCTGGCACCTCCTCGGAAACCCTTATCCTGCGCCAATCATTTGGAATACAAATCCAGGATGGTCCAGAACAAATATTGAAGCTGTAGTCTGGGTGTGGGATGAAGCGGGCCAGGTATGGCGAACTGCTAACTTTAACAGTCCTGGCGCGGGAAATCTTCCGAATGGCCGAATTGCGAGCGGTCAGGGATTCTGGGTTAGGGTCTTGAGTGGAGGAGGTCAGTTAAGCATTACGGAAGCTGTAAAGTCCACGAGTTCAAATGGAACCTATTACCGTGAAAAAGAGTTGCAGAACGAGCCTGCGATTGTGTTCACGCTGCGCTCTAACGGAGTCGAAGATAATGCATACCTGCTGTTCAGTCACATTGAATCGGACGGGATTGAAAAACTTATAACGGGCAGGGAGAGAATGACAGTCGGTATGGAGAAAGAAGGTAAGATTTTGCAATATCAAACGATCACCACTGATGACGCAGCGTTGATTCCGCTGACCATTATTGCACGGGAAAAAGGAGAAATGGAGTTGTTGTTTGATGATATAGCGGGAGGCTTAAGCACCGAATATATGCTGATCGATAGGATGAGTGATGACGAAGTGCAGAAGGGGGTCCCCATCAAAATCCAGGTATCGCAGCCGAACACTAAAATTTCCGGTCGGTTTTTCTTGGCGAAGCGCGGCATGAAGCGTGAATTGGCGAGTGAAAGCCTGGTGTCGTACTTTCCTAACCCTGTAACTGATCTTTTGACCGTGAGTGTGGCATCTGAATCAGTAAAAAGCATTAATTTGACGAATCAGGTGGGACAGGTGATCAAGCCGGTTGCACTTATTGAGTCGAATGGCACTGTGAGGGCGGAAATCTCTCTTCGTGATATGACAGCTGGATTATATTTTTTGAATGTGACTTTCGAGGACGAATTGAGAAAAGTCTATAAAATTATTAAGCGATAAGCACTATGAAGTTCCGGAACGTATTTGCTATAACTGTAGCCCTTTTCTTGGTTTGCATAACCGCGTCCGGGCAACCGGGTGGTGGAGGTAACCCCGGAGGCGGTCCGCCTGTCCCGATAACAGGAATCGAAATTCTAATTGCTTTAGGTGGATTTTTTGGCCTTAAGAAGTTGTTGGAGTCAAAGAAATCAAGGTAGGTCTTCGTTTCTTTGGCTTTCCCCGTATTTATGTTGATCTGTGCTGCATGGCTTACAAACTGACGCTTTTTGGTAAATCCTTAATGGGTACAATCTATCGATTGAAGATTTTACCGCGTTGGGTCATTATTCTGATTGACCTCTCTTTCATCAGTCTTTCCACATGTTTGGGATTTTTTCTCCGGTTTAATTTCTCGAAAGATGATATCCTCGCCCACAACTTTGTTGAGGGAATTTTCATTAATGCGCTTGCCGGACTGATATCGATCCTTTTAACGAATAGCTACAAAGGGATTGTTAGGTACACGGGTATTCAGGACGGTGTGCGTATTTTCTTTACGCTCCTGATCAGCATGGTGATCGTGAATGGTGTAAACCTTGTATACTCTTATAATTACCGAATTAACATAATTCCCTATTCAGTAATATTTATCGGCTTCCTGGCATCCTTCTTATTTCTTTTTAATTATAGACTGCTCGTCAAATATATTTTCTCGTTTTATAACTCAAATACACTGCGGAATGCCCATGTTTTAATATACGGTGCCGGGCAGACGGGAATGATTACCAAACACGTCATTGATGCTTCCCCAACGTCCAAGGTCATTGGGTTTCTTGAAAACGATCGTCATAAAATTGATAAGGTATTGAACGGATCTCCGATCTATTCGGCTGAGCTTGATCAGGTCGAAGAGTTGATCCAGAACGTACGGGTAGATGAACTCATCATCACGGTCAAGAATCTGGGAACAAAGGCAAAAAACGAAATTGTCGATCTCTGTTTTAAGTACCATGTCAAAGTTCGAGTTGTTCCACCAATTGATAAATGGGTTAAGGGTGAATTAAGCCTTAATCAGATTAAAGAAATTAACATTGAAGACCTGCTTGAACGGGAAAGTATTAAACTGAGCGACAGCAATCTGGAACAGCAGCTGTCACGCAAGAAGGTGTGCATCACGGGTGCTGCAGGGTCGATAGGAAGTGAAATCGTGCGCCAGGTAATGGGCTACAATCCATCGCAGGTGATCCTTATTGATCAGGCGGAATCGTTCCTATTTGAAATTGATAGGCAAATCAAGCGCTCAGATTCATCTGTGCAGGTTACGTCCTACGTGGCAGACATAACCAATAAAGAGAGAATTCGTTCCATTTTTAACGAACACCACCCCGACCTCATCTTCCATGCAGCTGCATACAAGCATGTGCCACTAATGGAGCGAAATCCTGCGGAGGCGATTACTTGCAATATTTTAGGAACTAAAATTCTCGCGGACCTGGCCGTTGAATTTGGTGTGCTAAAATTCGTCATGATCTCGACTGATAAAGCAGTCAACCCGACCAACGTAATGGGATGCTCAAAGCGGATTGCAGAAATATATGTGCAGTCGCTGAACAGGTATCTTGACACGCTGGGTAAACCACACACAGCATTCGTTACAACACGATTTGGCAACGTACTGGGATCAAATGGCTCTGTTATCCCGGTTTTCAAGAAACAAATTGATGCAGGTGGGCCTGTCACTGTCACTCATCCTGAGATTACACGATATTTCATGACCATCCCTGAAGCTTGCCAGCTCGTACTGGAGGCTGGTGCCCTTGGACGTGGCGGAGAAATATTCATATTTGATATGGGAGAAATGGTCAAGATCCATGACCTGGCCAAGCGTATGATACGACTTTCTGGTTTCGAACCGGGGAAGGAAATTGATATAGTTTTTACCGGATTGCGTGAAGGGGAGAAGTTGTATGAAGAACTGCTGAATCAGTCGGAGAGTACAATTCCGACACACCACGACAAAATCATGATCGCCAAAGTTCAGGAGTACGCCTATAGTGAAGTTAGCAAAATGGTTGACTTGTTTCACGAACTTGTTGACGACAAGAATGAACTTAAGATGGTCGCTTTGATGAAGGAGCTTGTCCCCGAATTTAAAAGCAACTACTCACGCTACGAGGTACTCGATCGTATTCAAAACTGATTGACCCATTATCGGTGGGGTGCTCGAAAGACTACCCGGTGGGCGCAGCTGAAAGGATCTCTTGCCGGTAGCACCTAATCAAGTAACATAGCGTGTCGAACGCACGCGAGGTCAATACTCAGTTGACTTCGTTCGATTTACACTTAACTTCTACCTTCTCCGTGGTCTACGGTAGTACACCTTGCGCTTGCTGCGATAAAGTTTGCTTTGATTCTTAAACAGGAAGTTAGTGGGCAGATAGTACTCTACTTTAATATTAAGCAGGAAATACCCATCGTTCTTTTCCGGGTTACCACGAATTCTGCCCGGCTCAAACCGCGATACGCCATTATTTAGTTCACCACTTCGATCAGAGAGTGCAATCCGTAGCGGATCTGTCCACGTACTTTTGTCAGGGTGAACGGTACTCACATCGTCCAGGTAATCTGTAAACGTTAACCGGTATCCACCCTCAATAGCCAGGTTAAAGAATGGTCCAGCCTTCAGGCGTACGCCAAGTCCGTAAGGAATAACCAATTGTGTGCGACTGTATTTGACGCCTTCTGTCATCAATGGTTGGAGAGGATATTTTGTTCCATTGAGTTCTGCTCGAGGATTGAATCGCATAACTGCTAAACCCGCAAAACCGTAAGCATTGAAGACCGGCCGTTGGTAATACCGATTTCCTAGCGGAAATAAATGCAGGGCGCCAGTTAATCCAATTTCATAGTTATCAGAAACAAAGGATAAGTTTCGAGGGGTTCGGGTCGGATCTCCAGCTTTTGCATCACTTCCCGCCAGTTGAAACCAGGTGGCCTCTGCACGGACACTAATCTGGGGAGCAACAAAATAGCTTAATCCGATATTGATGTTTGGCCTTGCATCAAAGTAGTCACCAGGGTTAGCGAGCTCGCCAAAATAAGTTGACGTGCCGGATCCCGCTGAAAAAATCAACGTGCGATCTCTACGCACAGAGTAAAAACTTTGCGCATCCGCTGCTATGACAGCGAAAAACAAAATGCAGAATAGCAGACGATATCGCATCAGGGTCAATCTTTGAAACCAACTATAAAGATAGAAAAATTTGTTTAAAATTTGTCGCCCAGCACCTCTTTGACACGATTTGCCGCATCTTTTAGTAAAATGGCCGATTTTACCTTTAAGCCTGATTCTTCGATAATTTTGGCGCCTTCTTCAGCGTTCGTACCCTGAAGTCGCACAATAATCGGAACCTTTATGTTTCCAATCTTCTTGTAGGCCTCCACCACGCCATTAGCCACCCGGTCACAACGAACAATACCTCCGAAGATGTTTATAAGAATAGCTTTTACGTTAGGGTCCTTCAAAATAATGCGGAAACCAGCCTCTACCGTCTCCGCGTTTGCGCCACCACCCACGTCAAGGAAGTTGGCAGGCTCGCCACCGGAAAGCTTAATGATATCCATAGTCGCCATCGCGAGGCCGGCACCGTTCACCATACATCCAACGTTGCCATCCAGCTTTACATAGTTAAGTCCAGCTTTTCCAGCTTCCACCTCCAATGGATCTTCTTCCGAAATATCGCGAAGTTCCGCAAGGTCCTTGTGGCGATACAACGCGTTGTCATCCAGATTAACTTTGGCGTCTACTGCGATGATCTTATTATCGGAAGTCTTTAGCAATGGGTTGATCTCAAACATCGATGCATCTAATCCCAGGTAAGCAGAATAGAGCGAATTGATGAATTTAACACCCTCCTTAAACGCTGTTCCTTCCCAGCCCAGCGCAAATGCAATTTTGCGGGCCTGGAATGGCTGTAGACCAATTGCAGGATCGATCCACTCTTTGATTATTTTTTCAGGATGGGTTTCGGCAACTTCCTCGATGTTCATGCCGCCTTCCGTTGATGCCATGATCACCGGACATCCCTTCGAGCGATCGAGCAAAATGCTCATATAATATTCCTTCGGCTCTGACTCTCCAGGATAGTATACATCCTCTGCGATCAAAACCTTGTTTACTTTCTTACCTTCGGGGCCTGTCTGAAGCGTCACAAGAACGCCACCCAGAATTCCTTTTACTTTCTCAGGAACCTCCGCAAGACTCTTCGCCAGCACAACGCCTTTCGATCCTGTCTCTTTAATAGTTCCTTTACCACGACCACCGGCATGAATCTGGGATTTTACAACAAACCATTTCGTACCGGTCTCAGCCTGAAGCTCTTTTGCCGCCTGAACTGCTGAATCGAAAGTGTCTGCAACAATACCGCGCTGAATTGCAACGCCATATTTCTTAAGAATTTCTTTGCCCTGGTATTCGTGGATGTTCATGAAGTTTTTGTTTTGGCTCGAAACTTAGTTTATTTAGTCGTGATTTCAAATTTGGTGGATTGTTGATTAGTTGATCTGTTGATCCGTTGACGCTGTTAGCAAGCGTGATCGCATCTGAAAACTGTGGCTGCCTTAAATCTTAAATTTTAAATCGAAATCTTAAATAAAGTCTCGATGCTTGAGGCAAAAGGAATACAAAAATCGTACGGTCAATTACCCGTTCTTAAAAATATCGACCTTCGAGTAGCGAAAGGGGAGATTGTTGCTATCGTGGGTGCGTCAGGAGCCGGCAAGAGTACCTTGCTTCATATTCTCGGAACGCTCGATACGCCCGACAATGGAAAAGTGTTCATCAATCAGCAGGATGTGTTTTCCCAATCCTCAAAAAATATTGCAGCATTCCGAAACAGATCCATCGGCTTTGTCTTTCAATTTCACAACCTTCTGCCTGAATTCTCAGCCATCGAGAACGTAATGATCCCCGGGTTTATCGCGGGAAAAAAGGAAGACGAGCTACATAAGAAGGCTGGTGAACTTCTCGGAATGCTTGGGCTAAACAATCGGCTACACCACAAGCCGTCAGAGTTGTCTGGCGGAGAGCAACAACGCACGGCCGTAGCAAGAGCGCTGATCAATTCTCCCACGATGATCTTGGCTGATGAGCCTAGCGGGAATTTGGATTCCAAGAATGCAGTTGAACTTCACGATCTTTTTTTTAAACTCAGAAAAGACCTGGGGCAGACATTCATTATCGTTACCCACAATCCTGACCTTTCAAGGATGGCCGATCGGAGAGTGGAAATCCGTGACGGGCAAATCCAACAATAGAACATCATCCGTCAACTGTCTGGTCGAATTCCGGATTTCGAATAACCGCTTGGCCAAACTGGTCCTTTTAGAGAAGATCTGAGATTCTCCCTTGGCCTATCGATAGGCCGGTCTTCTTCCAACTTTATGACGGGCTTGAGCTTTATAACTATGCTTGCCCTTCTTGCTTGTAGTATAAGTTGGGCAGTTCCACATTGTTTCGAAACTGCAGGACGACAAGCTGATCATCGTGATGCACGCCAGAAGAATTACTTTTTTCATTTGTTGTTGTTGGTGGTGAGACAAAAGTATTCCGACCAGGCAGCACAATTCCGGCTGGTTCGCGTGTGGCACAAGTCGAGTAATAATCAATTGCCGCTCGCGTGATTTTAAAATATTCTCTTGTCAATTTCCGAACAAGCAGCCATTACAGTACGTCTGACAGACGGCCAAATAAAATTCTGATGAAGTTTTCAAGATATTGTATCTGAGGGATTTGTGATAAAACGTTAAATCTTTAGTAAAAGTGGAACCGTTACAGCTTAGACATACTTCTTACGCAGGGTGCACATCTGTTTTTTCAAATAATATTTAAATCGAATCAGTAACTAATCGACAAAAATGGAAGGAAAGCGGCATTATTAGCACCTCGGCCGCACGGAGGTGGAGGGTTAGTGTGCGAGCACTTCTGTGGACATTTCCTCGACTTCAACCAAGCCTTTTGTGTTGATTGAACTGAGTCTCACGGTTTTAAGATCGTTTACGAGGATCGGATCATATTTCGCAGAAACGCGAATGTAATTCTCGGTGAAGCCATGCATAATGCCGTCTTCAATATCGTTTTCGAAAAGCACGTTTCGGATTGATCCGATATGCTCCTCGTAAAACTTTCTTCTTTTCTTGTCGGATAAGATATGCAGCATTTTAGAGCGGTCCGCCCGTTGATTTGAAGGCACAGAGCCGGCCATAGTGGCGGCTAACGTGTTTTCTCTTTCACTATAGGTAAATACGTGTAAGTACGAAATATTCAGCTCGTTAAGGAAGTTGTATGTATCCAGGAAGTCATCGTGTGTCTCGCCAGGAAATCCCACAATAACGTCAACACCAATGCAGCAGTGAGGCATCAGCGTTTTTATCTTTTCAACCCGGTTGACATACAGGTCGCGCAGGTATCGTCTGCGCATGAGCTTCAAGATCTTGTTGGAACCTGACTGAAGAGGGATGTGAAAATGGGGTACAAACTTCTTCGAACTTGCTACGAATTCGATGATCTCATCGGTCAGTAGGTTCGGCTCGATGGATGAAATCCGGAAGCGTTCAATTCCCTCCACCTGATCCAAGGCGGTGATCAACTGCAGGAATGTTTCGATGCGTTTGCCCTCCTGTAATCCAAAGTCTCCCGTATTTACACCGGTCAAAACGATTTCTTTGACACCCTTCGCAGCAATATCAATGGCGGTCTTGACAATGTTTAAAACGCTGTCACTGCGGCTGCCGCCACGCGCCAGGGGAATGGTGCAGAATGAGCATGAGTAGTCGCATCCATCCTGGACTTTCAGAAACGTGCGTGTCCGGTCGTTCATCGAGTACGAAGTATTGAAACGATTGGCCTGCTCAATGTCTGACGCGAAAACCTCGGCTTCCGGTTTCCTTACAAATCCGTCAAGCAGTTCAATGAGTCTGAACTTCTCAGCCGCTCCAAGTACTGCGTCAACCCCGGGAATTTCGGAGATCTCTTTTGGCTTGAGCTGAGCATAGCAACCCATGATTGCCACATATCCATTAGGTGAGATGCTTCTGGCTTCACGAACAATCTTGTGGCATTTCTTGTCAGCGTTTTCGGTGACGGAGCAGGTGTTGATGATGAATATGTCGGGGGAATCGGTGAAATCGACCTTTTTATAGCCCTTTTCCTCAAACATCCGCGAAATCGTAGAGGTCTCCGAGTAGTTGAGCTTGCAGCCAAGTGTATAAAAAGCGACTTTCTTCATAGTTGAAACGCAAAGATAACTATGGTTGGCCAGGAATGCCAGGAAAACCTGGGTCGCGGGGTGACGACTGGCATTCCCGGAGCTCCCGGCCTCCCGGGCTACCCCGCCTTCAACTTCCCTTGGCTCACCGCCATCCAGTTACACAATTGATAAAGCAGCCTGGATCCTACGTTGGCATCCCAATCTCCATTTAGACCAGGCGCGACCTCGTTTAGATCAAACCCAATTATTCGTTTCCCTGATTTGACCAGTTTCCTGATCAGGTATACCACCTGTTCGAACTGTAATCCACCCGGCACAGGTGTACCCGTGTTTGGACAGAGCACCGGATCGAGGCCGTCAATATCGAAGCTGATATAGACGTTTTGTGGCAACTCCTTTATAATAGAGTCGCAGACGTGCGCCCACGACTTTCCATCGTAGAGACTTGATTTGATATCCTGGTCGAAATAGGTGACGACCCGGCCCATTGCGCGCTCAATGACCTGCAACTCTTCATCGCAATAATCGCGGATGCCTACCTGTACGAGGCGCTGAACTCCCGGTATCTTCAGTGCATTAAACATCACCGAGGCGTGGGAGTAGGTGAAGCCTTCGTATGCTTTCCGCAGATCCAGGTGTGCATCGATCTGGAGTATTCCAAAACGGTCGTGTACTTCGCTCAGCGCGCGGAAAAAGCCGAGTGGTGTGCTGTGATCTCCCCCCACAAGACCCACCATTTTATTTTCCTTCAGCCACTTTAGGGCTGTTTGCTTCACGTAGATGTTGAGGTTCTCGGTAGCTTCATTAATCCGTGCAACGATCGGGTTTCCGGGAAGAACTTTTTCACCGGATTCAACAGCCTTGATATGCTGCGAGGCAAGTTCGCGCAGTCTCACACTTTCTTCATAAAGATCTTTGGGAATCGGCAGCATACTGATTCCAAGCTTCCACGCATTCGGAATCTCCCGAATCGCCAGATCAACCTGGCACGAAGCTTCAAGAATTGCCTGCGGACCCTTAGCTGTTCCGGAATGGTAAGAGACCGTTACTTCCCATGGCACCGGAATAAGAACGAGTGAAGATGTTTCGGGTGTGAAGGGTAGACCGAACAGGTTTCCATTCGCACCGGGGGCGTTGGGGTCAAAGCTGGCAATGATCTCTTCTTTCGTCATGGGTTATCCTATCGATTCGGGTGTTAGATATTTTACTAGTTGACCGTTGCCCTGGCTGACTTCAGACCAACTGCTCAGATCAAATTTTATGATCGCAACTCCCGCAGGAGCAATGTCACCGATAGACTCTTTTGTAAGATATTCTGCGAGGTAGGTGATGGTTGGATTATGTCCCACGCACATGACACTGTCGAGGTCCGGATTAAGTTTTGTTACGAACTCAAAGAACATACGCGTGGTTGCAGTGTATAATTCTTCTTCGATCACAATCTCAGACGTGTCTATTTTCATGGCTTCGGCTGTGATGGCTGCTGTCTGGTGTGCGCGCAAGGCTGGGCTCGTGTAAATAGACTTCACGCCAAATTGATTTGATGCCAGATAAGTGCCCATCCGGTTCGACTGCGAAATCCCTTTTGATGTGAGTTCACGATCGCGATCTCCATCGCTTGAGTGCGATTGAGCGGCTTCACCGTGCCGATATAAAAATAAAAGTTTTGCCATGGTTAAGATGAGTTGTCTTTGCGGCAAATTTATCATCGCAAGTCTGCTAAACACGTCTTTTCTGAATTATTGCTGGAAATTTTAATACCTCAAATACATGCTTAAAACGGCTGCGGAAGGGCGTACATCGGAGCCGAAAATTTGATTTTTTAAAAAATTCCTGATATTTGACCTCTTTGATCGAGCAAAAACATGTCGAAAAACCTAGTAATCGTTGAGTCACCAGCCAAGGCAAAGACCATTGAAGGGTATTTGGGAAAGGATTTTAAAGTGGCTTCCAGCATGGGACACATCCGGGATTTACCGAAGGGTGGTGACGCCATTGACATCGAAAATGACTTCGAGCCGACCTACGAGGTGAGTCCCGATAAGAAGGATGTCATCTCCAAGTTGAGGAAGTTGGCAGAAGATGCTCAGATGGTCTACCTGGCGTCCGATGAAGACCGCGAGGGAGAAGCGATCAGCTGGCATTTAAAGGAAGTGCTCGATCTTACGGATGCAAAAACCAGGCGAATTGTATTTACCGAAATTACTAAGAAAGCGATTTTGAACGCGCTCGAGAAGCCGCGAGGGATTGATATCGACCTGGTGAATGCGCAGCAGGCAAGGCGTGTACTTGATCGTCTGGTAGGCTATGAGTTATCTCCGATTCTTTGGAAAAAAATTGCGACCGGTTTATCAGCCGGCCGTGTGCAGTCTGTAGCGGTGCGACTTGTTGTTGAACGTGAGCGTGAGATTTCGGAATTCAAAGTAAAGTCCTCCTTCAAGATCAACGCGATCTTTGATCTTGGCAAAGGCAAGAACCTTGTTGCGGAATTGCCCGAGCGTTTCGAAACGGAAAAGGAAGCGAATGATTTCCTCGAGTCATGCCGTGGCGCAAAATTTACGATTGATGACCTGCAGACCAAGCCAGCAAAACGGTCACCAGCACCTCCCTTTACAACGTCAACGTTGCAACAGGAAGCTGCACGTAAACTTGGATTCTCGGTTATTCAGACTATGACAGTAGCCCAGAAGTTGTATGAAGCCGGTAAGATCAGTTACATGAGAACAGACTCGGTGAATTTATCTGATGAGGCACGTCAGGGTGCACAGCGACAAATTACATCGGCTTTCGGACAGGAATATCACTTTCCGCGCCAGTTCAAAACCAAATCGAACAGCGCGCAGGAAGCTCACGAAGCGATTCGTCCTACCGACTTTGGAACGATGGATCCGGGTATGGATCGAAATGCGCATCGTTTGTACGAATTGATTTGGAAGCGCGCCATCGCATCTCAGATGGCAGATGCTGAACTGGAGAAAACAACAGCAACGATTGGAATATCGACCAATCCCAAGAAGCTGATTGCTACCGGAGAGGTTGTGAAATTTGAAGGCTTTCTCAAAGTATATATAGAATCGGGCGATGATGAAGATGAAGAAGAAAACAGCAAGACGCTTCCTCCATTGACCATCGGACAGATTCTCACACTCGATCAACTTGTAGGAAAGCAGGTATTCTCACGCCATCCACCTCGATATACAGAAGCGAGTCTTGTAAAAAAGCTTGAAGAGATGGGCATCGGCCGACCTTCAACCTATGCACCTACCATTACGACAATTCAAAAACGTGGTTACGTGGTGAAAGAGATTCGTGAAGGTGTCGAGCGCAAATACACCGTGCTGACACTGAAGGACGATAAGGTATCGCGCACCGAAGACAGCGAAATCACCGGAGCGGAAAAGAACAAATTGTTCCCGACCAATACCGCGATGGTGGTGAATGATTTCCTCGTTGAGCATTTTCCTGATATCACGGATTATTCCTTTACTTCTGAAATCGAACAGGAGTTTGACGAAATTGCCAGTGGAAAGTTGGAGTGGAAGAAGATGATCGCCAACTTTTACAAGCCCTTCCATAAGAAAGTTTCAGTCACCGAGAAAGTCGAGCGTTCTTCTGTTGGAAAGACGAAAGAACTTGGCGTTGATCCGAAGACAGGAAAGAACGTGTACGCTAAACTCGGAAAATTCGGAGCGTATGTCCAGATCGGGGAGAACCCAGATGACAATGGCGGAGAGAAACCAAAGTTTGCCAGCCTGCGTCCCGGACAGTTCATTGAAAACATCACCCTCGATGATGCGATGGAGCTTTTCAAAATGCCTCGCGATCTCGGACTCTTTGAAGAGAAACCGGTGGTAGTGAGCATCGGACGTTTTGGTCCGTATGTTCTTCACGATAAGAAATACACATCCATTCCAAAAGATCAGGATCCATACACGATCACCCTCGAAGGTGCAATTGCCCTGATCGAGAACAAACGTGTAGCGGATGCTAACAAGTTGATTAAATCGTTCACAGAAGATCCGGACATACAAATTCTGAACGGTAGATTTGGCCCGTACATCAAGGCAGGAAAGAAAAATGTTAAGATTCCCAAAGGAAAAGTTCCGGCTGAGTTGACATACGAAGAATGTGTCACATTAGCTGCGGCAGCACCTGAGAAGCGCGGCCGATGGGGCAGACCTGCCGCGAAAGCAGCACCTGCAGAAACACCCGCGAAGGCCGCAAAAACTGCAGCCCCCAAAACTGCTGCGAAGAAAGTTGCCGTTAAAAAAATAGCCGCTAAGAAAACTGCTGTGAAGAAAAGCGCAGTAAAGAAAACAGCCGCGAAGAAGAAGGCGACCCCGAAGAAGAAAGGGCGGTGAGTGGGATGTGTTAATGTGTTAATGTGTTAATGTGTTAATGTGTTAATGTGTTAATGTGCTAGTGTGGACAAGCCTTAACACTTTAACACCCTAACACCTTAATACCCTAACACCTTAGCACTTTAGCACCTTAACACATCTTGCATGAAGAAAATTGTGGTATTGAGTGGGGCAGGGATCAGCGCAGAGAGCGGCATACCAACGTTTCGTGATTCAAATGGATTGTGGGAGGGTTACGATGTCATGGAAGTAGCGACACCGCAGGGGTGGAATAAGAATCCCGCACTCGTTCTTGACTTCTACAACCAACGCAGGAAACGTGCGCTGGAAGTAAAACCCAATCGCGGCCATGAAATTCTTGCTGAGCTTGAAACAGATTTTGAGGTAACGATCGTTACGCAGAATGTAGACGATCTGCATGAACGTGCAGGCTCGTCACACGTCATTCACCTTCACGGCAGTTTATTTGAATCGCGTAGCTCTAAAGATGAATCGCTTGTCTATCCGATCAAGGGGTGGGAGTTGAACGTTGGTGATTTGTGTGAGAAGGGATCGCAACTTCGGCCGAACATTGTGTGGTTTGGCGAGATGGTTCCCCTGATGGAGGTGGCCGCAGCGCATGCTTCGAAAGCTGACATCTTCATTGTCGTTGGCACCTCGATGGTCGTCTATCCCGCAGCCGGCCTGATCGACTATGTACCATTGGATGCCTGGAAGTATGTCGTTGATCCCAATCTTCCCGGTATGAGGCAAATGCCGTTGCTAAAGATGTACAGTGAAAAGGCGAGCAGTGGTATGGAGAAGGTGAAGCGGGACATTTATGAGGGGCTGAACCTCACGTGACGCAATCGATAGATTATCGAATTGATCATCGCATACTGTCCGCTAAGGCATCCTTCGCTCGCTGCTGGCTATTGCACTGGCCTGTTTAGGAGATCGTAAGAGGGAATTTAGTTTACTGGACCCAGATCGGCCAGCAATCATCATTGTCCATTGGAATTTTTTTCCACGTTCTCTTCCGAAAGCGTCTTCAAAAATTGCTTAAACTTAGGTGTGTCATAATTCGCAGTTCCAACTTCTTTCCTTTGAATGGTTCCGTCTTTGCCGATAACAAAGGTTGTAGGAATGGAGGGCACCTGGAGTTGCTCAGGAAGTCCGCGGTCCACTACATACACGGGAAAGGTGAAGTCACGGTCATCAACATATTTCACAACCTTATTAAAATTCTCTGCACGGTCGAGCGACAACAAGATAAAGACAACCTCGTCATTTTCCATCGTTTTGTACAGTGCCTCAATGGACGGCATTTCAGCGCGGCAGGGACCGCACCAGGTAGCCCAAAGGTTGAGGAAAACAACTTTGCCTTTAAATTTTTCCATATTCACGGTATTACCTTCCAAATCTTTGACAGTGAAACGGTAGTCAAAGGCTTCCCGCTTTTTCGTGTTGAGCTCCGTGTCTGCATCCATCAGGCCTGTTTTCATTGCGGCCGACTGAGCAACGTAGGAAATACCACTGATCGCACCGGTATATCTCAAAATCAATACAAGAGCAATGGTTACAAACCACGGTTTCAGGGTAATCATAAGCGATTTGATTTTTTGTCTATTCAAAGGGTGGTGTTTTTAGGTGTTTGTAGCAAACGGCCTGCTAAATTTCGCGATTTTTCGTTTAACTTCGGTGGTTATTTACCTGTACCAGAATGACAAAATTCCGCCTGATTGGGTTCCTCTTTTTCGTTTTTTCCGTCTCTCTTGTGCAGGCGCAAAAAGTGAAATACAAGGACATTTTCCAACTTTTGAGCGCTAAGCAGTATGAGCAGGCAGAACCGTTTCTGAAGCGCTATCTTAAGGATAACGATGACCCAAGTGCCTTCTTGTACATGGGCATCATCTATCAGGAGAAATCCACCAAAACCGATGTGCTCAAGCAGACACCGATAGCGCTCAGTTATATGGACTCAGCTATTTTTTTCTACAGTAAGGCATATACCGTTATCGATGAGAAAGAGGTAAGGCGAAACAAGGAATATTACCAGGTTTATAATCGCAGAGATCTCCGCACCGGTGAGTTTGGTGTCAAGTTATCGGACATCCAGTTTGATATTGATAAGAAAAAGGAAACACTGAAAGAGCGCATGGACAAAGTCAGGCTGCTAAAACAGTATTTTGCACTAGCCGACTCGTTGTACAAAGGATCAAATGCACTCTTTGTATCGATCAAGAACAGGTACGGGAATGAGCGCAGTCTCCTGCTTCGTGCGGATGGGTCTACGGTGAAAGAACTCACTACATTATCAATGAAATTTGACTCGTGCACGAAAGCTTTCGACAACTATAAGAGCATGACGACTAACCTGGGTCGTACGGGATACAATCAAATTTGGTCGCTCACAGACATTGACCAAATGGAAAAACAAGGGTCGGAGCGCGCTGATTTTTACCACGATGATCTCGCTGTGTGGAACTACAAGAAGTTCGCGGACGAAAAGAAAACAATTCTTGAAAAAGAAATCTTCCCCATGCGTGAGCATCTCATTTCTTACGATGTGGAGATTAATAAGCTTAGGGATAAACTTACGACCGACTCGGTATCTGTCAGAAGTGACCTGACCAAGCTTATCGACAAGCTGCTTTACGATCAACTCAGGAAATTTGATGAGGATCCGCTTCCCATGGATGTCTTCACGTTAAAAACTGCTGACCTGGAATACCGCTCGGTTTTACTGGAAAACAAAAAAATGCAGGACACCAGCGATTTTCACCTTCGCATCAAAGCCCTGACCAACGAAATGGTGTTACTTCGAAAACTGGATAGTGTGGCCACACGGATAACCCCCGAAAAAGTCGATCAAAAAGCGCGTGATTACGAGCACTTCATCACCAACACATACAGTACTCCCGTTGTGCTTAAAAGTTATGTAAAAACACTTGCAGACTATGCGGCTCGCCAAACAAAAGAGAAGCAGGACGCATTAGACAATGCAAAAAAAGCAATGGATTGGATCATTGACGGGCGAGACTCTATTCCTTTGCATCCATCAATTGCAAATCGCTACAAGCCACTCTTTACCGCAGACGAAAAATTCACGCTGGGAATTCATCTGAGTGACTCCATAAATGCAGATGGCTATTTCTATACGATAACACCAACGCGCAAACCGGAAGTGAAAGTTGTTTTTCCGGTTGATAAGACTTCCTTCAAAGAGAGGCGTATGAGTTCCACCAAAGGTTTATCCTATTCCGATGCTGGAGGGCAGATCTATTATGTTCTGGTATACTCGGAGCAGGCTGCGAAAGATAAATATCCTGCAACACTTGCGAAAATATATCGTTCGGATGGGTTGGCATGGAGCAACAACTATCAACTTCCATTCATTCCAAAGGAACTGAACTTGCGGCAGGACACCGGAGAATTGACGATCAAAAATGATACGCAGGTGACAGTGATAGACAAGAACGGCAAGATGGTACGGTAACCTAAGGACTATACCGTCCAGCATTTCGACAATGCTACTGGCCGACTAACTTCTTCCAATCCTGGAAACGCATATCAATTCGCGTCTTGATCTTTTCGTAGTTTTCCCAGCTATCCGTAACGTGGTAAATGGAAGGCAAAGTTTTTACAAGGATTTCATCGTAGTCATTGCGGTATAGCCCACCACCATAGTAATAGTACGTGAACATGTTTCCTTGTTTATTGAACAATTCGTAACCTAAGTATCCGTCCCAGATTTCACTCAGAATGGTACACGAAATTTCCCTCCGTTTAAAGCGGAAGATCTGATTAGAAGCTTCGTCTTCAAAATACTCGGAATAAAGACCGCTGTCGATAATCCAGCCGAGATACATTCCGATGTGAACATAGGCTTGCTCAATGGGCAAGGAGTCAGGGAAGTTTCCAAGGAAGTGACTCTTTGCGTTGTCGTAGATGGTTTTCTGAATCTCGGCTTTCTTTTCCATAAACAATGATAAGTATAAAAGTGCCAATGACCAAGCTCCAAATACCAAATTCCAATAGCGGAGAATGCGCGCGTACTATATTATTCGGAATTCAAAAAATGCAAAATGCATGCAAGGGGATGTTTCTTTAAAGCAAGCCTCACCTTAAAACATCAGGTTGTTTTCGCGCATACTAGGATTTTTAGTTTAATGCACAAAAGTGTTACTAAAAAAAGTGTTACTAAAAGAAGAAGAGGTAGCCTGCAAAAATTCCTCCAAGTATTCCAAACAGGTCTGCGATCAATCCACCTGTTACCGCGTAGCGCGCTTTGCGAATGTTCACGGATCCAAAGTACAACGCCAGGATATAGAAAGTGGTTTCAGCACAACCTCTGAAGATACTGGCCATGTTTCCGACAAACGAGTCAACGCCAAAGGTTTTCGAGATGTCAATCATCATTCCGCGCGCACCCGCTCCGCTCAACGGTTTCATAATGCCAACCGGAAGTGCATCTACAAATTCTGTCCTTTCAGTAAACAGCGAAACAGTCCACCGAATACCCTCAATGATATACGGCAGTGCACCCGATGAGCGGAAGATTCCAATAGCTACCAAAAAAGCAACCAGGTAAGGAATAATTTTGACAGCAGTTTCGAAGCCTTCTTTCGCTCCCTCAATGAATGTTTCGAATATCGGCACTTTGGATTTTAGCCCGAGACCGATAAAGAAAATGATGATCGATAAAATGATGAAGCTACTGAAGAGAAGCGATTGCTGCTGAAGTTGTGCCTCCGGTAACGAATTAAAATACCAAACGGAAAGTCCAATCATCGCAATGATTCCGAATAGGTATGCCATCAGCACAGGATCCAGAAGGTTAATCTTCTGCCGGAGACACACGTAAATTAACCCTGCGAGGGTTGAGAACGAGGTAGCGATCAGTGTCGGAATAAAAATACTCGTAGGATTTACCGATCCCATCGTTACCCGATCTGCTAGGATCGACAGTGGGATGATCGTCAATCCAGAAGCATTTAACACGAGAAACATGATTTGCGCATTCGATGCTGTATCCTTGTCGGGATTGATCTCTTGCAAATCTTTCATGGCCTTCAATCCCAGAGGAGTAGCAGCGTTATCCAGGCCCAGGATGTTAGCGCTAAAGTTCATGATAATGGAACCCGTTGCCGGATGATTTCGCGGTATCTCTGGAAATAATCGGGCGAAGAATGGACCAACAACTTTTGATAGAATCGGAATCGCTCCACCGCGCTCACCAATTTTCATAAGGCCCAACCACAACGTCATAACTCCAGTCAGTCCGATCGAAAGTTCGAAGCCAGTTTTTGCTGAATCGAAGGTGGCTTTCATCATGTCCGGAAAAACAGTCGCATCCTGCAAGACGATGAGTCTGATCAAAGCGACAATAAATGCAATGATGAAAAATCCAACCCAGATGTAGTTCAGCGCCATAGATGTACTCTTCGCAAGTTTGACACAAGTAAGGATATTTTACGCTTAATCACTATCTAGAAAAAGAAGCTTCGCCAAGGTGTGTAAGAATCTTTTTCAGATTGATGATTAATCATTGGCAAGGTTTGCAATGTGACAGGCAGCAATGGCCGCTGTCTCTGTTCTCAGCCTGCTTTGGCCAAGGCTGACCTTCACAAACCCAGAGGCATTGGCCAATTCGATTTCGCCTGGAGTAAAGTCGCCTTCCGGTCCGATGAGCACTACAGTCGATTGATTTTTCCTGACAACGTTTTTTAAGTGTATGGGATTTTCATGATCGACATAGGCAACGAACCTTCCGATCTCATCACACGACCTCACAAAGGTTGGAAATTCCACAACCTCGCGGATGGCCGGTAAGGTTGACTTTATCGATTGTTTCATCGCACTAATGGCAAGCTTCTGAAGACGTTCGATCTTGATAAACGAACGTTCAGAATTCTCACAATTGATCAGCGAAATAGTATCGATGCCAAACTCGGTTGCTTTTTCAACAAACCATTCGATTCGATCCGCATTTTTAGTAGGGGAGACTGCAATATGAATGGAGTACGACTTTGCTTCCGACCGAATTGCTTTCTGAAGGGAGAATTCACATTTCCGGGCATCGGCCCTGGTAATAAAAGCTTGATAGAAGAAACCTTTTCCGTCCGTGAGATGAATCGTGTCACCTACACTTTTCCTCAACACCTTCACGCAATGCCTTGACTCCTCTTCATCGAGGTGATGAAGGCCTTCGGGAATGAGTGGCTGATAGAAAAGGTTCACGGCATTATGCGTATTCCTGGTGGAGTTTTGCTACGAATGCGATGTATTGCTTTTTAGCCTCCTCTGCAGACGTGCCTTTGAGTTCAGCCCAGGCATCGTACTTTGCAATGCCTTTAAAGTCAAATCCCCCGGGCCTTTCTCCCGTGACATCTCCTTCTGTGGCTTGCTTGAATAAGCCATACAATTGAAGTAGCTCTTCATTACTTGGGCGTTTCGTAAGTTCTTTGGAACGCGCGACTGCCTGATCAAATTCTTGTTGTAGATCCATGGGAATAAAAAAACCGTTACCAGTTGAGGCTGATAACGGCTATGTTTAGTTTTAAATTAACGCTTTGTTAACTCAACGAACGGTCTGAGTTTCGCGCCAGTATAAATCTGACGAGGTCTACCGATAGGTTCTTTATTTTCGCGCATTTCCTTCCATTGTGCGATCCAGCCTGGAAGACGTCCAATTGCAAACATGACGGTGAACATGTCAACGGGGATTCCCAGCGCGCGATAAATGATTCCTGAGTAGAAGTCTACGTTCGGATAAAGCTTTCTTTCAACGAAGTAAGGGTCCTTCAGTGCAGCTTCTTCCAGTTTTTTCGCAATCTCCAGCACCGGGTCGTTTACTCCGAGTTTGTTCAACACATCATCGGCAGCTTTTTTAATAATCTTGGCGCGAGGATCGAAATTTTTATAAACGCGATGACCAAACCCCATGAGGCGGAAGCCACTGTTTTTATCTTTTGCTTTGTTGATCCACTTGTCCGTATCGCCACCATCCTTCTTGATATTCTCGAGCATGACAATCACTTCCTGGTTCGCGCCACCGTGCAGTGGACCCCAAAGTGCGTTGATACCCGCTGATATCGATGAGTAGATACTTGCTTTGGAAGAACCCACAATCCGTACGGTGGAAGTAGAACAGTTTTGTTCATGGTCAGCGTGAAGGATAAGAAGCTTGTCGAGTGCCTGTGCAACGACCGGGTCAACTTCGTATTGTTCCGCGGGCAATGCAAACATCATTTTGAGGAAACGTGAGCAGTAGTCAAGCGAATTATCAGGGTAATTCACCGGGTGACCTACAGCATTTTTGTATGACCACGCGGCAAACGTAGGCATCTTTGCGAGAGAGCGAACGATGCTCAGGTATACGCCTTCAGCCGAGCGGTTTGGATCGAGCGATTCAGGATAGAATGCGGTCTGCGAGCAGAACAACGATGCTAAAACACCCATCGGGTGAGATGTCGATGGAAAGCCATCCAGGATCTTCTTGGTATCCTCGTGGACGAGTGTATGCGTTTTGATGTCATGGCTGAATTTTGCCAACTGGTCTTTCGTTGGAAGTTCACCGAAAATAAGGAGATAGGCTACTTCGATAAAGTTTGACTTTTCGGCAAGCTCCTCAATTGAGTATCCTCTATATCGTAAAATTCCATTGTCACCATCCAAAAAAGTAATGGCGCTCTTGGTGGCACCCGTGTTCTTATAACCAAGATCAAGTGTGATTACTTTGGCCTTTTCGAGAAGGTCGCTGATATCAACGCCCACTTCACCTTCTGATCCTACAATCACCGGAAGGGTGTAGGATTTACCATCGATAATCAATTCTGCTGTTTTAGACATCTTTTTACTAGTTTATTCCAAAGGTTTTAAATATAGGGGAGATTATTGGTATGCTAAAAGAATGGTGGAAATTTATTGGCCAGCACACCCACGAGCCTATCGCAAGTTGCAGGTCCCAAGTAACAACCGTCCAAATGCCTGTCCGTTGCGACCTGTAACCTGTCACTGGGAACCTGTCTCCCTTAATTGTTCCCCAGGATCAACGGCATTCCGTCTTTTCCTCCTACGATGATGATCTTCGAGTTGGGTGATTTCGACAATTCCAGCGTAGCTTCTATTCCCCTCATCTTCAAAAGATTGGCAGTTAAGCTGTTGTTGATAATGTTGTTAGCCCGTGACTCACCTTCGGCAGCAATGCGCTTGCGCTCTGCCTCACTTTTTTCCTTGTCCAGGCGGAACTGATAGGCAAGTGCCTCTTGTTGTTGTTGGAGTTTATTTTCGATGGCAACACGGATTTGTTCAGGAAGCTGGATCGAGCGGATCAGCAATGCCACCATGTCTACGTTGTTTGCGTGTAGGATCTTTTCTGACTCGGCCTTAATCGTAGCCTCAACTTCAGCGCGCTTTGTCGAATAGATTTCTTCTGCAGTATATCGGCCCATTACCTGGCGCACTGCTGATCGTACTTCCGGAATGACCAACACATTCACGTAATCGACATTAAACTTTTCGTAGATGTAACCAATCTTATCGGAGATCGGCTTGAAACGTACAGTCACATCCACATGGATTGAAAGTCCACTCTTGTCAAGCACATCCATGTTTTCGTCCTGAGAGGTTTCCTGGACATTGTAAACAAACACGTCATTCCAGGGTGCTTTCAGGTGGACGCCTGGGTAAATGACATTGTCCTTGTCAAGACCCTGACCAAATTTGTAAAAGATCACAGCCCGTTGGGTGGCATTGATTGTATAAAAGATACTGGATGAAAGTCCCATCAGGACAAACAATGCGATGACGCCAACAATAATGAATGGCAGAATTCTACGGTTATTCATGAGCTTAGTGTTAGTGGGTTAGACACGGGGTTAATACGCCAAAACTACAATAAAATTTCGGGTCTGGAGGCGCGGTGTGAAAGCGATTGATTTTATTATGGATTACCCGTGAACGTGAGCTAAATCTTTGAAATGCAGGAACATAATTGGTAGCTCACAACCGGAAAGAATGTTTAACCAATTCTTTAAATTTTCTCCAAAGATCATTCAAAGTATCGCTATTTTTGGAGTTTGTACCCCCATCATGACTAGGCATCTGGCAATTGCTTTTGTACTTACTTTTTCCCTTCACTTTGCGGAAGGGCAGCAGCGTCAGATCGACAGTCTCACCAGCGCGTTGAAAAATTCGCCTTCGGGTTTGGAGAGGATCGATGTGTTGAACAACCTGGCGCATGCCTATTACGACTACGATTCCGAACGCGGGTTTGAATATGCGTCTCAAGCCTATGATCTGGCACTCGAGACCAATGACAATCCGCGCATGAGGAGATCCTTAACGCTGAAGGGTTATTATTATTACGTTAAAGGAAGATATTCGCAGGCCCTTCAAATCTATCACGAGTCTGCAACGATCGCCAAAACGCAAGACGATCTTTACGGGTACAATCAGGTGCTCACTGGTAACACCTTTCGGAGCCTTGGTCAATATGATTCGGCCGATAAATATTACGATGAAGCGCTCGAAGTGTTTGATCGAATTAAGTCGCAGCGCTACCTCGGATTCACCTATAAGAATCAAGTGCGGTTACTGTTGATTAAATGGGCTAACGATGAAGCCGAGGCCGTTCTGAACAAGGTGCTTCCCATTTATGAGAAAAACAAAAACCGGAACGGACTTGCCGACACGTGGTTTTTGTTCGCAGAGATTGCCAAGAACAAAGGTGACTATGAAAGAGCTACGAGGCTTGTGCGCGATGGCTGCCAGATTGCCGAAGAGGTAAAGGATGAATTTCTTCAGCTAAATTGTCTCATTAACGAAGGCAATCTGCGATATCAGCTGGGAAATTACCCGGAAGCTCTTAAGATGTACGTTCAGGCCCTCGGAATCCTTAAGACCAAGGATATGCCATTGCTTGTGACGCAGCTCTATAACCACATCGGTCAGGCGTATCGTGCGTTGAGTGACAACCAGGTCGCGCTTCGCTACTTCAATGAAGCGCTCAAAATCGCTAAAAAAATTAATGCTCCGTACGAGGAAGGGAAGATTTTGGGCAACATTGCTATCGTTCTCCGCGATGATGGGAAGCTTGGGGAAGCGGAGGAATTCATTGAGCAGTCGATCTCAATTCGGACACGGCTTGAAGATCAGTACGGTCTTTCCCTTTGTTACAGCGTCCTCGGGCAAATTCGTCTGCATCAAAAGAATTTATCGGAGGCAGAGCGTTTCTTGAATCAGTCGCTTGACATCAGGAAACAATTGAACAACAGCGAAGGCATTTCGGCCTGCTTGTATAATCTGTCACTTGTTGCAGTAGCGCGGAAAGATTTGCAGCGCGCAAAACAACTTCAGATGGAGGCTTTGGACATTGAAAATGCGATTGGAAACAAGTTCACCATGGGTTTTTCGAATAATCGGCTGGCCACGCTATTTACCGATTTGGGTGATTATGCTTCAGCTGAAAGGCACTTGCGCAAGGCCGAGCAGTTGGCAAACGACACACGGTCGCAGATGCTCATTATGGTCAACGAGCTGAACTGGTCGCGCTATTTCGAAAAACGCGGTAATGTTGCAGCATCATTGCAGCGGTACAAGCGCTATAACGCTGTGCATGACAGCATTCACAACGATGTGGCTGCCCAACGGTTGGCAGACTTGCAGGCACTTTATCTGATGGAGAAAAAGGATCAGGAGATCGCGATACTTAGCAAGGAACGTCAGCTGCAGGAAAATGAAATTCAGCTGCAGCGTTCGAAGATTAACTTGCAAAACATTGTCATTGTTTCCGGAGTGGTTGGTCTTTTCTTACTTACGGTGCTAGGTGTGGTGCACTATGGGTACACAAAACGACTTGAAAAAGCCCATCGCGAAATCACCGAGCAAAAAGAGGAAATCCAATCGCAGTCTGAGGAATTGATCGATGCAAATCAAACCATTGCAGAAATCAATAAGAAGCTGGAGGGGAAAATTGAAGAACGCACCCAGGCATTAAGCCAGGCCTACAAGGAACTTGACACATTTTTTTACCGAAGCTCTCATGACTTCCGCAGACCGCTCACGACATTTCTCGGATTGGCAGAGGTAGCGAAAGTCACTGTTAAGGATCACAATGCTCTTGAATTATTTGAAAAAGTAAGAGAAACTGCGATCAATCTCGATAAAATGCTGGTGAAGCTGCAGTCAATTTCCGATGTAGGCTCACAACAACTCGTGTACAAGGAAGTATTCATCAAAGATATTTTTGATACTGTCTGTGATTCCTTCCGGGATGAGATTCATCGAAAAAATATCAAGACTTCATGCGAGTTTCGCGTGCAAGATGCGTTTATTTCCTATCCGGCCATGGTGAAGATCATCATTGAAAACCTGGTTGAAAATGCCATACAATTCAGTTCGACCGAAAAGCCGTTTATTAAGTTGAAGGCCTTCCAAATGGGAGATTACCTCACTCTTGAGATCCAGGACAACGGACAGGGTATTGGCAAGGAATTCCAGGATCAGATTTTTGATATGTACTACCGTGCGAATGAGCGCTCGAAAGGTAACGGACTTGGTCTCTATATCGTCAAGAAGGCAGTAGAGAAACTGGACGGATCGATTACTGTTAGTAGTATTCCACAGGTCGGCACAACCTTCACCGTGATGTTGCCAAGAGAACACCAGTTTCAAATGAGCTAAAAGCGCAAAAGCTAAAAGCCTTCGTCTGTCAACCTGAAACCCTTACGGGAAACATCGCGGTATAAAAATAATAAAGCCCATGGTCACCCATCGGCTTTATGCTTTCCGCTTTTTGCTTTCTGCTCAGATCACTTTCGCCTGCTCCGGATCCCAGTTGATTATTTTCTTTTCGAACACGCTCTTATTCGTTGCCAACGCTGGACCAGCGGCTCTCATGCTGAACCATGCATCTTCCTTGATTGGACCATTTTCACGAATGCCTTTGTAGAAGACCGTGTGATGGGCAACGTTGTCGTCATATCCTTCCGGTGCGCGGAAGTCGTTTTCAACAACCTTCTTTTCTTCTGGTTCTGCCGGATATTTTTCCTTGTACCACTTTTCGTATTCCTTTTGTTGCGCGGACGAGAAGGTCTCGAATGAATCCCATCCACCGTAGCCAGGATTTTTCTTCGTCTTGTTTCGCTCGATTTTAACCGAGCCCCCGGTCAGCGTAATCACGCCATCCGTTCCAACCAGTCGAAGTTTGGAGCCGCCACCATCACCACTCACAAAGTTTACGCGCATCTGTAAATTGAAAGCTTCATGCTGTGGTGTTTCAGGATAGTCATATACTCCCGTGATAATGTCTGGAACATCACGACCGTCTTTCCAGTAGCGTAGCCCACCCGTTGCGAAAAGGCGGTTAGGGCCTTTCGAACTGGTAACCGCATGGAGACCCGAGAACAAGTGAACGAAAAGATCGCCCGCAATGCCAGTCCCGTAGTCCTGATAATTCCTCCACCGGAAGAAACGAACGGGGTCATAAGGAACCTTTGGCGCATCCCCAAGGAAGTTTTCCCAGTCGACTGTCCCGGCTTTTGCATCAGTGGGGATCGAATACTGCCATGCTCCGTTTGGTCCCTGGCGATCATTCCAGGTTTCAACCAAGATGAGATTTCCGATAGTCTTCGATTCAAAAATTTCGCGTGCCTTGTCTGTTACAACCGAACTGACACGCTGGCTGCCCACCTGGAAAACTTTACCGGTCTTCTTCTGTGTTTCGATAACAGCCGCTCCCTCTTCCAGTTTGTGAACCATCGGTTTCTCGCAGTATACATGTTTGCCTTTGTTCATGGCTGCAATGGAAATGTGATCATGCCAGTGGTCAGACGTAGCGACAATGACTGCATCAACATCCTTCCGATCGAGGATTTCCTGATACCGCTGTGTTGTGAAGATATCTTTTCCATAAAGCTCCTTCGTTCGCTCGAGTCTTCCTTTATACAGATCGCACGCAGCGACCAACTTAACCCCGGGGATCTTCATAGACGTTTCAAGGTTGTTGAATCCCATGATGCCCATTCCGATCACTGCGATGTTAACCTGATCATTCGCTGCGTAACGTTTCGACAGCATCGGTTCAGGTTCAAGTTCAATGAATTTCGGTTTGCCTGTTAGCGAAGGTGCAGCCCCGGTGATGATGGCTGTACCCAACGCCTTCTTCAGGAAGCTTCTTCTCGATTTTGCATGGTGTCTGGACATAGGTAGCATTCTTGTTAATTAATAAAAATTTTCAATTGAATAAGAGCTTTGGAAGTTACGATATTTGACGGTAAAGCAAAACCCAGTTTATCTGACATGATGAGTTTCAATTTTCTCCGGAAGAGGAGTTTAGGTATTGATCTTGGTAACAACAATACATTAGTGAATGATGGCGTGAGATTATTGATGGCTCAGCCATCGTGTATCGTTCTTGATCAAGCGAAGGACACGGTGCGCGCAGTAGGAGCAGACGCTTACGACATGTTTGAAAAGACACACCACAATCTTAAGCACGTTAAGCCATTGAAGGGAGGCGTGATTGCAGATCATACATCTGCGACAAAAATGATTGCTGAGATGATTCAAAAAGCCTGCGGAAGTAAATCATTTCTAAATCGTTACGAGAACATTGTTACGGGTGTGCCGTACAACACAACGAACGTTGAACGCAGAGCGCTCAAGGCAACCTTTGAACAGTTTAATCCTGAGGCAGTGCATCTCGTGTTCGAGCCGCTGGCAGCGGCTATAGGGATGGACCTTGACATTGCGCAGCCGGAGGGGAGGATGGTTGTCGATATAGGTGGAGGCATCACCGAAATTGCAGTCGTGTCGCTATCGGGTATTGCGTGCTTTCAGTCGGTGAAAGTTTCCGGTGACTCCATGGATGAAGAGATACAACACCACTTTCGCAGGACATACAACATGGCGATCGGGCTGCGCACAGCAGAACAAGTGAAGCTCCATGTAGGTTCTGTGCTGGAAGAGTTAAAAACACCTCGCATAATGACCGTTCGCGGCAAAGATCTCGTTCGCGGGATCCCAGTAACGCGACAAACCGACCATCGGGAGATTGCTGGTGTCTTGGAAAAATCGATCTCTGCCATTGAGCTGGCAATCGTTCAAACGCTGGAAAAATGCCCCCCTGAATTGTCGGGTGACATCTACAATACCGGTATCTATCTGACAGGTGGAAACGCAATGCTGGTCGGTTTGAAAGAAAGATTTGAAAGAAAATTCCATCTGCCAATCCATATTGACGACAACTGCTTAACTTCCGTGAGCAAAGGTCTGGCAAAGGCTGTTGCAAACCCCAAGAAGTACAGGTCAGTATTGATGAACTAGCATCATTATGAAATCACTGTGGAAGTTTTTTCTTCGTTCGAAAGGGTGGAGGACTTCCATTGTGTTTCCTTACCACCATCTTAATAAGTATATCGTCATCGTTGGGCCGCATACCACCAACTGGGATTTTATTATCGGCCTGGCTTATCGTAACATACTCGACATGAATTATGTCGGTTTTCTGGCAAAGCATCAGCTGTTCAAGCCACCTTTCGGATGGATCTTCCGGAAGCTCGGGGGAATCCCGGTCGACCGGACGTCAAGCCATAATCTTGTCGATGCAGTTGCTGAATTGTTTGATAAGCGCGAACGATTTGCTATTGCAATTGCTCCCGAGGGAACGCGGAAAAAAGTAGAGAAGTTGAAGACGGGTTTTTACTTTATCGCTGCTAAGGCGAGTGTGCCAATCGTCATGGTGGGTCTTGATTACAAGTTGAAGTCAGTTCTGTTTTCAGAACCGTTGTATCCATCGAACCAGGTGAAGGACTTCGAAACAATCTATTCGTTCTATTCGAGTATATATGGGAAGTATCCGGAGTTGGGGTTGATGGACTTGAAGAGACAAAATGCGGAAATCCACACCGCGGAGAGCACGGAGTAGGCGCGGAGAACGCAGAGACTATTTAAAGCATTAGTGAGTGTTAACTATTCTTCGTAGGCCGTTCTTTAGAACTTTCACATTAAAATTGATCAAAAGGCCGACCTCGCATTCAGTAAGTCGAAGGTATGTTATGACTTGCGAGAGATGTACGTCCTCGAGTTTTTCAACAGACTTGATTTCAACGACAACGGAATCGTCAACAAGTAGATCTAGCCGGTAGGCACATTCGATGGTTAATTCATCATAGCAGAGAGGAATTGGCTTTTCTCTTTCAACTTTTAGGCCTTGTTTCCTCATTTCGTATTCAAGGCAATCTTATAGGCCGATTCCAGCAGACCTGGCCCCAGATTTCGATGAACTTCGATGGCGCATCCAATAATGCGATTGGTGATTTCACTTTCAGTCATGTGCTTTAAGAGTTAAACCACCTTTGGCTTTGAAATATAATAAATCTCCGCGTTTCTCCGCGCTTTCTCTGTGCTCTCCGCGGTGTGCATTTCTGCATTTGGATTTCGGCCATTAAAAAAGCGATCGCAGTTGCCTACGATCGCTTATCAATATTGGTATGGCGAGGTTTACATGTTTGACGATGAGCCTTCGTTTGAAGAGCTGTCTCCGCCACCAGTACTTCCTGATGAAGATGATGATGAAGAAGATTCGCTTGATCCGAAACCAAACAATGAAGCCTGGCTTGCTGCAGGCGCTGGCGTAGAAGTTTGAGCTGGAGCTGGAGAAGATGCCTTAGGAGCTGCCTTCTTTGGAGCAGATTTCTTTGGAGCAGCTTTCTTCGCAGCCTTCTTAGGAGCGGCTTTCTTCGCTACTTTTTTCGCAGCCTTCTTCGCTTTCTTAGGAGCTTTCTTGGCTACCTTTTTTGCTCCCTTTTTAGCAGACTTCTTCGCAGCTTTCTTGGCTGCTTTTTTTGGTGCTTTTTTCGCAGCCTTCTTTGCTTTTTTTGCCATAACTGAAAATGGTTTTAGGTTAAATCGGATTTGGTTTTAGTAAAGTTTTGTTCAAATGAAAAATGTTTACTGCACTAAATTTAACTAACTCTTTGATTCGCGCAAAGCAGAGAGAGGGTTATTTTGAGTGTTGACTCAGAGGCGGATTTGAAATTTGAAATTTGATAGTTGAAATTTTCAGAGTCAGTGGGAGTAAGATCATCCGGGAATCAATACAAAAATGAAGAAGGCCTCCATGGGGAAGCCTTCTTGTTGTATGCATTTATGATCGTTTATGTTCATGCGTAGAGCGCTTCTTTTTGCGCTGCAACCTTCTCATTTTCAATGTATTCATCGTAGGTCATCATGCGGTCAATGAAACCATTTGGAGATATCTCGATGATGCGGTTAGCTACCGTCTGAGTGAACTCGTGGTCATGTGAGGTGAAGAGTACTGTGCCTGGGAAATCTTTCAATGCGTTGTTAAAGGCTGTGATCGATTCAAGGTCAAGATGGTTCGTTGGCTCGTCCAAAATCAGGAGGTTAGCGCTTGCAAGCATTACCCGAGAGATCATACATCTTACTTTTTCACCACCCGAAAGCACGTTGGACTTCTTGAAAACTTCCTCTCCTGAGAACAACATCTTGCCTAAAAATCCACGGATGTAAACTTCATCCTTGCTTCCTTCTTCAGCAAATTGCCGGAGCCAGTCGATGAGGTTTTCATCGTTCTGGAAGTAGGCTTCATTGTTCGATGGGAGGTAGGCAGGCGTGATCGTCTGGCCGAATCTAAACTCCCCTGTGGTCGGCTTCAGTTCGCCAGCCAGGATTTTGAACAACGATGTTATCGCAAGACCTTCTTTGCTCAGGAAGGCAATCTTGTCGCCCTTATTAACGAAGAAATCAAGGTTAGAGAACAGCGTAGTTCCGTTCATTGAGTAGCTCAGCTTGTCGACCTGGAGGATCTGATCACCCGCGGTTCGTTTCTGCTGGAAGATGATGGCCGGATACCTGCGTGTTGACGGCTGGATATCGTCCACGTTGATCTTCTCGAGCAACTTCCTTCGGCTCGTAGCCTGTCTTGACTTGGATGCATTGGCGCTGAATCGGGCAATGAATTCTTGCAATTCTTTACGTTTTTCTTCAGCCTTCTTGTTGGCAGACGAACGCTGCTGAAGGGCGAGTTGACTCGACTGATACCAGAAAGTATAGTTACCCGTGTAGAGCTTAATCTGCTTGAAGTCGATGTCGACAATGTGCGTACAGACCGTGTCGAGGAAGTGACGATCGTGGGAAACAACGATCACTGTATTCTTGAACTCAAGTAAAAAATCCTCTAACCAAGTCACCGTTTGAAGGTCAAGGTCGTTGGTCGGTTCATCGAGAATTAGGATGTCAGGGTTTCCGAAGATTGCCTGTGCCAGGAGGACACGCACCTTTTGGTTACCCGAAAGCTCCTTCATCAGCTTCATATGATCATCTTCGTGGATACCCAAACCGCTTAACAATGCTGCGGCATCCGACTGGGCGTTCCACCCATTCATTTCGGCAAACTCGGCTTCCAGTTCGGACGCACGAATTCCATCCGCTTCTGAAAAGTCAGGCTTGGCGTAGATGGCGTCTTTCTCCTGCATGATGCTCCACAGCTTTCCATGACCCATGATCACGGTGTCGAGAACCGGCACTTCATCATATTGGTAGTGGTTCTGGCGCAATACCGCCATCCGCTTCCCAGGTTCAATAGAGACGTTACCGCCCGTTGGATCGATATCCCCGGCAAGTATTTTAAGAAATGTCGATTTACCCGCTCCGTTGGCTCCTATAACGCCATAACAGTTTCCGCCAGAGAATTTGATGTTTACCTGGTCGAAAAGCACCCGCTTTCCATACTGGAGCGACAAGTTATTTGCTGCAATCATGTTGTTGTGAAAAGATCAAGCTGCAAAGATAGCAAGAAACGGTTAGATAGCCCGAAGGTGAAATAAACTTAATCTGGATTGAAAAATGGCTGCAAGCTGCACGCTACAAGCTGCAAGTCTGAGACTGCGAACTGGAAAAATCATCAGGTTTATGGAGCTGCCTCAACAGTTTGCGTTAATTCAGGTCTTACGCCCGGGCGTGAAGCTTGTAGCGTGCAGCTTGCAGCCTTACTTCTTCGTACTTCGCTTTTTCCCCGCGTGCAACTCTGTGTTCCCTGCCAACAACGCCTTTACATCCTTATCCCACGCAATATTGTTCATCTGCTGCTGCACCCAGGGAGCGCGTCTTTGTATTGCAGATGACATCGGCTTGATGGTGTATTTTTTTGGATTCGGAAGACAGGCGGCAATCTGTGCAGCCTCATACATGGACAGCTTTTTTGCGGATTTTTTGAAATAGGTTCGGGCAGCTTTTTCCGCTCCGAATACGCCCTTGCCCATCTCGGCAACATTAAGGTAAACTTCGAGGATACGTTGCTTGCCCCAGACAAGTTCGATCATGAAAGTAAAGTATACTTCCAACCCTTTTCGAAACCAGCTTCGCCCGTTCCATAAGAAAACGTTTTTCGCAACCTGCTGGCTAATGGTCGAAGCGCCACGGATACGCTTTGGTTTTTTTTCGTTGTGAGAAATGGCCTTTTCAATGCTTTTCCAGTCGAAGCCGTTGTGAACCGGAAAAAGCTGATCTTCGGATGCCATTACCGCAAGCTTCATGTTGTCGGAAATTTCTTGCCAGTCAACATAATCGCGCCTGAGGCCGTAACCATCGATCCAGCTTGACAGTTGAATAACGGTGATTGGTGGATCGACCCACCGCAGGATAATGATGTAAAGGAGCTGCGCGACAAAAAGTATAATGAACACTTTTTTCGCTTTCTGCCACACATTTTTCAAGAAGCTCATCACTAAAACCAATGGGGCAGCAAATTATAAAATGTAGATGTATAATTTTACATGGTCGAACTTTAAATCATCATGAGCTCATGAAACGGATTTTTGCATTTTCTCTTTTGTCACTCATTTCGATGCTGTGCCTCGGCCAATCAAAGGCGTTGGTGTTTCAATCCGATTTCGGCCTGAAGGACGGTGCTGTGGCTGCGATGAAGGGCGTTGCATACGCCTTGTCGAATGACCTCTCGATGTTTGACCTGACGCACGAAATCCCCGCATATAACATTTGGGAAGGCGCCTACCGCCTTAATCAGACCGCAGCATACTGGCCTGCAGGAACGGTGTTTGTTTCTGTTGTCGATCCGGGTGTCGGCTCGTCACGGAGATCGATCGTGATGAAAAGCAAAAGCGGCCACTACTTCGTCACGCCTGATAATGGAACATTGACCTTTATAGCGGAAAATCTCGGAGTTGAAGAGGTTCGGGTCATTGACGAAACACGAAATCGACTTAAAAATTCGAGTCAGTCGTATACGTTTCATGGCCGTGATGTGTATGCGTTCACGGGGGCGAAACTTGCAGCTGGAATAATTTCCTTTGAACAGGTTGGCGATTCGGTGTTTCATGATGTTGTGCGATTGACGTATCAAAAAGCAGCGAATAAAAACGGTGTGCTTTATGGAACGATTGATATCCTCGACATCCAATACGGAAACCTCTGGACAAACATCGGCAACGACTTATTGAAGCAGATTAATATCAAGCCAGGCGATGAGATCTCGATTGCCATCTCGAACGCTGGAAAGGTAGTTTATAAAGGGAAAGTCTTGTTTGGCAATACGTTCGCGGACGTGAGCGTTGGTAAACCGGTTGCTTATCTGAACAGTCTGCTTCAGCTGGCGATCGCCATTAACCAGGGAAACTTTGCAGCGAAATATAAAATCGGAAGCGGTGGCGATTGGACGATTGAAATTAAAAAGTAAGAGGCACTGGTGATTTATTCATGACCTCGCGATTGTTTTTTTATCTTTCACCAAAGATTCTCAATGTATAAATGTTTTTTTGTCTTACTCGCGCTCGCTACAGCGTGCAATGATTTAAAACGGTCGGAGGAAGAATTTCCAGTGAAGACAACAAGTGACTGGATAACCTACGAAGGCCGCGTTCCCGTCACTGATAAACAAAATCTTTACATGGAGATAGCAATGTTGCCGGGAAACGCAGGAGAGGGCTACTATCAACTGGATGAATTTCTTGAAACACCGACAGACGTTAGCAAGATTGGGTCTTTTAAAGGAGTCTACTCGAGCTTTTCCACGCCTTCGGGAGAACTTGAAATACACTTTCAGAATTCATCGTACCCCGAAGGGATTACGTATCGCTATCCCAGCCTTGATGGTAAGCGGATTCGTGAGCAGGAATATCGGGTTCGCGACCTTGTTCTTCGCAAGGAAGGTGATGATAAGCTCATCGCTGTTGACAATGCGAACCAGCCCATTTCCCTGGACGAGCGGCACAATTTGAGCAAACGCACATCACACTTATTTACCATCGAGGGAAAATTTGCACATGTCGGAGATAGTTCAGTTTTTTATGAGACGAACACGAAGCAAGTATGGCCATTGTCGCGGCAGGGTGCCTACGAACTTGCAACGCGTCAATACTATCAGCTGTCAGATGTAAAAAACGAGGGGATATATTTGAAAGGAGTAGGGTTTTCTGTTCGCGAAGTTGACGAGCGAGGTCACCGGAAAGAAGCCCTGGTCATCAAAAGTATTATTGCCATGACATCGTCACCAATCAGCGAATAGAAATCCGAATGCGTCATGAAAATAACGATCACCATTCTTATCACTTTTATATCATTTGTCGCAATGGCACAGCAAACCTTTCCTCTCTACGATGGCGAAATTCCTGGCGGAAAAAAAACGGCTGATGAGGAGGAGGTGAACAGCAGCGGGCATGTAGGAAAAATTTCCAGGCCATCCATTACAGTCTTCAAATCTTCCACGGCAAAACCAAATGGCGCAGCTGTGATCATTTTCCCGGGAGGAGGATATTGGATCAATGCGATCCAACACGAAGGCTTCGATATAGCAAAGCGATTTAACGAGGCAGGGATTACGGCATTCGTGGTGAAGTACCGCATTCCAAATGATAAAACGATGTCCAATAGAGAAACAGGTCCGCTTCAGGATGCTCAACAGGCTATTCACATTGTGCGGTCGCGCGCGAGGGAATGGGGAATCAATCCCAATCAAATTGGAATCATGGGTTTCTCGGCAGGGGGTCACCTTGCATCAACCGCAGGGACGCATTTCATTAAGGCCATTAATCCATCGCTCAAAAACGCCAACCTACGGCCAGACTTCATGATCCTTGTTTATCCCGTGATCAGCTTCATCGACAACGTTGGACACATGGGCTCACGTGAGCAGTTGATTGGAAAGTCTCCGTCTGCAGAGAAGATACGAGAATACTCGAACGAACTTCAGGTGACCCAAGACACACCTCCGACCTTTCTTGTTCACGCGAGCGATGACGATGTTGTGCTTTCGCAAAACAGTATTCTATTCTACCAGAGTCTGACTGAACACAAAGTTCCAGCCGAACTCCATATATACCAAAAGGGCGGCCACGGCTTCGGCATGAACAATCCGACTACTTCGGACCAGTGGATGGAGCGGTGTCTGAATTGGATGCAGGCGAGTGGATGGGGAAGGTGACGGTGCGAATGCCAAAATTCCAAGATCCAAATTCCAAATCTCAAATTCCAAATTCCAAATTCCAAAACCCAAAACCCAAAACCCAAACCGAAGGTCAAAAATTGTAAACCTAAATCCACCTAAACAAATGCTACCACCTTCGAAGGTTACCATGCTTAATTGTTGGTTTTTGGAATTTGGTATTTGGATCTTGGGGGTTCTACCCTCTTAGGCCGTTCAAAAAAGTTTAATCTCCCACTAGGGGTAACTCTCCCCATCATTGTCTCATTACCAAAACCAACAAAATGAGACTTACAATCCTGCTTCTATTAACCTTGCTTAGTATTCAGCTTAATGCTCAGCAGATAACGCAGACGGTACGTGGTAAAATTGTCGATCAGGACAGCCAGATGCCGTTACCTGGGGCCACAATCTTTATTGCGGGCTCTAATCCGGTCCTTGGGTCAGTGACTGATGCCGATGGAAATTTTCGTATCACCGGTGTACCGATTGGTCGCGTGACCTTGAAAGTAACCTACATGGGGTATGAAGAACATACTATTCCAAATTTGCTTATTGGCTCGGCCAAGGAGGAAATTCTTAATGTTTCGCTGAAGGAATCCATTAACACGCTTGATGAGATTGTGATCGAAGGCACAGACCCGAAGGGAGAGGTGCTGAATGAAATGGCGCTGATCAGTGCGCACACTTTTTCCGTTGAGGAAACACAACGTTTTGCAGGGTCATTTGACGATCCGGCTCGTATGGTGGTGGCATTTGCCGGAGTGAATGGCGATGCAGAGGGAAACAATGACATTATTGTGCGCGGAAACTCACCGAAAGGAATTCTGTGGAGGCTCGAAGGAATCGCTATTCCAAATCCAAACCACTTTGCCGGAGAAGGTTCAACCGGTGGTCCGATCAACGCGTTAAGCAGCAAGATGCTGAGCAACTCCGACTTCTTTACCGGTGCATTTGCTCCGGAGTATGGCGATGCAACGTCTGGTGTATTCGACATGAAGTTGAAGAATGGAAACAACGAGAAACGCGAATACACTGCTGCCATTAGCACGCTTGGTCTTGACGTGACGGCAGAAGGTCCTTTCTCTCCAACCTCGAATGCGTCTTACATTGCGAACTACCGCTATTCTGCCCTCGACCTTCTTGATCGCGCAGGTGTCGTAGACTTTGGTGGGGTGCCACGTTATCAGGATGTGTCGTTTAAGGTGTCATTACCCGTAAATGGCAAACACAATTTCTCGCTGTTTGGCCTTGGCGGGATGAGTGGCATCGACACGGAAGAGAAAGATGAAGCCGATGAGACGCTCATCACAGGGAAGTTCAATGGGAACAACAAACTCGGTGTTATCGGACTCACGCACATATGGCAGATGAATGAAGATATGTACCTCCGATCTTCGCTCGCGGGCACAGGAACGGAAAGCGAGTTCAAGTATTCAATTCCAGATGAATCCGATAATTTCTACACGATTGAAAACGGTAAGATTGGAAAGTCATCGACCATCGCTGCAACGACCTTCAACTATAAGCTCAACGCGAAGAATAAAGTCGAGACGGGTCTGATCTTTACCAACCTTAATTTTAACATGAGTGTTGACGAGTGGAATTTCGACCGTGATCAGTTGCAAAACGAGTTGTCAGATGAGGGTAGTTCGTCAACGCTTCAGGCATTCGCAAGCTGGAAACATAGAATGAATGATGACGTAACGTTTATCAGTGGCTTGCACTACCTGAGATTTTCACTGAACGGCAATCATTCGATCGAGCCTCGTCTCGCGGTAAAATGGCAGGCAACGGAACGCCAATCGTTCAACCTTGGCGCAGGCCTTCACAGCAAACTGGAAGGAGTATCTACCTACCTCGCGCAACGCCAGGAAGACAATGGAAACGTATCGCAACCGAATAAGAATCTGGAGTTGACAAAAGCGGCACACTTCGTATTGGGTTACGACAATCAGCTGGGCGCGAATACGCACCTGAAAATTGAAACATACTACCAACACTTGTTTGATGTGCCGGTTGAAAATTCACCTTCGAGCACGTTTTCGATCCTCAACATGACTGAAGGCTACACAACACGTGATCTGGTGAATACAGGAACGGGGAAAAATTATGGAGTGGAATTAACTGTCGAACGATACCTGCACCGCGGACTCTACTACATGAGCACCCTGTCACTGTTCCGTTCACTGTACACCGCTGCCGATGGCGTTGAACGCAAATCCGCTTTCGACAATAATTATGTAGCGAATGTGATTGGCGGAAAGGAATTTAATGTCGGTGCGCCTTCAAAGAATAAAGTACTTTTTGTAAACACGAAAGTGGCACTGATAGGAGGGAAGCGTTATTCGCCTGTGCTTTTAGCGGAATCGATTGCTGCAGGCACTGAAGTGATTGACGAAACGAATCCTTATTCTGCCAAGAGCGGTGATATTTTCCGCACCGATTTCTCTATCGGTATAAGAAGAAATCGTAAGCGCACCACAACGGAGCTCAAGTTTGATGTTCAAAATATTTTCAATAATCAGACAGTGGTGAGTGAAGATTACATTCATGCTTCGCAGTCGATTTATCGTAACAAGCAATTGGGAATGCTGCCTACGATAAGTTACAAAATCAGTTTCTAAGGGGGTTAGTCTGATTAGAGCCTGGTCTGTTTCGATGGATCAGGCTTTTTACTTTTCAGTAGTGTTTGACGAGGAGTGGGAATTGATCCCTTCAGCCACATCATTCTTTTTAAACTCAAGGGTGAAGGTGGAACCCTTACCTTCTCTGCTTTCGAAGGTCACTGTGCCCTCCATAAGTTGAACTAACTTTTTTACAATATACAAACCGATGCCAATGGACTTTTCTCCACGAAGTCCCTCGCGGCTTGCGCGACTGTTTTTGTCGAAGAGAAAACGCTGCAGATGTTCCGGTACTCCGACACCGGTATCGACTACGGAAATCGTGAACGTCTCTTCCTTGTCTATAACACGGATGTCGACCTGGCTCTTGGTCTGAGACCACTTTAATGCATTCGACACAAGGTTGTTTACTACCTGAAGGAATTTCACATCGTCAAGCGAAACATTGAGGGTTTGGACATTGGACGTGACGTTAAATGTAAAGTCCGGATATGCCTTTCTGAATCGCTCAAGAATTGTATTGAGCTTCGCGAATAACTCAAACCTACTCTTCTTCACCGAGATCTGCTGCGATACGAGGTGCTCTTCTTCAAGAAACTCGGTCACCAGTTCAATGCAGTGACGTGTATTTTCCTTTACAAGCGTGATATGCGCCTGGATATTTTCGTCAATTTCCTGCAGCGCCACAGCCCTTTCCAGCGAGTCGAGAAGATTTCGTGATATGGCCAGGGGACCGCTCAGATTGTGTGTGACCATATCGAGCAGCGTATTCTTCTTGGCGCCATAGTCAACGATATAATTTTCATACTCACGAAGTACGGTAATATCTTTAAAGAAGCCAATGACATACTTACCGCTTTCAATGACATAGCAATTGGCTGAAATACTCCTTACAACCCCCTCGTGCGATTGGGTCGAAAACTCGACATTCTCGACTATGCCTTCGCTAACCAGAATGTCGTAATGCATCTGGAGGTGTTCCATGTCGTTGTCGACAACGTGATTCACGAAAAATTCCGCCTGGTGGGTAAACGATTCGTGACTAATATCGAATAATTGGGCTAGCGCGCGGTTGACATACTCGATCTTCCTGGACTTTAAATTGAAAAGCAGGACGCCATCGCTCGAAATGTCGGCAAATGTCTGAATAGCGGCAATGAAACTATTTTTTGTCACGCGGTTAGATAAATGTATCTGTTAACTGACAGGAAGCGAAAATAAGCGTGCCTACTTTTTAATTACGCCACGCGATGAAGCGTATGCAATGAGTTCCACCGTATTTTTTACCTGCGCCTTGCTAACGAGATTCTTGCGATGGCTCTCCACGGTTTTTTCGGTAATGAATAACCGCTTGGCGATTTCCCGCGTAGAACACCCCTCCGCGAGCAAGTCCAGTACCTCCTTTTCCCGCTTAGAGAAGAACTCGTCCGTACTCTCCAACGTATCTTCAATCCCGGCCAGGAACTTATTCAGGTTCTTTAGTTTTTTGGATGTCTCTTTGCAAATGTATTTCTTTCCCGAGTGCACAACCTTGATCCCATGCAGCAGCTCTTCGAAGCCAGCTTTCTTGGAGATGAAGCCCATCGCGCCAGCCTTCATTATCTTCGCCACGCGATCAGCATCATCATAGACCGAATGGGCAAGTACCTTTACGTCAGGAGCCAGCTTCTGAACCTTGCGGCAAATTTCAAAACCATCGGGCGCTTCCATGTGTTCCATTGAGTCGAGATAAATGTCAAGGATCAAAACATCGATCTTTGTGGTTGGCAAAAGCTTGAGCAGCTGTTCGCCATGTTGCGCTTCACCGACAATACTGATTTGAAAGTCCTGAGAGAGAAGGAAACGAATCCCGTCACGCATAATCTTGTAGTCTTCCAGGTGGAAAACCCTAATCCTTTGAGGCATTGGTTAAATATTTTCTGCGAATAAAAAGTCTAACAGGCGATGTTCATACAATCGTTCAAATAAATCAACAAAAATTCCGGGTTTATCCGGATGAGCGATTACAAATTGTAGCCGTAATTTTACGGCTGAGTCCAAAAGGATTCTCCACAAGCTGTTTCACGCGATTACTAATGAAAGTTTTTTATTTGGATGATGATAGAGAGGAGTTGGAATTATTCAGGGAAACGGTCGAGGAGGTCGATCCCTCGATTGATTGTTTTGTTTATAGCGACAGTAAGCTTGCCCTTCGGGAATTAAACAGCGGACCATCTTTCGATCTGATTTTTCTGGATTATAATATGCCGATCATGTCAGGCGAGGATTGTCTTAGGGTAATGCGACAAATGCCCCACCTGAAGTCGACTCCTATTGTCATCTACTCAACGGGCGTAGACGAAAAATTAAAGAAACGACTCCTGGCGTGCGGGGCCACGATGGTGATAAAGAAGCACCACACCTCGGCCGAACTGAAAAAGTTTTTTATAACGAGCTTCCTCGCACCGCAGCCGAAAGATTAGCAACAGCGAGCGGGCCTCTTCGACCTGCAAAAAACATTCGCGGCCGACTACTTTCTTTATGAGTAAGGTGTATATTACAATACACTAAACAATTCACCAATGCTTAAAACAAAAAATCTCTCAGGCGCAATCGCCCTGCTTTTGATTGGCGTAGCATGCGAAAATCAAGACGCTTCTCAATCCCTCAAACCAGTAGATGATTCACCAGTATTCATGAATTTGCCGAGGTCAAATGGCGGTGCACGTGTAGCACAGCAAGGCAACGTTGCTATTTTCTCTGCCGAATACATTACCAGTGAGGAGTCCGGACAGATCGGCCGCACCGTGTACTTCTCTGATGTTGGAAACAAACAACTCTCAGCGGATTTTGCGCCCGGCACAAGCGATGACGGCACCGACAATGTGAGCTACTATGTTGACGAGAAAAGACCGAGCGCTGATCTCTCCGTAGCAGCGACTACCGGGGCCATCGTACGCGCGATGAACACCTGGGACAACATCACCTGTTCTGACCTCGGGTTGACTCGAATTCCATCGAACGATGCAATCACCACTGGTTACGTAAGTGAATATTTTGGTTATGGTGGAAGTTACGACTACACTGCGGATTTAGTTCATGCAGGTTGGTTGCCCGCAGGTTTCTTTGACCTTCTTGCACCACAAGGAAGCACATTCATTCTTGGCGTGACGTTCACGCTTATCATTACCGATGATGAAGGTAACCCGACAGACTCCGACAACAATGGAATGGCAGATGTAGCGTGGAGAGAGATCTACTACAATGATGCGTTCCCGTGGAGAGTAGGAAACCACTACGATGTTGAAACGATAGCGTTGCATGAAGCTGGACATGGACTTAGCCAGGGTCACTTTGGTGCAGCCTTTGCAAGTCCGGGAAATAACAAGCTTCATTTCTCACCTAGGGCTGTCATGAACGCTGCATATTCTGGAATCCAACACCAAATTGGAGCTACCGATAATGCCGGTCATTGCAGCAATTGGGCATCCTGGAACAACAACTAATCAGTAGGCAGTAGGCAATTGGCATAGGCAAACGGATTTCACAAGCCTCATTCACACACCGTGGTGACAGCTTTTGAAATAGCGCGAGTCGCTGAAAATTGCCTACTCCTTTTTATGACCTATTGGGTCTTCTATTTTCCAACATCATTGCCAATTGCACGTTGCCAACTGCCAACTTTTCCAAAACTAGTGTCTACTCTTATCGGATCCAATTCTCGGGAGTTCCACATTGAATTTGATTGCGACAATGCGGATGACAATAATGACTGCCGAAGAGACCAGGAGATTGATATTTCGATCGACAAAATTTAAAAGGACAAGATAGACGATAGCGCCCGCCAGGCAGGCCGTTGCATAGATTTCCTTATTGAAGATTACCGGGGTCTGATTGGTGAGCGTGTCGCGGATAACGCCACCCATTACCGCGGTGAAGACACCCATGATTGCAGCAATCTCAGG
>DASWTM010000027.1:0-173130 GCA_036402115.1 Chryseosolibacter sp.
GACTATAAGCGAGTAGCTGATGATTTCAACAAAATTGGTGAACGCGCGAAGCAACACGATTTGAAATTTGCCTACCACAACCACGGATACGGATTTCATGAAATGGAAGGAAAAATTCCGGTAACAATGCTGTTTGAGATGACCGACCCAAACAGTGTCTTTCTTGAATTGGATATTTTCTGGACCGTTGCCGGAGGGGCTGATCCGGTGCAATACCTGGAAAAATACTCGGGTCGTTATCATCTCATGCACCTTAAAGACATGAAGGAGAAAAAAACATTTTCAGGTGACGGAGGGACACCGCAGCAGTGGATTGAGATGTTTCCATATATGACCACAGCCGGAAGTGGAGTCCTCGATCTGAAGAACATAGTGCAACAGGCGCAGGCTTCGGGGGTGAAGCATTTTTTTGTCGAACAGGATATGGTAGCAAACCCGGAGATTGCGTTGAAAAAAAGCGCAGACTACCTTAAGGGATTGTAGTTCTCGTCAGCAGTCGATGGGAACAGGTTAAGAGAATCACAGTCGCAAAAGGGGATCATCAGCAACCTGCTAAAATTGTCAAACGTTTGTTTGTATCACGTGCTGTCTCAGGTGATAATTGCTTTTTTTACCGGCTTCAGCGCAAAAAAACATTGTGGAATCGCTGCTAAATCGATTTTCTGATTTATTTGTCGTGTTTATAATTATTCCTTACGTTTGCTAAACCGATTTAGTAAGTCATTTTTTCACTTGAACTTTCAACCATGAGCCACGTCTCTGCCCGATTCACGGAAAATAAATACTTCGTCACGTTTGCGTTTGTAACATCGCTCTTTATGTTGTGGGGAATCGCCATTACGATGGGAGATGTCCTGAACAGGCACTTTCAGAACGTGCTGGGCGTATCCAAAGCGGAATCAGGTCTGGTTCAGTTTTCGATTTTTGGGGCATATGCTGTGATGGGAATTCCGGCAGGTCTTTTCATGAAGCGTTTTGGATATAAGAATGGCGTCCTGTTCGGGCTGGCCCTATACGCAGCGGGCGCATTCCTCTTTATCCCATCAGCCGAGGCAGAATCGTTTGGCGCTTTTCGCGCTGCATTGTTCGTGCTAGCCTGCGGGTTGTGTACGCTCGAAACGGTTGCGCATCCATTTGTGGCTTCGCTGGGAGATCAGCGCACGAGTGATCAGCGCATAAACTTTGCCCAGTCGTTCAATGGTCTTGGAACCATGATTGGCCCGGCCATTGGTGGTTATTTTATTTTGCGGGTAGGAGGAGGGGAAGGGAATGATCTCACATCCGTAAAAGTGTTGTATACAATCATCGGTGTGATAATCCTTGCTGTGGCAGTGTCTTTCGCCTTTGTCAAGGTTCCGGCTTTGCACGCGCATGATGAGAGTACCGATACTGCAGGTTCTTTACCTAAAAAGAAATTGTTTCAACAGCGCCATTTTGTATGGGCTGCAATAACGCAATTTTTTAACGTGGCAGCGCAGGGAGGAACGTGGGCCTTTTTCATTATCTACGGCTCTGAAAAAATTCAGGGACTGTCGGATGAAAGGGCGGCCTATTTCTTCTCATTAAGCATGGCCATGATGATGGTCGGAAGGTTTATCGGTACATACCTGATGCGGTTCATTGCTCCCAACAAGCTACTGGCAGGGGCAGCACTTATGAATATTCTCATGTGCATTATTATTGCACAAGACTGGGGCTGGCCTTCATTTATTGCGTTGATCATGCTCAATTTCTTCTTTAGCATCATGTTCCCAACCATCTTCAGCCTTGGGTTAAAAAATCTCGGTGCTCAAACGCAACAAGCTTCGTCTTACATCGTGATGGGGGTTGCCGGTGGAGCGGTATTCCCACCGCTGATGGGCCTGATCGCAGACAAGGATGTAGCTACGGCCTATTACCTTCCGATCATCTGCTACATCGTCATCTTTTTGTTTGGATATAAATTTTACAAAACATCGCGTTGAAAATGATTTCGAAAGCAGAAATATTTGATGATGTAAGGGCGCTGATTCATCAGCACAAACTCACGGTTCATCGCGAGGATCAGACCAGACCGTGGGGTGGATTTTTTGTGCTCGAAGAGAATGAGGTCGAAAAATTCCTTCACACCTTTTTTAAAGATATGGACCCGGCAAAAGTAGCGGGCCTTAAACTCAGTCCTAAGATTTTATTAGTTGCTCCTCATGCCCGGCTATCATGGCAGTATCATCACCGGAGGGCGGAAGTCTGGAGTGTAGTGAAAGGACCGGTACGCGTAGGAATAAGTGATACGGATGAAGAGAATGAACTCGTAGATCTTGATGCAGGCAATTCGATTTCATTGAAGCAAGGTCAGCGTCACCGACTGATCGGCCTGGACGCGTGGGGCATTGTGGCTGAAATATGGCAACACACAAACCCCGCGCTGCCTTCTGATGAAGAAGATATTGTTCGGGTGCAGGATGATTTTAATCGATAGGCATTCCTCATGAATGGTTTTGATTTATGACAACGAAGTGATGTATGAAAATCTGGAATGACGAGCGCATTGTAATGACACTCGATGCAGGCGGAACAAACTTTGTTTTTTCCGCAGTGCAAGGCGGTAAGGAAATAGTCTCACCCATCACATTCGCAGCCAATGCCCACGATCTTCAGCTATGCCTGAAAACGATGATCAAGGGTTTTGAAAGCATCAGGCAACAACTTCATGCTGATCCTGTTGCAATCAGTTTTGCATTTCCGGGGCCGGCAGATTACAAGGCCGGCATCATTGGAAAGCTGCCGAATCTACCCGCTTTTACTGGCGAGGGTGTGGCGATGGGTCCCATGCTCGAAGACTATTTCGGCCTTCCCACGTTTATCAATAATGATGGGAATCTTTTTGCCTATGGAGAAGCACTAGCCGGCACGTTGCCGATGGTTAATCGGATGCTGGCGGAGCGAAACGTTCAAAAACAATACTCGAATCTCCTTGGCGTCACACTCGGCACCGGGTTCGGTGCAGGATTCGTAGTGAATAACGAGCTGTGTGATGGCGATAACTCGGCTGGTGGTGAGATATGGCTTACACGGAATTTTCGAAATCTGACAATGATGTCAGAGGGGCACGTCAGTATCCGGGCAGTTCAAAAAAACTTTGCAGCCCTCGCTGGGTTAACTACGCATGATCTTTCTCCGCAAGACATTTATGAGATAGCGATGGGTTTGCGTCCTGGCAATCAACATGCAGCCAAGCAGGTCTTCCACGAAATGGCGGAAGTTGTCGCGGAGTCCCTGTGTCATGCCATCACAATGATTGATGGTATCATCGTTATTGGTGGGGGGATGGCCGGAGCGTATCCATTAATCGTCCCGAAGATCATCGAACATATGAATGGAACCATCTGCAACCTTGATGGAGTCAAATTGCAGCGTCTTGTCAGCGAGGTGTACGATCTTGAGGATGAGACGTCACGCGAAAAGTTTCTTACCTATCAGAGTATCGAAATTTCAGTGCCCTTCTCCGACCGGAAAATTCCATATATAAAGGAGAAGCGGATTGGAATATGTCGATCAAAGTTGGGAACAAGTCGGGCAATTTCGCTCGGTGCCTATGCCATCGCCCTGCAAAAACTCAAAGCAGGCTCACTTGTCTAAGCAACATCGCTGTAGGGAGACAACGCGACTGTGTTTTTATTGAACGATTCGATATTTTTGATACTGTCGCAAGAAAATGCAAACGCGAAAACCTTCCATTAACGACCTGGCCAGGAAACTAAATATTTCTAAAACTACCGTTTCGTTCATTCTTAATGGAAAGGCAAAAGAGAAACGAATCAGTGATGCGCTTGTTTTGAAGGTGAACCGGGAGGCGGCAAAACTCGGTTATCAGCCGAACCAATTTGCTAAGAGTTTGCGAACTGGAAAAACGAATATCATCGGATTGATGGTGGAGGATATTTCGAATCCGTTTTATGCGAGTATCGCCAAGATCATCGAGGATAAAGTTTACCAGAACGGATATAAAATCATTTACTGCAGCACGGAGAATGACACGAACCGCGCGCGGGAATTCCTGAAAATGTTTTCCACACTCGGTGTTGATGGTTGTATCATCGCCCCGACCCTGGGAATGGAATCCGATATCAATGACATGATTGCGCGAGGAAAAAACATAGTCCTCTTTGATAAGACTTTCAGCAGTAAACTCGCAGATACCGTCATCATCAACAATCGGCAGAGCATGTACAAAGCGGTCGAGCACCTTATCAAGCGCGGCTTCAGAAAGATCGCGCTTGTGGCGATGGCGTTAGATAAGCCTGAAAAAGAGGAGCGTATTCTTGGCTATCGCGAAGCAATGGCTGACCACAAGCTGATTCAACATGTTCATGCCCTTCCATTTAAAGTTCACTATCCGGACTATGTAACCGATATCGAAAAATTCCTGAAAAAGAATAAAAATCTCGATGCGATTGTATTTGGTACAAACTACCTGGGCGTTGCAGGCCTTGAAGCAATCAATAACATAAAATTATCCATTCCCACGGACCTAGCGGTCCTGTCCTTTGACGATCACGACCTTTTCAGGATTCACAAGCCAACAATTTCAGTGATTGCTCAACCTATTGACCAAATCGCCCAGACTGTCATTGACACCCTTTTGTCTAAACTCCAAGATAAAAAAATTCGAAAGCGGTCCGGCAAGGTGTTTACGTTGCCCGGAAACTTGATTGTTCGGGATTCCACTGAGAAACAATAAGGCCGGAGTGTTTCTTACTATGTAAACAGGCATCTTTTTAGCCACGTTGCCCGACATGGCTTCATTTTGTTCTGGCCCGCGTATCGCACAGCTACCATTGTTAATTTTTTTTGCTTCCGGTCATCCCATCTTAAAACCGCTCATTCTTCTGCGTCCATTACAACGGTCGTGCCTCCGCTCTGAGATTCGGAGATTAATACTTTTTTCGCGCTATTAACCCGGTTTTAACCCGGTTTTTTAACCAGGTGACGTTAACGTTTGCGTTCGGAATGCAATCGATAGATCATTTTCCCTCCAATCGAAAATGAAGCAACTATCGGGCAGACCGGATGTGAAACCTTAACCAATCACTTTACCCATGATGAATCGAATTTTACGAACCTTAAACTGCCTCATGTTCCTTGGGGTAATGTTTCTGACGGTAGTTTCCTGCGACAACGAGGACGAACCGGTTCAAAACAAGTTAGGAACGATTAGCGGAACCGTGACAGATGCAATGGGTCAGCCCGTGCCCGAGGTAACCGTTGTTGTATCGGGCGTTGATGAAGAAGATGTTTCGGTAACGACTGGCTCGGATGGAAAATTCATGGCCGAGGATGTATCGATGAAACTCCATGCTGTTACCTTTTCCAAATCGGGATGGCTGACGGTTAGTAAGTCCGTTGATTTCGGTGACTTTGACGACCAGCGCGTTGCCATTGTAGATGTATCGTTGATCAACGCTTCGGCTAAGATCATGGGTACGATCACTGATGCTAAGAACGCAGGAGCTCCACTTGCGGATGTAACCGTAACGGTAGGCGTGGCTGGAACTGTGCAGAGTGCCGCTGATGGTACCTATGCTATTCAAAACCTAATCGCTGATAATTACACCGTCACTTTCACAAAACCGAATTATGTATCGATTACAAGACCGGTAACGACAGCAGACTTCGTGAATGGTGTGGTCACGCTGAATGTGACCATGGGAAGCCAGGAAGTCCTTCGCGGGTTGACTGCAATAGACCTCGCTTCTGCGGAAAAATGGTACTACAACGAATACCGTGGTGGTCGCAACGCTGATGCCTACCCGCATTGGGACTGGGCTTGTGATTACATGGCAACCTTGAATTTCGTTGGTGCCTGGGAGGAACAAAATGAAGGTACGACACTTCAGATCCGCAACAGCGAAGACCAACGATCCAACCCAGCTGACCTTAATGTATTCGATTCATTCGTATACGGGAGCAAGCTCATCACAGCCGATAACAAGATCATGTCAGTTCGACTTCGCACGCACAATGCCGATGCTGCAAGCCCTGCTCACTTTGGCGTTCAGGTGGTAGACTTGTCCGCTCCGGAAGCAAAGGCCGTGAAAATAGGCGACAATAAGACGTACGGCTCAGGTGACTACACGGATTTTGAATTTGATCTGAGTGCATACGTTGGTAAAGAAGTAGTAATTGCTATCGGTATTTATCGTCAGGCGACTGGTGATTATTGGAAACAACTTGTGCTCCGTGCAATTCGCTTTGCGGATAGAAAAGTTGTTAACTGGGATTGGTTGCCGGGAACTGAAGTCGTTGCAGGATGGAAGCTTACGCACGAGACCGTTCGTTCAACGATGCCGCACACGAAGAAATCGTTTACCGGGATCAGTCCGGTCTCTGCCAATCGCGATAACTACATCGATGCCTACCGTTCATGGCGTGACGTTAGCCACGTTGGAGCCGAATGGTCATTTGTTCCGCTGAAGAAGGATCCGGAAGTGACGCCTTCGGAAGGATACATTATCAAGACGCGTGGCACACCGGAGGTTAGTACGACAGTCCCTGAGGCTTACCTGTATGCAAAATTCGCCATCGCGGCTGGAAGCAATCAGCTCACCTTCAAGACACGGAACTTCGGAGGCAATTTTACCTATTTCAAAATTACAGCTATCGAAGACAATGGGACGGTGACGCACGTTGAACCGCAGTCGAATACAGCGCAGGAAGCGAGTGCAGCAGCAGACGGTGTTTGGAAATTCAAGCATGAGGATGGGGGCGCAGGAAATCCGGAAGGCTACGCATCCTTCATCTATGACCTTTCGCCATTTAACGGAAAGAATGTAACACTCGCCATCGGTGTATACAACGTAGAAGCAAACACCGGTGAGAACAAGCTTGTGTTCCACACCATCGAATTAAAGTAAGAGAATGAATTATTCAATGAATGTATTTCGAGATATGATAACTGCCTGCAGCCTTGGTTTGCTGATGTTTGTGGCTGCTTGTAGCGATCCAGCCTCTGATCCGGCTCCGGAGCCTCAAGAAGAAGTTAATGTTTCCGAACAGAATCTTCTGCGCGCGATGGAGCTTACTGACAATGCCATCACCGCTCACTTCACCGGTGACGGGATGGCCATGGCCAGATTTTACAACCCGTATACGGAAGTACGCTCTGAAGAAAAGGGAAGCGTATGGATGTATACCAGCGCCATCGAAGCGGTGAACGCCATACTGCATGCATTGCAGGCACAAAAGGAGCACGGTAGCGTTTCGCTTTATAACGAGCATTTCAACAAGTACTCCGAGTTGCTACAGCGCTTGTATGATAACACTGACTACTACCTCGGCACTTTCCAACTGGTGTCCTACACGCAGACACGCGAATGGTCAGTGTATGGGGTAAACCGTGGGGGCTCGAAGGGATCTGCGAAAGTTGAGGGAATCGAGAATGTGTATGATGATCAGATGTGGCTCATTCGTGAACTTCTCGAATCTTACAAGCTCACCGGTAACACTACATTTCTTCAAAAGGCTGAATACCTGACGGACTACGTTCTTGATGGATGGGATGCAACGCGCAATACCAATGGTACAGAGCGAGGAGGTATTCCATGGGGCCCCGGTTATGTAACGAAGCATGCTTGCAGCAACGGGCCAATGGTCAGTCCGTTGGTTTGGCTTCACGAGATTTACAAGGGTAAGTCGGATGAAGTGACATATCGCTTCATTGATCCGACAGACAAGCAAACTCGTGTCGCAACGCAAATGAATAAAAGCGACTATTACCTCGACTTTGCTAAGAAGGTCTACGCATGGCAAAAAGATCAATTGCTTCGCGCAGATGGTGTCTACGATGATATGCGCGGTGGCTGTTCTCCGGGAAGTCCGCAAACAGAAACCGTCAACGGCACGGTGTACAGAGTGGGTGGCAATTGCCAGGACCGCGTTGGTCCCGCAATCAGCTATAACAGCGGCAGCATGCTTTCGGGCGGAGCCGACCTGTACCGCGCCACGGGTGACAATGTGTATCTCGAAGACGCGAAAAAATTATCGGATGCGAGCTTCCAGTATTTCGCCAAGCTTGGACAGACAAAGCCTGAATACTATACATACGACATCAGCGGTTTCAGAAACTGGTTTAACGGTGTGTTGATGCGTGGTTATGTTGATGTCTATCCGGCTTACGGATCGGTTGACAAATACATCGGGTCATTCCAGAAGAATCTAGATTATGGTTATGACAACTTCCTCTACAAAGGTTTTCTTCCGACAAACCTGTTGGTAGGATGGAGCCGTGACAATGGAAAAAACAACACAGAAGGTATGTTCACGTTTGCGTTTGCAGCGGAGTATGCCGTGTTGTCGCGATATGAAGTTGAAAAATAAAAACAAAGTCATTTAAGTATGCAGAATAATTATAAGCAACTAGTAAAACAGCTGATCCGATATTCCCTGCACGGGATGATCATTCAGCTTGTTGTGTTTGCTTCCGCTTTTGCATCGGGAGCATTGCCGCAACAGCTTACAGTATCGGGTACCGTAACCTCTTCAGAAGATGGTGAAGCGCTGCCGGGTGTCAACGTTGTCGTGAAAGGTACAAGTCAGGGAACGACAACCGATGCAGATGGAAAGTATACCTTACAAGTTCCGGATGCGAACGCTACACTTGTATTTTCCTTCATTGGCTTTTCTACGCAGGAAGTACAGGTATCCGCGAGAACGTTGGTGGACGTGGCGATGGCCGCAGACGTGACAGAACTGAATGAAGTTGTCGTTGTAGGTTATGGCACGCAGGAGAAAGTCACCTTAACGGGTGCTGTCGCCAACATTAAAGGTGATGAAATGCGTCAGACCAAAAACGAAAATCCGCAGAACATGCTCACCGGTAGAATTGCCGGTGTTCGCGTGTGGCAACGCAGTGCAGAGCCTGGAACGTTTAACAACAACTTTGATATTCGTGGTCTGGGCTCTCCGTTGGTGGTTATCGATGGAGTTCCGCGTACCATGCAGGATTTTCAACGGTTGAATCCAAACGACATTGAGGATATCTCAGCGTTGAAAGATGCGTCCGCTGCAATCTACGGTGTTCGTGCTGCGAACGGTGTTATTCTTGTAACGACAAAGAAAGGTACGCCAGGAAAAACTTCCATCACGTACAACGGTTCGTATACACTGCAACAACCATCAGGATTTCCGAGGCTTGCTGATCCGTTTGAAACGATGACACTCTATAACGAGAAGTCAATGAACAACATCAACGGTGGAAGCATTATCTATGGTCCGGATAAATTCGAGGCTTATCGCACGGGTGCACTTCGCTCAGCAGATTGGAACTCGTTAATTTTCGCTGACTATGCACCACAGACACAGCACGATCTGAGCATTAGCGGTGGAACTGAAAAAACGCAATACTTTATTGGAGGAGGATATTTATACCAGGAAGGTTTCTTCAAGTCAGGCGACCTGAACTACAAGAAGTTCAATATCCGCTCAAACATTACTACCGAAATTGCAGAGGGGTTGTCACTCAATCTTAACCTTGCGGGAATTTCAGACCAGCGGAATTCACCTTACTCAAGCGCGGTAGACATCATCCGAAATTATTGGAGACAAGGTGTGCTATTCCCTGCGTATGCGGATGCCGAAGGGACAATGCTGAGCTACGAAGGCTTAGATCTTGAACAAAACACGGTTGCCATGATGACTTCTGATATCTCTGGTTATCGTAGGTACAGCCAGAAGAACTTGCAGTCCACGGCCTCACTGAATTTTGATTTTGCCACATTGTCCAGCGGTCTTGAAGGTTTATCCGCAAAAGCAATGCTGAGCTTCGACTATCGTGTTGATGACAACAACTTCAACCGTAGAGAGTATTATCAGTATATGTATGATGCTAATTCAGGTACATACATGTCCAAGCTTTACAACCTGAGTTCGCCAAACCAGATTCGAAGAGAAATGTTTAACAGACAACAGGTGTTGGGTCAATTTCTTTTGAATTACAAGCGCACTTTCGGAACAAATCACGATGTACAGGCGCTGGTGGGATACGAGGCACAGAAGAGACAAGGCGATAACTTCTTCGCACAAAGCAATCTCGCCTTTGGAATGGATTACCTGGTAGGTGGCACAAACGATGCCATGATCAGCGGCATGTCCGGCTCGACAGATAATCTTTACACGATTGCAAACTCGGCAATGCTCGGAAGATTGAACTACACATTCGCAGACCGTTACATTGCGGAATTCCAGTTCCGTTATGACGGCTCTTCCAAATTTGTGGAAGACAAGCAGTGGGGTTTCTTCCCATCAGGATCGGTCGGATGGCGTATATCCGAAGAACCTTTCTTCAAGAATATTGACGCATTGTCGTTTGTTGATCAGTTGAAGTTCCGTGCAAGCTACGGTGTGACAGCAGATGACGGTTCGTTGAACTATGAGTGGTATCCGGGCTACATCTACCCGGCAACGAGTGGTAACGCAGAGAACGGTTATTACAATCAATACGCTCCAGGGTACACGTTCGGTGGACAGTTCGTTAATGGTGTTTCGTTGATCGTTCCTAATCCGAACATCACATGGTGGACTGCGCATACGTTCAACATTGGTGCTGACTTCCAGGGATGGAACGGACTCTTCGGCTTCGCATTTGACTTCTTCCAACGTGAACGGGAGGGATTGTTTTCAAGACGAACAGGAGATGTTCCTACGATCATCGGTACCGGAGCGCCACTTGAGAACACAAACAGCGATCGCCAGTTTGGTATTGACCTCGAACTCTCTCATCGAAATCAAATCGGAAATTTGAAGTATGGCCTGAAGGCGATTAGTACGATCACGCGCAACAAATATTTGGTTGGTGTTGAAAAAGGCCCTTATGGAAATTCATACGATCGCTGGAGAAATGATAACCTGAACAGTCGCTATCAAGGAGTACAGTTTGGCTATGAAGGTGCTGGCCGTTATGAAAATTGGGAAGACATCTGGTCATACCCGATCTACAAAGAACGCGATCTTCTTCCCGGTGACTATAAGTATGTTGACTGGAATGGTGATGGTGAGATCAACGGCCAGGATGAGCATCCATTCGCATACGATCAGACACCTTGGTTGAACTTCAGCTTGATGGCAGACTTCGCGTACAGAAGTTTTGATCTGAACTTCCTCTTCCAGGGAACCGCATTAGGCTCGATGCAATACAGAGAACCGTTGTACAACATTTGGGGAACGAATGGTGGAGGAACGCTCGAGCAGTACCTCGACCGTTGGCATCCGGTTGATCCAACAGCCGATCCTTACGATCCGGAGACAGAATGGGTAAGTGGCTACTATGGGTTCACCGGCAATTACCCTATTGAAAATTCAGAGTTCAACCGCGTGAGTACATCCTATCTCCGCCTCAAGAGCATTGAAATTGGTTACACCTTATCGAAGAAGATTAAAGCTCTTTCTTCCATGAATGTTCGCGTGTTTGCCAATGCTTACAATCCGCTCACATTCACTAAGGTTCGCTTCGTAGACCCTGAACATCCGGATGACGATCTCGGCAGAATGTATCCGCTGAATAAGACGTACACGGTCGGACTATCCGCAAGTTTTTAATAGTTGATCGATGAGAATAAAGATTTATAACACTATGAAAAGGATCAAAATATTATTCATGGTTGGCTTGTTGTGTTTCTCAGCGTGTAATGACCTGGACATACCGCCACCAAACGTAGTAGGCGATGAGACATTGCTGACGAGCAAGTCGGGAATGGATGTGTACATGGCCCGCTTGTATAGCAGAATGCCATTCGAAGATTTTAAATACATGGCGCAGTGGGGCTTTGAGTACAACTCGTGGCTTGGTTCGCTCGGAATCGAAGGCACCGGTGAAGCCGTGAACCGCGATGGAATCACCGCAGCGTTTACCGGGGAGCGAACTCCTTATTGGTCGGAAGCATTCGTCCTCATTCGTGATGCCAACTACTTGATTGAAAACCTTCCGAGCCATCAGGGTTCCTTCCCGCAGGTTGACTACAATCATTATTTGGGTGAAGCATACTTTGCCCGAGCAATGGCATTCACCGCGATGGCGAAGCGCTTCGGTGGCATTCCGCTGGTAACCGAGATTGTTCAATATCCTTCACAGGAAGAAGTTGAGATTCCGCGTGCTTCCGAGGAGGAAACATGGAATCAGATTCTTGCAGACTTTGATCAAGCGATTTCATTGATGCAGCCTATCAGTCCGAAGAGTGGTTACTCCAATAAATACGTTGCGCTATCATTCAAGTCTGACGCTATGTTGTATGCTGGAAGTGTTGCGAAGTACAACGAGACTGTTCCAGGGAGGCTCACCGGTCTCGGTTTAAAAACAGGTGTTCGTGTAATGGGCTTTGCACCCGAATCAGCGCAGGCGGCATCCAGAAAATATTTTAGAGAGGCCTATATGGCTGCGCGACAGGTAATGCAAAGTGGCCAGTATTCACTTTACAAAAGAAGATGGGCTGCAAATGATCGCGAAGCGCAATACCAGAATATGGTTGACATGTTCAGCGATCTTTCAAGCCCTGAGAATATTTATGTGAAGCAGTACGTGTTCCCGACTTTCACCCACGGATTCGATGCCTACAGTGCGCCTTTTATTTTTAAGGCACCGCTGTCGGCAGGTACTTGCCCAACGTTGGACTTTGTCGAGTTATTCGATGGTTTCGAGCGTTACCCTGATGGAACAATAAAAGTAACAACGGGTAGTACAAATACGGAAGGCGAATACCTGATGTTCGATTCGCCTGAGGATTTCTTTGCCAACGCTGAACCTCGCCTGCGCGCGTATGTAATTTTTCCTGGCGATGAATTCAAGGGAAGAGAAATCGAAGTAAGAGCGGGTGTATACACAGGACCTACGCCTGTGACGCCTTTCTTTAACGATTATTCTTATGCAAGTGCGGAAACACGTTATCAGAACCTTCCAATCTACACAGGCGGAGCGAAGTCCCTGTACCTAAGCCCGCGCGAAGGAAATGGTCAGGAGCAAGTTCCGGTAGGAGGTGGGACAATTCCTGCCGCTGGAGCAAACGGTCCTTTCTATGACAACGCAGAGGCTACTCCTACAGGATTGTATGTTCGCAAATGGTTGAATCCTGATCCGTCTTTCGAAGCAGGTGAAGGGAGATCGTCTCAGCATTTCATTCTGATGCGTTATGCGGAAGTGTTATTGAACGCTGCAGAGGCTGGGGTTGAACTTGCACTTGCAGGTGAAGCTTCACCCGATGGATCCGATCTCCTGCAGACTGCGACATCCGCGATCAATGAGATCCGCGAAAGGGCAGGCGCCAGCGCACTTGTCGGAAGTGTTACGCCTGATGTCACCGGACGCAACATCGTTCGCAAGGAGAGACGTAAAGAGCTTGCCTTTGAACAGAAATCCAAGTGGGATGTTCGCAGGTGGAGAGTGCAGCACTACGAGGAACGCGATGGTTTCTGGGGTGAGTTCAGAGACAAAGACAAATTCAGCAACAATGCGCGTTACCGTTTCCGCGGACTCTATCCATTCTACTCCGCCCAAAACGATAAGTACTTCTTCGATGCTCGCTTTCAATGGGTAAGCCTGAAGACATTTGAATACAACGTGATTGACTATTACTTCCAGATTCCAACCGGTGAAGTTGCGAAGAGCGATGTGATCGATCAGCAACCGAACCGATAAGCAATGATGGATTTATTAACAACAAAGAATTACAAGATGAAAAAGATATCATCGTACATATTGGCAAGCGCGCTGTTTGTATCTACCTCCTGCAGCCTTTTCGAGTTGGACAACTACGAAGCACCAGCAGAGACGCTTCGTGGCGAAGTTGTAGATGCCGAGACTGGAGAACCCGTGCTAACGGATCAGGGCAGCGAGGGCATTCGTGTGCGCCTCACAGAAGTAAGCTGGGGCGAGAATGTGACTCCAAACCCGGACTTCTATGCCATGCCTGACGGAACGTTTCAGAATACTAAACTTTTCAGGGGAACGTATAACGTCCGCGTTGACGGACCGTTCATTCCACTTGTGCGCGAGGACGATCGCGGTGTTCCTTTGGCTGACGAGAGTCAGACACTGGAGATCAGTGGTGTTACGGACGTAAAATTCGAAGTACAACCATTCCTGAAAGTAGAATTCGTTGGAAAACCTGAAGTCGTCAATGGTAAGGTTAGAGCAAAGGTGCGTGTCACCCGTGGCGTTTCTGAGGAGGAATTCCGATCGAAAGTTGAACCGATGGGCGGTTACAACGCAAGCTTCCTGAATGTTACCGACATTCAGCTTTTCGTGAGCTATTCATCGTCTGTTGGCTATCGTGCTCGCGATGAGCGCTGGTCAAGCAAGATTGAATATTCCGGAACTGCATTCAATTCGCTACTGGGTCAAACGATTACCATTGAATCGAACGGAACAATTCCTTCCGGAAGAGCCGTGTTCGTTCGTGCAGCAGCTCGCATTAACTACGATACACCAAGAGGAAGCGGGACACGCAGATGGAACTACAATGAAGCCGTTCAGCTACTGATGCCATAAGATTTTTGTTTGGGTTGGAAGTCACCCTGTGGTGGGGTGGCTTTACCCAAACTTTTTTATGAGCGGGTCAGTATGCATGCATCCTTACTTTCAAATAGGACTTTAATCTCCGGTTATGTGGAGTCATTAATCTGCTTTTCGTTTTTTTATTAATTCTAACTCATATCAATGCAAAAATCGATTATACCCTTTCTACTGATTGCCTTGTCTTTGCAGATTCAAGCGCAACAGAAGGAGAAAAAATCAGGAAGTGCTTCGGGGGAGAAGACCACGTTTCAGACGGCTAATCCATGGAAGCCGGTTACGGATACGCGTGCAGATGTTGCCATTGTTTACAGTGTGAAAGAGCATCACGAAAAAGGCAATCTCACTTTTGAACAGCGCGTACAGTCTTGGCGTGATCGCGGATACAAAACGCACTTCATGACCGGTATTGCGTGGGGCGAATACCAGGATTACTTTACCGGCAAGTGGGACGGGCAGTGGCACCTCGATGAAGGTCAGGTGACGCAGAAAGGTGATACGCTTTGGCACGGACGCATGGTGCCGTATCTCGTTCCTTCAAAGAACTTTATCAAGTACATGAAGGAGACGGTGATCAAGCGTGTGATCGATGCAGGTATTGATGCAATTTATCTTGAAGAGCCGGAGTTTTGGGCAAGGGCGGGTTACAGCACCGCATTCAAAAGAGAATGGAAAGCGTACTATGGTTTCGACTGGCGGCCACAGCATGAATCAGCAGAGAACACATACCTCGCCAATAAACTTAAATATCATCTTTACTATGAAGCGTTGAAAGAATGCTTCACCTACGCGAAGGAGTATGGCAAGAGCAAGGGCATGAATGTTCGTTGTTATGTTCCTACACACTCACTCGTAAATTATTCGCAGTGGATGATCGTAAGTCCAGAGGCTGCACTGGCTTCGTTGCCGGTCGTTGATGGATACATCGCGCAGGTATGGACCGGCACGTCTCGTGAACCTAATTTCTTCAACGGGCAAAAGAAAGAGCGCGTGTTTGAGACCGCGTTCCTCGAATACGGATCAATGGAATCGATGACTGCTCCGACAGGAAGAAAAATGTTTTTCCTGACCGATCCCATTGAAGACTGGCCCCGCGACTGGGCCGACTACAAAAAAAATTATCAGGCAACCTTCACTGCACAGCTTCTTTATCCCATGATCGCTGACTACGAAGTGATGCCTTGGCCCGACCGCATCTATGAAGGGAAGTATCGCACCAGCGCCAACAGCGATAAGAAGGAACAGATCCCGCGCTTCTATTCTACACAAATGCAGGTAATGATCAATACACTGAACAACATGCCGCTTTCCGAAAATAAAGTAACCGGATCGCAAGGGATTGGTGTGTTGATGGCAAATTCACTGATGTTTCAACGTTTCCCGACACACGATGGCTATGAAGATCCACAGCTCTCGAATTTCTATGGACAGGCTCTTCCATTGTTGAAACGTGGTGTTCCGGTAAAGACGGTTCACATTGAGAATGCATCTTACCCGGAAACCTGGAAAGATATTGACGTTTTGATCATGTCCTACTCCAACATGAAGCCAATGGATAAGACTTCACATGATCATATTGCACAATGGGTGAAAAATGGTGGCGTTCTGATCTATGCTGGAAGAGACAACGATCCTTTTCAGACTGTGCAGGAATGGTGGAATACAAGCGGTAACAAATTCAAATCACCCTCGGAGCATTTGTTTGAGAAATTTGGTTTGAAAGAACCATTCAACGCAGGCGAGTATACCTTTGGAAAAGGTAAAGTGTACATCATGCGCAATGATCCAAAAGAGTTTGTGATGAATGAAAAAGGCGATAAGGAATTCATCAGCACAGTGGCGAAAGCATACGAAGGCAAAGCAAAACGAAAACTTGAATTTAAGAATCATTTCGCCCTCACACGCGGCCAATATGAGCTGATCTCGGTCGTTGACGAAAATGAGAATCAATCCACCTACACCATCAAAGGAAAACTGATCGACTTGTTCGATCCTGAAATTCCCGTACTGCAAGAAAAGCAAGTGAAGCCTGGTGAGCAGGCGTTCTTGTACAATATCGGAAGTGTAAAAAATCCGAAAACACCACAAGTGCTCGCAACAGCGGCACGGGTGTACGAAGAGAAAACGACAAAGAAAGATTACGCCTTCGTAGCGAAAAGCCCGCTGAACACAACTAACGTGATGCGCGTGCTGCTGCCAGCAAAACCGAAGACTACGGAAGTAACAGATGCAACGGGGAAGGGGATACAATTCGACACTTCATGGGACGAACGGAGCAAAACTGCTTTCCTTAAATTCGAAAACAGCCCGGAAGGTATAAATGTGAAATTTAGCTGGTAGGCACGCTTAACGAACTCCGCACTCGATCGATACCATCTCTCTCCTCCAGGAGAGGGCCGTAGTGAAATACAGTGGGTGACTAGAAATAAAGATTGAAATAGATAAAGAGTATAAAATGACAAAAAGGTTTGGATTACTAGTGTTGATCGCTGGATGGTGTCTCTCACTAAATGTTGCCGCGCAGGTCAACAGCCCTGTGGATTATGTGAGTACACTTGTTGGAACGAACTCAAAGTTTGAGCTATCTACCGGAAATACTTATCCGGCAATAGCCCTACCGTGGGCAATGAATTTCTGGTCTCCGCAAACAGGAAAAATGGGCGATGGCTGGATGTATACCTACACGGCTGATAAGATCAGAGGCTTTAAGCAAACGCATCAGCCAAGTCCATGGATGAATGACTACGGACAATTTTCATTGATGCCGATGACCGGTAAGCCAGTGTTTGATCAGGATCAAAGAGCAAGCTGGTTTTCGCATAAAGCGGAGATTGCAAAACCGCACTACTATCGGGTCCATCTGGCGGATTATGACGTGACTACCGAGATCGCGCCAACGGAAAGAGCGGCTATCTTCCGTTTTACTTTTCCGGAAAGCAAAAACGCATACATCGTAACCGATGCATTTGACAAAGGTTCATACATCAGAATAATCCCAGAAGAAAAGAAGATCGTAGGGTATACAACAAAAAACAGCGGTGGTGTTCCAGAGAATTTTAAGAACTACTTCGTTATCGTGTTCGACAAACCCTTTGCTTATGTTGCTGCCGTAAAGGATGGTAAGATCGCGGAAGGTGAAAAGGAATTTAATGGAAATCATGCCGGGGCGATCATCGGTTTCTCAACAACGAATGACGAACTGGTTCACGCGCGTGTGGCTTCTTCGTTCATCAGTGAGGAGCAGGCCTTGATCAATTTGAAAGAACTGGGTAATACTGAATTTGATAAGATTGTCGAAAATGGAAAACAGCGTTGGAACAAGGTGCTTGGCAGAATCAAAGTTGAAGATGAAAACATCGACAACCTGAGAACTTTCTACTCATGTTTTTACAGATCGATCTTGTTCCCCAGAAATTTCTCAGAGATCGATGCGAACGGCAAAGTGGTCCATTATAGTCCATACAACGGTAAGGTTGTGCCCGGCTATATGTTTACCGACACTGGGTTCTGGGACACCTTCCGCAGCTTGTTTCCATTCCTGAACTTTTTATTTCCTGAAGAAAATGTGAAAATGCAAGAGGGTCTTGCGAACGCATACAAGGAAAGTGGTTTCCTTCCGGAGTGGGCAAGTCCTGGCCATCGTGACATCATGGTTGGGAATAACTCCGCGTCCGTAGTAGCGGATGCATACCTCAAAGGTTTACGCGGTTATGACATCGAAGCGTTGTGGGAAGCGCTGAAGCATGGTGCCAACAACGTGCATCCAAAGGTTTCTGCTTCCGGAAGAAAAGGCTACGAACACTACAACAAGCTGGGATATATTCCGAATGACGTTGAAGTCGATCAGAATGTAGCCCGTACGTTGGAGTACGCCTATGACGACTGGACAATCTATCGGTTAGGTAAAGCGTTGAATAAACCGAAGAAAGAAATTGATGTGTATGCGAAGAGAGCAATGAATTATAAAAACGTGTACAATCCAAAGCGTAAGCTGATGGCGGGTCGAACCACGAAAGGTGAGTTTCCGGAAGCGTTCAATCCAACGGACTGGGGCCGCGATTTTACGGAAGGTAACAGCTGGCACTACTCGTGGTCGGTATTTCATGATCCACAGGGAATGATAAACCTGATGGGCGGACAGAAAGAATTTGTCAACATGCTCGATTCGGTGTTCATTATTCCTGGCGCGAAAGGAATGGAAAGTCGTTCGATGATTCACGAAATGCGCGAAATGCAGGTGATGGATATGGGTCAGTATGCGCATGGTAATCAACCGATCCAACACATGGTTTATCTTTATAACTATGCAGGTGAACCGTGGAAAGCGCAGTACTGGGCACGTGAAATTATGGATAAACTTTACACCGCAGCACCGGATGGATACTGTGGTGATGAAGATAACGGACAGACTTCTGCGTGGTATGTTTTTTCAGCCTTGGGATTCTACCCATTGTGTCCTGGTAGCAATGAATACATCATCGGTTCACCATTGTTCAAGTCGGTGAAGGTAGAACTTGGAAATGGACAGCAGATCGAAATAAATGCTGACAACAATTCGAAAGAAAACCGTTATGTTGCTGATATGATCGTGAATGGAAACAAACATTCAAAGAATTATCTTACACACGAAGAGCTGATGAAGGGGGCGAAGATCGATTTCAAAATGAGCGCTACACCTGTGAAAGACAGGGGCACCAACAAAGCTGATTTTCCATATTCTTTCTCAAACGAAAAATAAAACGTCACCGTCCTATGTTCAGAACGTTTCTAAACCGCAAGCTAGCCATCTGTGTTGCAGGAATTATCCTGGCTTCCTGCGCGCAGCAACCTGACACACAACAACTGGCACAGGAGTCGGCAGGGCAATCCTTTCGTGCTCCAGCCTATCCGTTGATAACAATCGATCCATACACGAGTGCGTGGTCAACTGCTGATCAATTGTTCGATGCGCCCGTGAAGCACTGGACGGGCAGAAATCACTCACTCATGGGTGCTATCCGCGTAGATGGAAAAACGTATCGCTTCCTTGGCAAGGAAGAAATTCCATTGCAGCCAGTGCTTCCAAGCGCAAAGTATGAAGCCTGGGAGGGAACATATGTTACTAATGCGCCTGCAAAAGGGTGGGAGAAGCCGGGCTTCAACGATGTTTCGTGGCAAAAAGGCAAAGCTGGTTTTGGAACGCCCAATACATTCGACACAAAAACTCCCTGGCAGACGAAAGAAATTTGGGTTAGAAGGGAATTTACACTTACTGCTGAACAGGATGGAGAACTATATCTCAACTACGCGCACGATGATGACTTCGAGTTGTACCTGAACGGGACCCAGATTGTTAATACCGGCAACCGTGCACGCGGCAACGTCATTGAAAAAATCGACAAGAGTTTGCTGAGCCCTGATGGAAAGAACGTAATTGCCGCACATTGCCTTGACCGCGGAGGATTAGCATACGTAGACTTCGGAATTTTTAAAGAGAGTGAACAAAAGCAGGTTTTCGAGCAGACTGCTGTGCAGAAGGGTGTGAAGATAACTGCAACACAGACAAAATATGATTTTACTTGCGGGCCAGTAGATCTGCGGGTTGCATTTGTTTCTCCCTTGTTGATGGATGACCTCGAGCTTCTTTCCCGGCCAGTCAATTACGTGAGCTATCAGGTGGTATCAAACGATGGTCAATCACACGATGTTGAAGTTTATTTTGATGCAACACCTGAGTGGGCCGTTAATGAACTGAATCAGGAAGTCCAGGTGACAACAGGTGAAATCGGTGAGGTTGACTTTGTCAGGGCGGGAACGACTGAACAACCTGTTCTGAAAAAGAAAGGTGATAATGTTCGGATAGACTGGGGCTATTTCTACCTCGCTTCTCCGGATTCAGAAGGCAACGCTCTAGCTATTGGCGACTTTGCGAATGCCAAGAAGTCATTTCTAGAGAAAGGAAATATTTCTTCATCGACCGATAAGGTCACAGCGATTATGACTTCTAACATGCCGGTGCTGACTTACATCCACAACCTCGAAAAGGTATCATCCAAACCGTCCAGCGGATTTGTTATGTTGGCGTACGATGATATTGAGTCGATTCAATACTTCGGCACGAATTTAAAAGCCTGGTGGACTAAGGGTGGCGAGGTTAATTTCAGCAACGCTTTAACTGCAGCGGCATCCGACTTTGAAAAAGTTCTTGAGCGTTGTGATGATCTGGACGCCAGAATTTACCGCGAAGCGCTGGCAGCAGGAGGAGAAAATTACGCGAGACTTTGTTTGCTCGCGTATCGTCAGTCCATCGCAGCGCATAAGCTTGTGAAGGATACGGAGGGAAACATCTTATTCTTGTCGAAAGAGAATTTCAGCAACGGTTCCATTGGTACTGTCGATGTAACGTATCCATCGGCACCACTATACCTGAAGTATAATCCTGAACTTCTTAAGGGAATGTTGAATCCAATTTTCTATTACACGGAAAGTGGAAAATGGACGAAGCCCTTTGCAGCGCACGATGTAGGGACATATCCTCAGGCAAATGGACAAACGTATGGTGGTGATATGCCGGTCGAAGAATCGGGAAACATGCTGATCCTAACGGCTGCCATTGCAGCGGTAGAAGGTAATGCGAAGTACGCTGAGAGACACTGGGCGGCTTTGACAACCTGGGCGAATTATCTTCTTGAACACGGACTTGATCCGGAGAATCAGCTTTGCACCGATGACTTTGCCGGACATTTTGCCCACAATATCAACCTTTCCGCGAAAGCGATTATGGGTATTGCTGGCTATGGCAAGCTTGCTGAAATGCTTGGTAAAAAAGACATCGCTGAAAGATATACATCGGAAGCAAAACGGATGGCTCAAGAGTGGATGAAGATGGCGGATGACGGAGATCATTACCGTTTGACGTTCGACAAACCGGGAACCTGGAGCCAGAAATACAATCTCGTTTGGGATAAGATCCTTGACCTTGGCATCTTTCCAAAGGATGTGATGCAAAAAGAAATCCCGTACTACCTCACAAAGCAGAACGAATACGGGTTGCCACTCGACAATCGCAGAACATACACAAAATCGGATTGGATCGTATGGACAGCAACACTGGCAAACGACACGGCTACGTTTAAAAAGTTCATTGATCCTTTGTATAAGTACGTGACTGAAACTTCAAGCCGCGTCCCAATGAGCGACTGGTATGAAACAACGGATGCCACGCAGGTTGGATTCCAGGCGCGTTCTGTTGTTGGAGGATATTACATTAAGATGTTGGATAAATAGGATCATGACAAACAGGAGAGATTTTATCAAAAAAGGAACGCTTGCCGCAGCCGGAATTTCATTGACCGCAACCAGCATAAGCCTGGCAGATTTGTATTCACAGGATCAATTCGGCACACTAAGGCCGGCAGTCGACAAAAGAAATTTTACTTCCACCGCAGTTGAGGAAACGATTAAATCTATAAAAGCGAAGATCAAAGATCCGAAGCTTGCATGGATGTTTGAAAATTGCTTCCCCAATACCCTCGACACAACCGTTGAATTCGGAACGAAGAATGGCAAACCAGACACGTTTGTCATTACAGGAGATATTTACGCCATGTGGCTGCGCGATTCAACCGCACAGGTTTGGCCTTACCTTCCACTTGCAGCCAAAGATGACAAACTGAAAACTTTGCTTGCGGGAGTTGTCCACAGGCAAACGTATTGTGTGCTCCTTGATCCCTACGCAAATGCCTTTAATAAAGAGTTGACTCCGGGCGAATGGATGAGTGATCAGACGGAGATGAAACCAGGGTTACATGAACGCAAATGGGAAATCGATTCGCTGTGTTATACCATTCGACTCGCTTATTACTACTGGAAGACAACGAATGATGTCTCAGTCTTTGAGACCGAGTGGAGGAAAGCGGCAGCAGTAATCGTCAAAACGTTTCGGGAACAACAGCGCAAGAACGGACCAGGGCCGTATAAATTTGAGCGAAACACGACACGTCAGTTAGATACGTTGTCAAACAATGGTTGGGGCCAACCGCTCAACCCTGTGGGGTTGATCAATTCTTCGTTCAGGCCATCCGATGATGCGTCAACCTATGGATTTCTGATTCCTGCAAACCTGTTTGCGGTTGTGTCCCTACGGCAACTCGCTGAGATCAGTACAAAGGTAACGAAGGATGATGCGTTTGCTAAGTCATGCTCGGCATTAGCAGATGAAGTAGAGAAAGCGATTCACAAATATGCCGTTGTTCAACATCCGAAGTACGGTAAGGTATATGCTTATGAAGTGGATGGGTTTGGAAACGCTGCCTTCATGGATGATGCGAATGTTCCGAGCTTATTGGCTTTGCCATACCTCGGTTGTGTTGATAAAAATGACAGTGTCTACCAAAATACACGCAAGCTGGTGTGGAGTACGGATAATCCTTACTTCTTCAAAGGAGCAGCGGGAGAAGGGATCGGTGGTCCGCACGTGGGTTACGATATGATCTGGCCGATGAGTATCATCATGCGTGCCATGACAAGCTCAGATGACCAGGAAATTGCATGGTGTATTAAAACACTTCGCAACACCGATGGTGAAACCGGATTCATGCACGAGAGTTTTCATAAAAATGATCCGGCAAACTTCACACGTAAATGGTTTGCATGGGCGAATACATTGTTTGGCGAATTAGTATTGAAGCTCGTAAATCAAGGGAAAACCAATTTGCTCGTTAGCTAGAACAAGCGCTGGGCCATAGCCATAGCCTTTATCAAACTCTGTACGCATGCGGATAATCCGTTCCCATCACCTTTTTGTACTCGATCACAAATGCCTGGTAACGAATCCGTGCCTCGTCATTCATCTTCAAACGCTGCATCGCTTTGATCTGGAAATTCAACGCAGCCTCATTTAGTGGGTCAATATTGAAGATGGCGTCTGCGAAGGCGAGCGTTGCCGGGTATTGTTCTGCATCGAAAGATTTTTCCATTTCCACGATCAGCACCGGTTCGAGCTTTTTCTCCATCTCCTCTTTAAAGGCATCAAATAACGGATGGTCGGACAGTTGCAGGAATTTTCCTCGCGACAGTATTTCAAGAAGTTCGTTTCGATACCGGTCAACTTCATGTGAGGAAATAATCTGGAGGCATCGCGTGTAGTCAGAATAAAACGCGTCTGTTACCTCAAGCTTGAAAATTCCTTTTTTGTCATAAATCAATTCAATGCCTTCCAGCTCGCTCAAAACTTTTCGCAGGTGATTGATCGTAACGCCTCGTGAATTTTTTACTTTATCGGCAGGCTTGTCGGGCCACAAGATGGTACTGAGGCGTTGTGATGCAATCCCACCTTCGGTTGTGGTATACTGAAGGATAAGACAGAATATCTGCTTCAGCTGTGCGCTGAACATGTAAGTGATGTCGCGGTTCTTTCTATCCCGAACGGTAAATTCACCAAACAGGTAAATAGCGTTTGCTTTTGTTTTCGCTTCACTTATTCGTGGGTCAGCTTCAGTTTGAATAGGGTGCACACGATCGACAGCCGGATCTTCATACCGCTTTTCTCTAGCTCTTCTGACAAGAACTAAACCAATCACTCCTCCAACGGCAAGGAAACCGAGTACGAATGCAAGAGTGTAGTCGGTTTTTTCCCTGGAATAATTAGCGAGTGCATCGGCAGTAAGCGGAGGAAAAGACAACGAGTAGAGCTTTAGATCCGAAGCGATATCATCTTCAAATTCCTGTACGACCGCATATAGACTGTTCAGTGTGCTGTCATAGTAGAGGTTTGCATTCGTTGTAATCTTATCTGAGCGGATTGGAATTGAATCTCCGAGAATTTCATACTGCCCATCTTTCATTGAAAAATGGTAAAGTTTTAAAAGAGATTCGGACACATGCTCAGGGTAACACAATGTGTAAAAAGAAGAATCATTTAAAATGACCATTCCTCGTACGGGCACCATGTTGTCGTCCTTCCATTCGATTTCCCACAACTTGGAAATTCGTCTGGCATTCAGGTCCACTTTATACAGATCATAATAGTATTTTCTCCCCACAATCTGTTCGCCCGATTCATTTCCCATGCCACCGAAGATGTACATTGTATTCGTCTCCTTCCTATAGCCAACGGAAGAGAAATATCGTGGTGACAAAAAGTCTCCGGTAAATCCGCCAAGCGTATCCCATTCCTTCTTACTCAGATCATAGGCAAAGAAATCGTTGCTGTAGTGCATTCGTCCGAACCCTCCGAACAAAATAAATTGATTACTCAGGGGGTTGAGGAACGTACCATTGTGATGCAACGGACTGGCTAATTGCTCATTGTTCTCTGCTGTCCATTCGTAAGTATCAAGATCCAGCCTGGCAACGGTAGGACCATTGTAATTTTCCACGTAAGCCTCGAACGAGTATAGCTTCGTGCCATCGGAGGAAAGAAAGTTAGTTCCTAACTTGAGTTTGACAGGGAGTTGCGCGTCAAATACTTTAGTTTGAGTGTTTCCCGACCGTACGTTGTAAATGGTCAGTGAATCGCGGTTAAAATAGTAAAGTTCTTTCTTTGTACGATTGTAATTCGAGCCCGCCACTGATTGCGAATGAAAGGAGACCTGGCGCCTCCAATGATATGCGTCATTCACGAGCCATTCTGGATTAACCACTTCTCCATAGACATCTCCGTTAATATCATGAACAACTGTTCCCTTACTTTCCTTAAGTTCAAAACCGAATTTTTCATTGTTCCCAACAACAAGATCGCGGATGGCAAAGGAAGGAACATCGATAATGTGGTCACTTCTGCCGAAAAGAATGATCGGTGAATAGGAATCCGGAAGCTGATCGGCAAACGCGGTGAATGTGCGATCGTGAATCGAAAGGCGTATGGAGTCAGACTTCAGGTCAAACGCAATCTTCATTTTCGCCCATGGGGTGTTTTGAAGCTCTTCGCGCGTAAGTGTTGCCGTGATCAGATTGTTTTTTCCTTCTTCATTAAAACGGAAAATCAGATTTCCACCCTGACCATCGTAAAAGAGGTTATAGATTCTGTTCGTTGCCTGGTTCTTTATCCGCACGATGTATCCGATTTCGGTTGTTGGATACAAAGCAAGATTGAAATCAATCGCAAACGCGTCTGCGAACGTGGGGACGTTTTGACCAAAGACATTGTAAGAAGTTCGCTGATTGATGGGTAATTCGCTGCCATGAAATTTTAGTCCGCCCGGAGTTGTTGCCAGCACTGGCAGCATCCCGAAAACCAAAAGCGCATAACAAACAAATCTCATCGCAAAAGACATAGCCTCAAACCCTTAAAGATAGCGCGTTCATCCGCTGCATTGTAATCGCCAATGCTTTATCGTTGTTTTTCCGGGCAAAAAACAAAAAAGTAATGACGTGGGAAAAATTGGCGTAATAAAATCGTCATTCACCCTCAAAATGGCCTCATTCCTGGCTCAAAACCATGATCCTGACCGAAATGTTCGGGGTGTTCGTCTATTCAGTTCTGCCAGCGTTTTTGGAAAAGAAGTTTCACACACAAGCTACTGGTGATCAGGCTTGTGCGTTCAGCAAAAATGGACCGTTACCTTAAAGGATTTTCTTTTCAAACGCAGCACGTACGAGTGCCGCGGTATTTTTAACCTGGAGTTTGGAAATCAGGTTTTTGCGATGGGAATCGATCGTGCTGGCACTCACGAACAACCTGTCCGCTATCTGCTGGTTCGTCAACCCTTCGGCTATCAGCCGCAATACTTCAATTTCCCTCCGGGTCAGGAGTAGTTCGCTCTGGGTGGCAAGACTGTCTTTGAGACTCTTGTTACCTAGCCACGATTCATCACCCGACTGTACGGTCTGGAGTGCTTTTGAAATTTTGTCAACGGAAGCGTTTTTCAAAAGATAACCTTTAGCACCGGCATCTTTCATACCCTGAAGGTAGCTGATTTGCTCATGGTTTGTCAGTGCGATCACTTTCAAATGAGGCTTGCGCTGGAGCAACTGCTTACACACTTCCATACCGTTGCCATCGGGGAGATTGATGTCGAGCAGGACCACATCCGCATCGTTTTTGATGAAGTACCCGATGCAAGAGGCTGCGTTCATCGCATGGCCTGTTACCTCGACTTCAGGAAGTTCAAGCAACATTGTACGCAACCCTTCGATGACCATCGGATGATCATCAACAATGAATACACGGATCATAGCGGGATGGTTACGTATGCAGAAGTTCCCTGGCCTTTTGTTGATTGGATGTCAAGCTTCCCCTTGAGGTACTCAACCCGAGATTCCACGCTGCTTAGCCCCGCTCCATCAGAAGAAGAGAGTGCTGTTCTGTCAAAGCCAACGCCATTGTCTTCCACAGTAATGTTTACTTCTTTGTCATGCTTTGATAGCTGCACAAGTACGTGTGAGGCCTGTGCGTGCTTTACAACGTTGTTCAGCAATTCCTGAACGATGCGGAAAATAAAGATTTCCGTTTTTTCAGGAAGGCGTTCGTTAGCGCCAACCGATTGATAGTCGATTTTAAAAAGCTGAGATGTTCGCAGACTTTCACAATAGCTTTTCAATGCTTCCGACAATCCGAACTTCACGAGTACTTCAGGCATCATGTTGTGCGCCACTCTTCGGAGTTCGCTGATCGAGTGATCAAGCATGTCAAGGGATCGCTCAAATACCAACAAGCTGTCGGCATCGAGAACTACAGTTGATTTCATATTGGATAGCGAAAATTTTACTCCTGATAACATGCCGCCAAGCCCGTCATGCAAGTCCTTTGCAAGACGACCCCGTTCTTCTTCCTGCCCCTTGATAACGGCTTCGCCCGCCAGCAGTAACTTTTCGTTTTCCAGCTGTGCGATCTTAGCTTCCTGAACATGATTCTCCTGCATCAATAATCTTTTTTTCTGGCGGTAGGTACGCCTTGCAAGCAGTGCAATAATCAGCAGGGCAATCAGTGAACCAATCAAAGCGGCATTCACCAATTTGTTTCGCTGAATCGAAAGATCTTTGATCTCTGCTTCCTGTTGCAATTCACGAATCTTCTGCTCTTTCTTTTCCGTTTCGTATTTGGCCTCGATGTTTTGAATATTTTTTGCCACCGACTCATTCAACAACACATTTCTGATCGAATCACTTTTGATTGAATAGACATTATTGGCCTGAAAATCTTTTTTGAGAATCGCAATTTCCGCAAGTACAGAGTATGCTCTCCCGGCATGTTTCAACGAGTTGTTAGCAAGCGCCAGGCGCAGCGATTCCCTGGCAAACTGTTCTGCCCGGACAGGTTGATCTGTATTAAAATAATAAATCGCCAAGCCACGCAATGCGATCAGTTCGGAAGAAGGGTCATTTAATTTTTTAGCCAGCGCCAGAGCCTTTTCGCAATACGGCTTAATCACTGCAAAATTACCCATATCAATATTCACATTGCTTAAGTTGAGCGCGGCTGACATTAAAATGTACTGATTGTTTGTCCGGCCAGCGATTTCCTCTGCCTCCTTCAGCAATGAAATTGCCTTATCATACTCGCGCAGGTTCGTGCAAGCATTGGCCAGATTATTTAACGCATTGACTTTCCCGTAGTCATTCTTTACGGCTGTGAAAATGCCCACTGCTTTTTCACCATATGCTTTAGCTTTCTTGAATTGGTTTATTTCAGTATACAGCATGCAGAGGTTGTCATTGATTACACCGTGGTGTGTGCTTTCCGGGACCTTTTCAATCAGTGGAATGATCTGCAGGTTGATGTCAATGGCTTTTTCAGGTTGATCGAGCATACTGTACGATGCAGCAACATTCCCGAGCGTTGCCGTGAGTCGTTCGCGACTGCCAAATGCTTTTGCTAACTCAACCGATTTCAGATTAAGCTGAAGCGCTGTATCGTACATTCCTTTCAAGTTATATACGTACGTGGCGTTGGTGTAGTAGCTTATCATACCACGCATGTACTTCAGTTCTTCGCTTAACGTAAGAGCCGACTCATACAAGATGAGTGCTGAATCAGGATCGTTCGTTTCATATTGCTGTCCCAGGCTGATGTAGAGCCAAACTTTATTTGTGTCAGCCTTCGCTTTTGTCAACACCTTCCAAAGGCTGTCGCGATTGTGATATTCTTGCGCAAGCGTGGTGTGCATGGCGAGCGCAAACATTGCAATGGACATCAGCGTAACGGTGAATCGCATGACGAGGGACCTGGGGGTTTGATATAACAAAGCTACACGATCCGCAGACTTTTAAAATCGTTAGGACTAAAAATCCACGTTTTAGTGGATGCGCCAGGCGTTGGAAACGCACACCTTTACTAAACCAAAGCTGAATCCCAAAGATGCGATCGAGGCGTGAGTGGAATGGATTCTCCCACATGAAACAAACACACCTTGTATATGAAAATCACCGTAGCCCTTTTGACGTTGCTCATCGTAAGCGTCTCCTCATTCGCAGTGGTGCGAACAGTTAGTAATGATCCCAACAATCCAGCTCAATATAACACGGTGCAGGCTGCGCTTAATGCATCTAACCATGGTGACACGATTTATGTGAATGGCTCACAGTTCTATTATCCCGATTTTCAAATTAACAGGAGGGTTGTGCTGATAGGCGCGGGGTATAATGTGTCTAACCAGCTTAACCTGGCAACGCAAGTTGGCTCGATCTCTCTTTTCAAAGACAACGGAGTCAACGATGCATCGGGTACCGTGATTATGGGTTTTTTTGTGAACTGTCGTGTTGTGCTTGCAGGCAGTAGTCTTGCCGTTACTAACGTTCGCCTTACGCGCAATTTTATTGGCAATGGATGTTCCCCGGGTGTCTTCCTGGGAACGGTATCAAATTGGACAATTTATAATAATATTTTACGGGGTGTTGGATTGGATGGCGCATCCACTAACATCATTATACAAAATAACATATTTCTTTCCAGCGTTAGCGGAGGAAACCAGAGCAGCGTGATTGTGGATCATAATGTCTTCCAGGGAAATGGCGTTGGAATTTCAAACATGCGCTTCGCAACGATCACCAATAATATTTTTGTCAGGACAGGTGGGAACTGTATTGACGCAGGGACGCAGTTCAATACCTTCAACAATAATCTTTCAATTCTTTCAACGGTTGGGCCGACCGCTCCAATGAATAGTTTTTTAGGCGGCCCCAACTCCGGTGCAGGAAATTTAGTGACCGTGGATCCATTATTCGAGAATGTTTCCAACTTCGACAATTATAATGCAACGTTCAATTACCGATTAAAGTCCGGTTCTACCGCGCGAAATGCATCCACCGATGGAACGGACTTGGGTATCTATGGCGGATCGTATCCGTTTCCTTCAGGCGGTGCGCCTGGAGGCGGTTATGATACAAGTCCGCTTCCGCCCATTCCGCAGATCACCTCACTTAACGTTCTAAATTCATCGTTACAGCCAGGTGCTCAATTGCAGGTGAACGTACAGGCTCAAATCAATAATTGATTTAGCAATGAGAGCTTTTGCTGTCATCATTGCACTGCTGTCAGCGACACTGTGCTCCGGCCAGACGATCACCCGTGCCGAATATTTTTTCGACTCAGATCCAGGGCAGGGTAATGGGACAAACGTGACATTCGCCTCGGGTGCTAGCGTGAATCAGACCTTTAACGTCAGCACTGCTTCACTGGCTCCCGGTTTTCATACTTTTAACACACGTGTCCACAGCAGCGCAGACGTGTGGAGTTTGTTTGCATCGCGCACATTTTTCATTATTCCACCGACCATCTCTATAGCACCCTCAACACAAGTCACACAAGCAGAATTTTTTATCGATGCAGATCCGGGCCTGGGTAACGCAACACCGATCGCTATTGCCCCAGGTCCGATAACTTCTTTTAGTGTTGCCATCCCTACGGGTGCATTGTCATTCGGTTTTCACACGATCAATGTGAGAACGCGCGACAACGAAGAACGTTGGTCGCTCTTTGCTCAACGGACATTTTATATTGTTCCGCCAACGGTCAATAATTTTTCAACTTCCATAACCCGTGCGGAATATTTTTTCGACACCGATCCAGGTCGGGGTAGCGCATCTCCATTGCCCATCACCGCAGGTAATCCGCAGGATAATACATTCAGCATTGACGTATCATCTCTGCAGCCAGGCTTTCACCAACTTGGTGTCCGATACCAGGACAACCGCGGCTTGTGGTCACATTTCTCGAATCGCACTTTCTGGATTATCAATGGTGACCTTACTTCTCCGCTTACCATAACGAAACTCGAATATTTTATCGACAACAATCCTGGAATGGATGCAAGCCTGAATGGTACTGGCGTTGCCATATCACCCTCCGCAACGGTCGATGAAAATTTGGCGATCGATCTGGGCACTATTCCACCGGGTACTCATACCTTATTTGTTCGGGCTCAGGATGAAAAAGGATTCTGGAGCACAGTTAAGCAAATAGATTTCACGATCCTTGATTGCACAACGCCAACCCCACCCGCAACGCAGAATGTGAGTCGCTGCGGGGGAGGAAGCGTAACGCTCAGCGCCAGCGGTGCAATTAATGCACAGGTTTACCGATGGTATCAAAGCGACACATCATTGGACGTTCTTACGACTGCGGATAATTTTAGTACACCAGCTCTTGAGGCTAGTCGATCCTACTATGTCAGTATCTATGATCCCGGTACTGGATGTGAAAGCGCAAGGTCGTCAGTATGGGCTCACATTAACTTACAGGATAAACCTGTCATTTCCCCATCGGGAAATATCAGTTTTTGTGAAGGAGGGTCAGTTGTTTTGTCTGCGCCATCTGGATTTTCACAATACGTCTGGTCAACGGGGGAGACTACTCGTCAGATCTTCGTAACTGCATCAGGACAATATAATGTTCGCGTAGGGGATGGTGTGTGCGTGAGTCCATCTTCCGATGATGTGAACGTGTCGGTAATCACGGGGCCGGCAAAACCAACGGTGACGGTAACAGGAAACACAGTAATATGCGAAGCTGGCTCAGTGTCGTTAGCAGGACCTGATGGATTTACTTATCGATGGTCCACGGGAGCAACAACGCAATCCATCAATGTGTCGGCAACCGGGGCCTACTCGTTGCTGATAAGTACAGGTTCTGGTTGCTGGAGCGCGCCATCAGATGCTGTCGGAGTTGTTGTGCAGAGTCAACCCTGCGGCAACACAAATGTATGCACTACTCCAGGCCCACCCACGGTGGTGCCGGGCTCAAGGTGTGGTGAGGGAACAGTGGCGCTCTCCGCATCAGGAGCGAATGATTCCCAGACATATCGTTGGTATGACAATCCATCTGATCCAATTGCCCTCGCTGAAGGTCAAAACTTCACAACGCCTGCGATAGGCGCAACGCGAGACTACTACGTCAGCGTTTTTAACCCGGTTGGCGCGTGTGAAAGCTCCAGGCTTGCTGTCCGCGCAAACGTAAATCTTGCCATCAAACCAACGGTCAGTCCTGATGGAGATATTGTCTTCTGCGATGGTGGATCGATTCAGTTGACAGCGCCTTCAGGTTTTTCTCAATACATATGGTCAACTGGAGAAACGTCTCGGCAAATTACTGTCAATGCACAAGCGCAATATTCCGTACAGGTTGGTGACGGCATATGCGTGAGTCCAGCATCTGATCCGGTGAACGTGGTCGCGCATGCAGTTCCCGACAAACCTACCGTCATACCTTCGGGGAACACATCGATTTGCGGAAGTGGAACTGTCACGCTAAATGCGTCTTCTTCCCCTGGATATATTTGGTCTAACGGTGCGACTACGCAGACGATAACAGTTTCCCAGACAGGAGTGTATTTTGTGCGAAGCATCTCCGCTGATAACTGCCAGAGTTTACCTTCTGATCCCGTGGCAGTCACCGTTCAAACGCCTCCTTGTGGCAGTGGAATCAGCAATGAGTCACCAATCATCGACAATACGCCACTGTCAACACCAATAGAAGGAACTGTCGCGGTAGACCTCACAAGCATTGTTACTGACCCTGATGAAAACCTCGATTACTCATCACTGCGATTGCTTTCGACCACCACTTCACGCGGTGCATCAGCTACCATTGATGGTTCATACAATTTACTGATTGATTATTCCGGGCTTCCCTTCACCGGTGTGGATAGAGTGACGATCGAAGTCTGTGACCTTGCAGGCGCCTGCGTGCAACAGGTCATTGATATTGAAGTGGCAGGGGCAGTTGTCGTATATAATGGTGTGACACCTGATGGCGATGGAAAAAATGATTTCCTTTTGTTGAAGTATGTAGATGTAGTAGAATCAGCTTCGGAAAATCGCGTTTTGATTTTCAATCGCTGGGGAGACGTGGTATTTGAGATAGACAATTACAACAATACTGATCGTGTCTTTACTGGTCAGCATAAAAATGGGGGCAATTTGCCATCTGGCACCTATTATTATAGAGTGGAATTTTCTGGTGGGCTGAAATCAAAGACAGGATTCTTAACCATAAAGCGTTAACATGAAAAAGATCATCTTCCTACTACTACTGACTTCTGCTTTACGGAGTCACGCTCAGCAGGATCCGTTGTATACACACTACCTGTTTAATCCATTTATTATTAATCCGGCATATGCAGGTTTTTCGAAAGATGCAAGTATCTGGGCGTCCTATCGGAAGCAATGGGCAGGCTTTGACGGCTCTCCAGAAACAAAGACTGTTTCCGGTCATGCCGCGTTTCGTGACAATCGGATGGGTCTTGGCTTGGTCGTGCTGCAGGACAAAATTGGCAACGATCGAAATACACAAGTCGTTGCATCCTATGCATATCACTTACTGCTCAAACACCAACGAAAAATATCGTTCGGTCTTCGTGGGGGATTTTCCAACTACGTGCTTGACTATAGTGGATTAACGATCGATGATACTGACCCGAGATTCCAGGAAAACATCAGTGAAGCAAGGGCGGTGATCGGTGCAGGACTAATTTTTTCCTCCGATCGGTTCGTTGTCGGCCTCTCGGTTCCAAACATGTTAAATACGTCAACCCTAGTGAATGGAATAGCGACAGTGTTGTACAATCGACACGGCTATGCGCAGGCCGCATATGTGTTACCCGTCTCGTCACGGCTTAAGGTGAAACCATTTTTGTTGGCTCGCGTAGCGCCACAATCTTCCGTTAATTTTGATCTTGGTGGAATGCTAACCGCGGACGACAGTTATAGCGTGGGTATCTTCACACGCAGGCTTCACACATATGCCGTATTTGGCAAGCTTAACATTGGCGAAGCATTGCGGCTCGGATACATCTTTGAGCTTCCTACCAACCGCTCGATCGGCATACATTACCCAACTCACGAGTTTACTCTCGGTTTGCGAATCGCTTTCTTACGCTCACATGACCTTGGGGTGGTAGCGGATTTTTGACTGGCATTAGGAAAGCTTGTTGCTGTCTCCAGTAATAAGCGCTGAGGCAAGAGAGGTTTGTTTGACAGATCCAAAGAACTTACGCTGCATTCTCACGCAACCTAAAAATAAAAAACCCTGTCACGTCCGTAACAGGGTTACAAGTTGGGCATGCTTTGAAGAACTCTGATTGCATGAGTTTCTCCTTACCTGAATTCATATCTCACTCGCAAAGTTATTAGGACAGTCGAAAAAGGTAAGGCTCTCGGGAGTCTTGTGTGGAAGTTATAAGACCGTTTTCTTATTTTAGAGTTCTATTCATTTGGGATTCAGCTAAATGCATTGATGACCATCGGAAAAGTGCTAATGAAAATCACCCTAAAGGATATCCTGTTATGTTAAAAACGTCCTCTTTAATCATCTGTTTTGTTGTTGCCATATTAATATTCGCAGCTTTGTTGTATGTTATTTGGATTAATCGAACAACGGATAAGACGGTTGGGATCTTCTTCAAAGCAATCGCAGGCCCACTGCTTGTCGCGGTAGCTTTGTTATTGTATGAGTTTGCCGCAGAAATGCCAACCGAGAAAACAGTTACAACTTTATTAACATCGCGAGACAGGAAATCAGCCGACATTTTAAACCGTTTTTTTTCATCTCCCGATCGCGATTTTCAAGCATTTGGTATGGTGTGGGAACTTAATGATGACAGGATTATCGAAGAATATTTGAAGGAGAGAAAGCTCAAAGACTATGAGGTTCAGCAAATCTACTTTGATAGAGCTGAGATTATTTTCTTTAGATGGCTGATCGATCAATACCCTCGATGGTATGAAAATTATGTTTTCTATTCTGGATTTACTGGTGGCAGTTCTGGAAACGTTGTAACCGATGGTGTCGACACTAGCGCATACAATGAAGTTTCTGACGAAAAACTTAGATCAATTCTATCTGGCAACCTTTACTTAAAAATAAACCATAATGCAATTGCTGATCCTTGGCCGTTACGCCTACCACCTGGAAGCGAACTTCAAGTCAAATCAGAAGCGAATAAAAAGCTTATTACCATAAAGGATAAATATATTAGGCTTTCAGTTCAAATATCAGGTCGAGGCGGGGGCCTGGCCGGAGGCGGTCCGATGTTTGATCGAATAAAGAAAGACTTTTCTGCACTTACGGAATTTCGAACTGATGAATTTGAAATTCAATTCACGATAGACAAGTCGTATGCGAGAAGATGGTCTCCAGGGACTGTTATGAGAATAAGATGGGCAAATGATTTGATTAAGAAGTTCCGTGAACAGATGGATCTCCACACGATGCTCCGGTCTAAGAACTTACATCATTAAGCGCTGCGAACGGACCCGCGCTGCCTATGAGGTTATTAAATTTCTGTACGTTATTTTCTATTCGCTTGGAGTTCGTTTTGAGATACTTATTCAAAGTTTCGCGCTTCCGGATCCCCATCTGCTTCATCAACGCAGTGTGGTTTGCACCCGCTTCATCCATCAGAGATCCATACGTAAACCTAGCTACGTCCATGTGTAACTTGAGGTCGAGCTTCGTCTTTAGTGCAATGCGTTTGAGATGCGATTGCATACTTGATCCACATAGGCTTGAAAGATTCTGCTTGTGTCTTTCATCCGTTGAATCTTAAGGTACGGTTTATCCGATTGTTGTTGCTTGATAAAAGCGATCTCATCAGCAAGTAGCATCTTAGCCATGTCACTTAACGGAATATCTTTAATGCGCGTACCGTACGTTTCTGTCTTGTGTGGGAGTAATGGACATCTTGCCGTCATTGAACAACGACACATCCAACTTCTGATCGTGCTGCGTAAGTTTCTGTCCTCCTGCAACAGCTCGTTGCGGGTAAGCGACCTCTCGACCGGCCACGATATTCCAAGACCGATTCTTTCCTTCCTTCGATTGATCAGTACCTGAAAAAAGATACCAGCAGATCCGTCTTTGAGTTTTTTCAACGTCTAACTGGTTCTGCTGAAACAAATGTGAAACGTTTGGGGTAAAAAAAGCAGCGCAGAAGCTTTGGCTCTGCGCTGCTTTGAGCCTTTTTGGAGCCGCCAGGCTCCGAAGTACACTTTGGGTCCGACATATCGAACCATTTCATTGAAGATCTGGCGCTTTTTCAAGATATCGGTGCTTAAAACTTTCTCTCTCAACCTTCATAATCAAGCCCGAAAGCGCCTCTTTAATCGACAAGAAATTTTTAGAAAGGTCTCCTAGATTGGCTCTTCGAGGCTCCAATTGTAGCGTCACTGCACCAGTATATCCAGCAATAGCAGGGAGAGTGAAATCTGCTTCGCCTCGGACAGCTGCCAAAAGAATAATTTATTCGGTGAGATTCTCATCACTACTTAAGGCACTTGTTAATGTGTCTTTCGAAAACGTGCAGCGAGCTAGGGAGCGGCTCTTCATATGTTCAAACAGGGAATTTACATGTTTGATGGAGAACGAAGCGGCTTTTTCGTTAATCATCGACTAAATAATACCCATTACCACGTAGTTAAAAAGGAGTATTGTATTGCCGGATCAGAGACCACTTTTCCAAGGTGCGGCCAAGACAACCGGGAAAATCTTTCTGGACGCTAAAGATATTACATGAGTAACGATGGCAGTCTAAAAATTCAGTAGTACACTCTTAGGCGGAATTTGTAGGTTGGTAGCGGACTTCAGCCTTTACCTGTCAGTAGCAACGTTGCGATTACCTCACGGTTTGTGAGAAATCTTACGGATGGAATCTCCATGTCAAGGCGCAAACATGCTCCTTATGTGCAACGTTAAAACCCTCTTCACTTCTCTTTTGGCAATTTCTGCCTTTTCAGCTTTTAGCCAGTCTGCCACAATTGATATCCTTGCCGGAAACGGGAACGGGCTGCGCTTTTGGCAATCCGATATGTATAAGATTCATATGGGCAACACTGCCGAGTACCAGTTTGGTCCCGTGACTGATTACAGTATCAAGATGAACATGAATGAGACCGCAGGACGTGGGTGGACTTGGGGTATTTACGGACAAACCCCTATTGCAGCGTTAAACAACACCGGAAATTTTCGCGTTGCTGGTAGCGTGACCGTTGGGTCAAATCTGGTCTTGGCCAGTGTGAATGGCAACAAGCAAATCTATACGTGGGAACAAACAGACCAAAATTGGCGGATTGGAATGAGTGCTACTCCAGGGTTTACACGCGCCCTTGCCACAACCCATGTTCAGTATCTGACATACCACTCCTTAGCCACACAAGGATTTGCGGTAGGAGTTAATGGGGGGGAATCAAGTTTTGAAGTTACCGGTAGTCACCAGGCTTTTTTCCGCGGCAATGTCGCAATGGGTGGTACAACCCTTAACAACGAAAAGCTTGCAATTAATGGTGCCGGTCAATGGCATCTTCGCTTGAAAGACACGAACGGAGGTGCTGACTGGAGAATTGGATCAAGTGGTACTAACTGCTCGCAGCAATTGATTTTGAATTGGAAAGCGTCAAACTTAAGAAAGGCGCGATGGTGACGGATTTCCTATGGTTTGCCCCAGCTCCAATTACTTATTAAGCAAACGGGTAGTTGCAGTACTTAAATCTCAAAACCTCCCAGAGCATAAATTTTTTCCTGCTCGTCTTATTGGTACTAAAGGAGACCCTATAGATGGATATAGTTTCTTTTACCTTCCATCCCTGCATGAGGATCACATCGCATTCACCAGGAGTCAATTCTCAGCAGGTGATAATAGCAAGGGCTACAAAGACATTATGGTGACTTCGGCCGATGATCTTTTTAAGGTCGATGATTTTTTAAATGTGAAAAAAGTGGCCCTGCAAAATACAAGTTCTTCGCTGGACCTAATTAAAGTCAAGCTTCCTATCGGACTGCTGGCATCGCCTAAGCTTCAAGCAGCTTTGGCAGCCCTCGATGTCACCGGCATTAAGATTAAAAAAATGGAAGTGGAGTTCATTTGATTCAGCGCGTTTCTGATCTAATATTCTAAAATGCTTTTTGGGGCCATCGCGGCTTTAATTTCCTCTCCGTTCAACAAGGTCAAACAGGTTACCATAAAGGTCTTCGAAAAGCACCTCACGGCCCCAGGGAACATCCTTGGGAATGCCGTGAAACTTAACTCCTCGATTTGTCAGTTTCCTAAAATCATCATCACAATTGGAGGTGCCCAGCACCATCAGCACGTGGCCGGCAACCTGTGAACCCACAAGGCGTTTTTTTTCAGGGGTATCGGCTTTTACAAAGACAATTTCCGTTTCGCTTCCCTGCTGCGGAGAGACACTAACCCAACGCATGTCTGGGCCAAACTGATTGTCCGCTGTTTTGATAAACCCAAGTTTTTCGACGTAGAAGGCAACTGCCTCATCGAAGTCATTGACAAGCAACGTAACAAAAGTAACTCTGCGATGCATAAATTTTTAATTGGAGTAGAATGATAAAAACACTATGAATAAAGCTGGCTGATTGATACAAGCCATGAAACAACATTCGAGCTTAAAGCTTTTGTAATTGGGCTTGATTGAAGAAAGCCATTGACCTGCTACTTGCCAAATGGAGCAAAAGCAGAAAAACCAAAGGATTGTCAAAGCCAGGCCGCCAATTGAGAACAATGGTGTAATATAAAGTAATTCAAATCGCTCCAAGATATTTAATTCCGTGCGGTCCATGAAGCTCAGTATTATTGTATACACACCTTTAAGTAATGAATATCAGCTCGCCAAAAAGAATTCACGAGCTTAGTGAATTGCCGCCAGTATTCCCTATACTTTTGCGATGAGGCAGCATGGCTTATTTTTCTTTGCAAAAAGGAAAATTTAAGAAGACGCTCTCGGGACAAGTCGCTGAACGGAGCAGGCGCATCTGTAAGTAGTGAGGGGCAACCTGCAAGCAGTTTCTCTTCGTCACTCCTTTTAACGGGGAAACCAATCTTTTCCACGATGCGAACGAACGCCTTAACAACTTTTAAAGGAGCTGTTGACCAAGTCCATTATATTAGATGGAGATTAGCATTTTGCTGCGGGGACATAGGCCGGGAAAAAAATACCGAGGCACGTGAGATGTAGGTTACCTGGTTTGATATCCTTGTGGGCAGGGATTAAATGAAACATTTTGCGTGGACCCATGGTAGAACAAAATGCGCGGAATTGTCTAAGATTAACAAGATGGAATTTATGAAACGCCATTACGAGGTAGTGGCAGTAAGCATTTTCGTGTTCTTTATCGTGCTCGCGCATTGTCTTTCTACCAACGGTTATGACTGGATGCGCAATACAATAAGTGACCTCGGAGCGCAGGGTTATGGAAGAAAAGCCATTATGCAAATCGGCTTCTTAGCATTTGGAATATGTTTGACAGTTGGAATAATTGCAAATGGCTTTTCTTGGTCCAGCACCCCGATTTTTATTTATGGGCTGTGTGTAGGATTAACAGGTATTTTTTGTACCAAACCATTTTTTGATTACCGACATTATTCCGAAATGCAAGCAGCCCTTCATGCAGCCCTTGCCCAAATCGCAGGCGTTGCATTCACACTCGGTATCATTCTACAATTATGGTTTACTCATTCGACCAAGGACAAGTTAATTCATATCTTTTTCCTTGCTGCAGTTGTCATATTATCCGCTTCCTTCGGGTTGAGCAAAAATTACCAAGGGATTTTCCAGAGACTGTTGTATCTGACGAGTTTCATCTGGCTTGTTCGATTTTTTCGACCGTAAACCAAACGTGATTAAAGTTTCGATCGTCCGGGGAAAGTAAAGTTCTTTCATAACGAGTCTAAAAAAAATCGCCCGACGATTTCCACCTAATGGACATGGCCTTTCTTTTCAAATGAAGTTGCGAGTGAGGCCATTCGTGCTTCGTAACCAAGGGTCAGCTAGCTTGATCGTCACACTTTTAATTGACGAATGACCAAATTCTCTCTTGGTTTTGAAGGTATGTCGTATGGCGCCTATAGTTTCCTGGAAGTGTGTACCGTTTGGTATGACGTAGTTATGCTCACGTCTTTAGTTCCAGAATGCGGGTTTCTCGGTCACTGCGGAAGGAAAGACTGCAAGGCATTCTTCAGCTACGACCTCGGGATCTATCTGCTGGGGAAAAACAGATGAATCAACGAAAAGTGTTTTTCTAACCACACCTGACACTGAAAAGATCCCGGCAACTTCTTCGTCTGAATTAATGGCTCTCATGTTTCCCCTGACCTTTATTGCGTTCGGCTGAAAAATATTCCCGGGGGCTTCCTGCAATGCTTTGACCAATCGCCAGAACGTGTATACCTCTTCCGATAAACTGAACTGTTCGATTTCGATATAATATCGGTTAATAAAACGCAGCGGCGTAGCAGGCACACGCGTGACAAGAACGTCCTTATATACCTGATTGGTAAATTGGCCCTCAGAGATCGAGATAGTATTGTTAAAGTCAACAGGCCAGCATTCGCAGCATGTGCATTCCCCAACGCGGACAAGCTCCCCGAAATAATTAATGTACCCGCTGCACTCGGGCGGGTTCGGAGATGAACCTGCGGGAGTGTTAATGACTTTCAAATGTGGATATGTTGCCGCATGAAACATACCTGTGAATTTCCAACGGAAAGGACCCGGCACCCCTTGCGCATGGCGCGCATCGATAAGCACATCAATTGCGTCCTGCCTCCGGGTGCCCTCGGGATTCAAAAGAATTGCATCCCGGTGATACCGCACGTACACCGAATCCTGGGACCCCGGATGTTTCAATGCCTGCGGTATAGATTCATAGTTCTCACCTGATGGTGTGCTGAATTTAAGTGTATAAGTCCTGCCGATCGTCCCACGCCAATCTTCATCAGTATAGTAAATGCCAGGCTCCCGTTCTGTCAATTGTTGCACGAGGTCATCATCCTGGTAAATGCTCACAATGGCATTAACTAATGGAATCTGGTCGGTTGACTTCCGGCCGGCATTTTGGGAATACATCAGTCTAATCGTGTGCGGTCCTTCCTCGTTTGTCATAGCGCCGTCAACGACAATTTTCCGGGCAGACGATTTTATATCCAGATCAACGGGATCAATACATGAATCGGTGACTGCCACGATGATGATGACCAGGCAATAGACGGATCGCTTTAACATTAAATTTATTGGCTACCTCGAATGAATGATTTTTCGTTAATAACAAGGACCGGCATTAAACAAATTTGGCTGATTGATTTTTACAAGTTCTGTTTTTTAATATGTCCATGCCAGAAGTGTACATTCAGGCGTGCTGCCAAATCGTTATCGTGTTAGGTTATGACGCCGGGCGGAATGATAAATGCATACAGACAATATTCAAATCGCACCAGTCTGCTCCTGATAAAATTTCGCACTTGTGACGAGGTACTCTTTGTGTTGAAGTGTTGTTTTGTTCTGCAGCCGGAATTGTTTGGTAAGATGACACCCCCTTGTGGATGGCAAAAAGCGTCATAAATTTATGTCAGACAGAGATTATGAGTCTGTAGTCCGCTATAAATAACCCTTTTTGTAAAATACTTCGTTTGCGCTACTTCGGTAAATCTATCTAATAGGTTATTTGGGCAGACGGTTGCTGCAAAATCCTTTCTGATTTCCGTTAATCAAATTAATTCTGTAAATACGATCACTGTTGTGTCAGAATCTATAGTAATGCAATTCGTGTGCTTTAAAAATAGTCAGAAAAAAGAATTTATTTCTGCGGGATAGCCGAACGAATCACAGAGAGCAAAGAGCCTATTTTTCTAAAAATCCAGATAGCTACTTAAGATTGTCATGACGCATTTGCTTCTATCTGATTAATGTACTCGCGAACGATAGCAGATTGCCAGTGACGATGCGCATCATAGAGAAGTTGACGGAACATTGCCAGTTCTCTTCTCTGGCGCTCCTGAAACTCATGTCTGAGCCGATCGCGTTCAACCTGTTCTAACCGTTGTTTTTCCCATTGCATTTTTTGCTCCTTTTGCTCCCTTGCTATCTCAGCAAGATCTTCAACTATAACGAGCAGCTGATCTTCAAGCTGCCCTTTCTTTGGACCTTCACTCCATTGCCTTGCCTTGAAAGACGACCCTTCCTTCTTAAAATAGAGGACCCCGGTAGGGTGGTTATCGCTTGTCTTGTACTGGTACTGATTTAAATACTCAACTCGCCTGTTTTTCTCCCTAAGAGAGATTTGAATTTTTTCACTATCAAGTACAGCGAACGTCTGGTGCTGTTCCACGATAAGCGCGTGTCCCTTGCAGCGCAGCACCTTAATTAACAAGTCCATTATAAATAAAGCTCTGGCTAATTTTTCTGGTGAAACGTGAACACTTAATATCTTATACTTTTCCCTTTGCTGCCAGTCTTTATAGATTCCTTCTCTTGTGCTTTCAATAAGCTTATCAAATGTCAGGTCTAATTTTTCTGTGAGACCCGGATTTATTGTATCCAAAAGTGATTGAATTCGGTTCGCCCTTTTCAGCATGAAGCCCTGATCGTCGCGCAGGTAAAGATCAACCGTTTCTGTTCCATAGGATTTTTCAGGGAGCGCCTCTTCTATTGTCTTTTTCGCGTTTGCAATTTTTTGCCAGTGAGTTTTTTGCGGAAAGGGCACATTTAATCTCCTGCAGATCGATTCGAGTCCTTCTTCCGAAATGTCATAGATCCGGCAGATGTCCAATGCGGGACTCGACCACACTTTCTCGTACAATTCTTTTCGTAATAGAGTCTTGACTTTCATTTTGTCGTGATTTCGAAAGGGAAGTGACTTAAAGGACTGTTGACCCACAGTTCGACAACGGAAAAAAAAAGCTCTCGTTCGGCAGCGTAGTTTCCTGCTAAAAAGGGTGGAGGGTAAGAGATGAAAGATAAAAATTATTTTTAATTGGTGTGCCGTTGCCATGGCGCTGTGAACACCGCTTCCAGACTTTACTTTTTTTGTAACTGCCACCCTTGCGTCGTCTTCAGCGGGCGTCACTTTTGTTTTGACACGCGGAATTCTTCATCGCATTTTGGAAAAGTCACGGCTACTTTTGTACACTGCAGTTTTTGAAAGCGCGCCAAAGTCTTGTTTATTTTGTTTTCCTGTTATTAAAAATGGCAAAACTACTAATGCGGTTTGGCGTGCCCCACCTTTACTTACTGATTCGAACGGGACAGAGAGTTTTATTCTCGTTTGCTCTTTGTTAAACGTGAATTTCAAACAGGATGCCTTGGGGGGTGCGAGCGGTAAGATGATACTGTCTCTTCAATGCTTAACTGATGATGCCATAATCAGATGAGCAGAAACAAGGGCTTCCGTTTAATCTAACATTCCCGAATATGGGAGAGATCAAATTATCGTCTGCTGATGAGTAAACTTATGGACAAAATAATTCGAATGCTGGTCCACGCTCACCTAAAATGCCAAAATGTTAACCTTAGATTCAGAACGCCTCGCAGTGTTTACGCAACAGTTGGGATTTGAAATACTTTCGTCCTAAAGATATTGCTTAATCTTTTAACCAATTCGTCCCGATTCGGAATGAAATTTTTGCTCGGAGTTACCTAGGTTTCACTCCCTGTCTATGACATCATTTCACTCAGATCGAACTTCGGTTAAATTTTTATTTTTTAGTTTCATTTGCGTTTTTATTTCAATGACGTCGTCAGGTCAAGTTTTCAAAGAGATCATTGATAAATCCAAGACACGCAATTTCAAAGAGATTCAGCGCCTTGTAGAGCGCCATTACGAAGGGAAAGACAAAGGAAAAGGTTCCGGGTATAAACAGTGGAAACGGTGGGAGTATTTTTACAGCACGCGGCTTGATAAGAATGGGGATGTGCCAAATATTTCCGAGCTTGAATTTCAAGCAATACAAGAATTAAAAGCAAAGAAAAGACAATCTGCACAGGGACGAATCTCTTCTCCGTCCCTTGGTCGTTGGGAACCATTTGGACCGCTTAGTCACACATACGGTACACATATTGGAAGAATTAATAGAGTTACAGTTGACCCTGCGGATGGCGATATAATTTATGCAGGAGCACCTTCCGGTGGTTTATGGCGAAGTTTAGATGATGGCCACACCTGGTCTTGTCTTACTGAGACAGTTTTATCTACAATTGGAGTTTCTGATATAGCTATTGACCCCCATTCGCCTGTCAATGATCGAACCATTTTCATTCAAACAGGAGATGCAAGCGGTGGTGCTTTGCCGAGTATGGGATTAATGAAGTCAGTTGACAATGGTGTAACATGGGCCAAATGTTCCCATCCGCAAGGCCTGCGAGTAAATAAAATACTTTACCATCCTGCCGATGCTGGTGTTTTGTTCACGGTGGGGGAGGGAATTTATAAATCGACTGACGGGGGTAATACGTGGGTTTTAAAAAATTCATTTGGATATCTTGATATCGAATTTCATCCCATAAATAAAGCCATCTTGTACGCATCCGGCCCGAATGGAGGAGTGCGTTCTGTTGATAGCGGCGAAACCTGGCAGTCTATCCCGAGCGTACCTAAACTTACTACCGGCTACATTGCGGTTACTGCAGCCAATCCACAACTTGTTTATTTCTACAATACTTCAGAACTGCATAAATCAACAGATCAGGGTATTACATTCAAACTTGTCAGTACTAAAACAGTTAACACACAGGGCAATTACTGCAAAGCCTTTGCAGTGTCTCAAACGGACGCAAATACCATTGTTGTGGGCGGTGTCGATGCTTTCATTTCTAATGACGGTGGAATAACGTGGGGAAATATCAATACGGGGCATGTTGACCATCATTCGTTCGAATTCTTCAACGGTTTTCTATATGCAGCTAATGATGGCGGTATAACGCGGGTGGACGTTACAACAAAAACGACCTTTGATCTTTCGGCAGGATTAAATATAACCCAATCGTATGCCATCGGCCATGATAAAAGTGATGCGTCACGAGTTATTACGGGCACGCAGGACAATGGAACAAGCCTGGTAACCGGAACCCGGGGTGCTGCAATCAATAGCGGTGATGGGATGGAGTGTTTTTTTGATTATGCCGATCCGAATATTCTTTATACCACGACGCAATTCGGTGACCTGTATAAACATGAATCGGGGTCACGCGGGCGCTTGATCAATCCTGCAGGTTTTCGTCAGGCAGGCGCGTGGGTCACGCCATTTATTATGGATCCAAACAATAATAAAGTCTTATATGTTGGCTACAATGACCTTTGGCGTAGCAGTGATGCCGGGACAAATTGGACTAATGTAACAAAGGGCACCGCCGGATACGGATATCTCAAAAAAATTGTTATCGCACCGTCGAATTCTAATATTATTTATCTCCTCAGAGACAATCCGCCTTTTTATCGCTCCACCGATAACGGAGCATCCTGGTCGGGTTTCAGTATGCCCGGACATCAACTTATTATTCATCCTCAAAATCCGAATATACTCTGGTCAGTAGTTACCGGCTTCGACGAAGGAAATAAGATTTACAAATCGATCGACGCAGGAACCACATGGTCGAACATCTCCGGGTCAATACCGAATGTTCCAATCAATTCCAGCGTATATCACAAGGGTTCTCAAAACGGAATTTATTTGGGAACCGACGTGGGAATTTTCTACAAGGACGATACGCTGCCTGATTGGGTACCCTATGATGCCGGAATGCCATTCGCCATTATTAATGACTTAGAAATAAATTATACGGCTTCAAAAATTTATGCAGGCACATACGGCAGGGGAATATGGGTTTCCGATCTCTACGGATTCGTAAATCCTTCACCTACGGTCTCGATAACATCTCCTGCCGATGGTCAGACATATGCTGCTCCTGCCGCGATAACAATTCAGGCGACAGCCGATGATACTAACGGCACTGTTACCAAAGTAGAATTACAATATCAGAACAACGCTAACCCGGTTCCGGTAAAGGTGGGAGAAGACACCTCGGCTCCGTATAATTTTACATGGAATAATATCCCTGCCGGCCGATATACCCTAACTGCCAAAGCGTTCGATAATGGCAACGCGGCCAATACGTCTGCACCAGTCACTGTTTCCATTCACGACGGTTGCAACGGAACAGGGGTGGAACATGAAATGTGGCAGAATATTGCCGGAAGGGACATATCCCTAATTCCGTTGGCTGCAAGAGCTGATACAATCAGGAAGCTTAGCGCTTTTGAAGCACCTTCAAGAATAGGCGATAATTACGGTGCACGGATAAGAGGTTATGTGTGTACCCAATTTTCCGGTTCCTATACTTTCTGGATTTCAAGTGACGACAATAGTGAGCTGTGGCTCAGCAGTGATGCGAACCCTGCTAACAAGAGAAAGATCGCGTCTGTTACCGGTTACACCGGTGTTAGGCAATGGAATAAATATGCTTCCCAACAGTCAGCACCCATCACCCTTATAGGAGGGGAACAATATTATATAGAAGCACTCCATAAGGAAGCTACCGGTGGCGACCACCTCGCTGTAGGCTGGCAGTTGCCAGATGGCACGCAGGAGAGACCAATACCAGGGAGTAAACTACTAAAGTTCTGGGTTCCACCCCCTGTCGTAAAAATCACAGCACCTGCCGATCGACAATCTTTTACGGCGCCAGCATCCATTATTCTCAAGGCAGACGCTTCAAGCGAAGCAGGAATCGCTAAGGTGGAATTTTTTGATGAAACTGAGTACGGGAATCCTTACAAAATCGGTGAAGACTTCACGGCTCCCTATGAAATTACATGGAATAATGTACAAGCTGGGGATTATCTAGTGTATGCAATGGCCACAGCAAAGGATGAGCAGCTCTCTTTTGCTTCAGTGGATATATCAGTCACCAGTCCTGATGCCTGTGCAGGCACGGGTGCAATTGAGCGGGAAGTCTGGACGGGCATCACCGGTAAAGCCATTTCATCAATACCACTTTCCGCAACGCCATCGTCAGTCGACAATCTTACGCGGTTTGAGGCTCCGTATAATGTCGCTGATAATTATGGTGCGCGCATTCGCGGATTTGTTTGCGTACCGTCATCTGGCAACTATGTATTCTGGATTTGCAGCGATGATAATAGTGAATTATGGTTGAGTGAAGGAGATGATAATCCAGCAAATAAAACAAAGATTGCCTCCGTTACGGGATACACCAGCCGATTGCAATGGACCAAATACCCCACGCAGCAATCAGCACCAGTTTACCTCTATGCCGGAAAGAGATATTATATTGAAGCGTTGCATAAAGAAGGTACCGGTGGTGACCACCTTGCCGTTGGCTGGCAACTACCCGACGGCACATTGGAACGGCCAATCCCAGGCAATAGGCTTTTGCCATTCAACACATCAGTCAATGATAACCCCGTTGTCTCCATAATAACACCTGCCGATGGGCACGTTTACCCCGCACCAGCATCTATAACAATTGAAGCAAGTGCATCTGATCCCGATGGAACAATAACTAATGTGGAGTTTTATAATGGTTCAACTAAACTAGGAGAAGATGCGACCGCTCCTTATACATATACATGGAGTAACGTGCAGTCAGGCTCGTATACATTGAGCGTGGTAGCCACTGATAATTCCAATGGCTCAACGCGCGCCAGTGTGCAGGTTTCGGTCGCAAGTTATTGTAGCGCTAGTGGTCATATTAAGCGGGAAGTATGGGCAGATGTTCCAGGAACGTCGGTGTCATCCATTCCGTTAAGCTCGCCGCCTACATCAACGAGCAATCTTACCCAACTTGAGGCGCCATCCAACACAGGTAGTAATTACGGGGCTCGTATCAGGGGTTTCGTGTGTGCACCCACCAGTGGAGACTATACGTTCTGGATTTCAAGCGATGATAACAGCGAACTTTGGTTAAGCATAGATAATAATCCTGCAAATAAGGCGAAGATAGCGTCAGTCACGGGATATACTGCAGTTCGGCAATGGACTAAATACGCTACGCAGAGATCCTCGCCAATATCTTTAACAGCGGGAAGGGAATATTATATCGAAGTCCTCCATAAAGAAGCCAGCGGGGTTGATCATGTATCGGTGGGCTGGCAACTACCCGACGGTACACAGGAGCTCCCCATTCCTGGTATAAGGCTTTCCCCATTTGTCGAGCCTGCCGCTATACCATATTCGCCGTCATCATATGCGATCAACGAAAGTGAACTCATCACATTGTTTCCTAACCCTTATAAATATGGCTCATTAGCGATCGATATCAGCGAACTTAAATTTGACGACGAACTGAAGCCGGTGCGAATTGAAATCACATCACCGGCGGGAGTCATCGTCTATTCATCGTTGGTTTCATGCATCCACGCTTGTGACAAGCTTGAACTTCAGCTGGCACCGAGTCTTCCTCAAGGGATTTATTTTGTTAATGTAGTTTATAAAAGTAAGCGGTTTTCAAAAAAATTGATGGTTAACTAGTTTTGTAAACAAGCTATCAAATTGGCCCCAGGCAGGCGACGCTACTCCGTTATGAAAATACACAACCCGGCCGCACCGTTTCCCGTACAGGGCATGCATAACGTCTCACAACTTATACACCTGGTTAGGATATTGACGCTCAGAAGTCAAGATTGTATTGTTAAAATCCAAAGGCCGGCCTGATCGAAGCTTTTAAAATCCCGCTGTTCCTGAAGCCATCCGCAAATACAGGATAAGAATTATGTCGCAGAAAAAGGTAACTAATCTTTATAAATCCTGAATGAAAATCGGGAAGCGGGTTATCCTTTGTTAGCTGGACAAGCAGTTCCGGGCGGCCTATTGCCTGCGGTCCGATTATAACAAGACCAATATACGCTGTTGCGATGCGCGCTAAAGCATTAATAAAAACTGCGAGACTCACGCGGTACAGCAGAGCCTTGTCTGTGCTTAAATTGTTCATGTCGGAATGTTCAGCTGATTTCGAAGGTCAGTACTCTTCTGGACGGAATCACAATTTAGGGGTTTGAACTTTTCTGTGATGCCGCGGTTTTATCTCGGTAACGCGTGGTTTGGATTTTCCTCATGCATATGAAGTGTCGACCTGCGGACAATATCAAATTCCGTCATAGGAATGGAACATTTGTACTCAGGGGCAATCGTTGCTGCAAACCTATGCCGGTTGGCAGGGCAATAATTGCAGCTGAGGAGAATAAAAATCCAAGCGATGATCATAATAAGAATAAATATCTTCGTTTTCATAACCGGGTGCGGTTCTTTAACCGGATTAATTGAACGTCACGCTTCGTATTTTGTGGTTGTAATAGTCAACGACATACAGTTCCCCGTCCTTGCCTAGAAACACGCCAGTGGGTAAATTAAACAAAGCTTGAGAATCGGATCCAATCTGATAGCCGGCGATGCTTCCCGCTACTGTTGACACATATCCCGAGTTGGTAAGCTTCCTGATGCGGTGATTATTTTGGTCGGCGATGAAGATATTGTCATTGGCATCGACACAAATAGAAACGGGTCGACTGAACCTGGCCGACGTTGCAAACCCGTCTTGATATCCGGATGCAAACCCTCCTAATGTTGAAACAACTCCTGAACTGCTGATCCTGCGGATTACCGAATTGTCTACATCTGCAATAATAAGCTCACCCTTGCTGTTGAGAGCAATATCAGATGGGAAGCTGAACTGTGCACTTGCTGCAACCCCGTTTGCCAATCCCCTGGTGGTGCCGGCATACGTAGTAACATCTCCGGCAGGGCTAATCTTCCTGATCTTGTGATTCTGCGAGTCAGTTACGTAAATATTTCCGCTTGCGTCAACACAGAGTCCCCGCAGATAGTTAAAGCGTGCGTTTGGTCCGGTGCCGTCGACATAGCCGCTGACAATTCCCCCGGCAATTGTGCTGACCGTTCCGGTGGTTGAAATTTTGCGGACCCTGTGCTGATCACTCACGTACAGGTTGCCTGAGGCATCAAACGCAAAACCAGTAATGCGCGTGAACTGTGCCGAGGACAAATCTCCGTCGGATGTGCCCGGTGTAGAACCAGCATAGACAGACACTTCCCCGGTGGTGGAAATCCTGCGTATCTGACCTGTGTTGTATTCGCCTACATAGATATTACCCGTCTTGTCCGCGATTGCAGCTGCGAGAAATTCAAATCTGGCTGTTGACGCAGGACCGTTTTGATAGCCGGCAGTGCTGCCTGCTTTGTCAGATACATTTGCTGCCAGATAGTTGAAGTTCGGAAAAGAAAACTCAGTGCCATCAACTTCCACCCTGATGGGGCCATCGCCCGCACTGTTGGGTACATACACGTCGTATTCCTTGTTCACTTCTGTGCCTGCATTGGCCGCAGTCCCGTTAAAAAGAAAGCGCGGGTAGCCGGTTGTATTATTTAGCTTTATTTTAATGAGGTCCCCGGCGCCGCCTGACGAGGGTGAAACTGACGCGATCCCGCGAGCCGTTACTTCAAAGTTACCAGTCATTACACTCTTCCCTCTCACAGTAATGGTGATCGGACCTGATTGTGCCCCCTGCGGAACAACGACTTTCAGCTCAGTTGATTTTGCTTCCCTGACTTCTGCTTTGACGGAACCTCCGAAATTCACGGTATTGAGAAGAGGCTCGGAGTCGAAGTTTGTACCCGTTATCACTACCGTAGTACCTACCGGCCCTGTTAAGGGAGAAACAGATGTGACTTGCGGCACAAGTCCCGCCGGGGTGGTGTCGTCTTTATCGCAGGATAATAAAACAGTCGTAAGCAAAGATACCCCATAAAGAATGAGGCTGCGTTTTGTATTCATGGCAGTAGAGTTTGTCCAATTATATTGAACAACTACCGTTCAGCTTAGAATTAATCGGTGGTCTGTGTACTTAGATCGCTGACCGCTGCACAACGCACTGGCTAGGCGTTACTGTATGAAGGGTATATTCCTTGGCTCTGCGTACTGCCCGGAGTCGCTTTGAGGAACGGAAAGTAGCTGTCCAGCATTTGGAATGTTGACCTGGCGATGGCATGAGAGGTGCTTTCACTCTGTAACCGGCGGTCCGCGCCCTCTTGTCCTAAACCATTCAGATGGTGTCTACCGTCCCTGATATTTAAAATCCGATTTAACAATTTCTCCTGTTTCAATCGTAGCACTGGTTCTTTTTGATAATCCATTCACGTTGGTGAAAAGCAAAAACTGGGACGGGAGCCCTTCTGCTGCTACAATGCTGCTGCTGTTCCGGAGTTCGTAATGCAGGTGTACAACATTACCGGTTGACCCGGAAAAACCCACTGATCCTAAAAGCTGACCCTGCTTCACACGGTCACCTGTTTTAACTCTCAGGCTGCCTTTCTTAAAATGGGCAAGCAGACTATACTCCCCGTTTTCATGATCAATTATGATATAATTTCCAGAAAAACTGCCGGGATCGGCCAGCGAAAGTTTCGATCCCGGAATAACGTTCCCGTTTGCAAATGAATTGTCTTTGACAGAATCGCGGGCCGCTACCACAACCCCGTCTGCCGGGGAATAGACATTTGCGTTATGGCTGTACCAGTTGTCAAGGTTTTGCGGATCGATATCGAATAGTCGGAAGTCATTATTTATGACACACAAGTCATAAGCGTACCGACTTGAATTTGACGATAAGCCCATTTGGCGCGCAACCGGATGAAGGATGTCAACTCTTCGGTGGTGTGAGTAAAAGTCGTTACCGTCATACACCAGGATCGGACCTGCCAGCGGGAGGACAAGTTTTGTCCTGCACATGTAACGAATTGGCAGCACCACACTCGAAATAGTTTCTGACAACGGCAACGCAACGCGGTTCCACTCAAAATCATACACAAGCGAATCCAGATCATAATGACGCCCGAAAGTGTGAAAAGGATTGAATATATAAAGGATTGAATATATAAAGGGATTGGCCCGGTCCGATCTCTCGCTCAGGTATTGTGTTAATACTGGGGGCCAGCCCATTATCGTTCAAAAATTTGGTGATCATAAATATGCCACCCTTCGTGTACGCCCTTACGCGTACTGAACGCAGTGTATAACGGGATGATGAGTAATTGGTGAATCTGAAATCAAAATTTAAATATTGGTTGTTTTCATCTGTTTCGATTAATGGAACCTGTGGAAAAACTTCGCTCCGGATTGAAAGTGAGTTCGCGGCCTGCGCAACCGGCTTCTCCGTGAGACTACCTTGTAATGCTTGACGATTGCATTTTAAAGCAAGCAACAATAATAAAACTGTTATTGTTTGCATAAACTTTTTCTCGCTGGTGCAAAAAAACAAACACCACCGGGTTTAACTTGTTACAAATTGTCTTCGGGGCGTTCGAGAAATTCTTTGAGATGTGCGTTTAAAACCAACTGCTTTCACTTCGGGTTCCCGGGCTGGCTGGCACAGCGGTAAGCCCCTTGGAACAGTGTCCTGCCTGCATCACGTACGCCTTGCGTATAGGCATGGCGTTGTATAAACGCACCGGCTGTTTTGCAGCTCATTTCAACGGGACCGGTACACGTTGCGCCGTAAATGGATGGTTGGATAAGAACGGCCATTATAGTTTTACGAAAAAAAATAAATGAAAAAAACATTTTTTTATCCACTAGCAGCGACTTTTGTATTATTGCTTGGAGCATGTAAAGATGAAGAGGCGAAGAGTCCTTCAATTACTGACCCATCAGTATATGTCTGGGTAGACGACAAGAAGGGCGCACCCATCGCGGCCAATCCATTAAACTCCGGCGACGGCTGGAGACTTGAAAATGCCAGAGTAAGTGACAACAGACTTGTACTGGGGCCAGCAACGTGGTCGCAGGCTCAGCGGGAAATCGATCTGGCCGCCGTACCCGGTTGGCAAATTGAAATGGACGTAACCCCAAATGCATTGGCGGGATCAAACGAGATTCAGTGGGAATCTGACAAGGCAGGCAATTACTACCAGTTTGTTCTTTACACTGATATCGGAAAGTATTTCATCAATCGGAAAGGAACGTCTGCAACATTTGGTCCGGCCACGGAAAGCAGGGCTATCGAAGGGTATTCAAAGGACAAAGCTTTCACCCTTACCATCCGGAAGGCAAATGACAAACTGCATTTCTTCATCGACAAAAAGTTTGTCGTTTCGCGATCCTATGAGGCGGGTTACGGAAAAGGTTTGGACCTGCTGGGAATGAATAACTCCCAGGCAACCATCAGCAACATAAGTATTATTAAAACAAAATAAAGCCAGAAGGTGCCATAACCGTTAGGGGTATGGCACTTTCTTTCATTTCTCTGATGTCACAGAGGCTGGCCAGCTTGCCAGCCCACGCAGTGCATTATGGCTTAAAATCGCAGCTGAATTTATTCCGGACTGACACGCTTGTAGTTTAATATGACCGCAGTCGCAAGGCTGTTTGATACAAGCACACAATTCCAAAGTATAAACTCGAAGGCAATTAATGAAAGCGGCTCATTCATTACGTTATAGGGAAGATAAAATTCAAACCACGGTACCATTACCAACGAAAAAATTACTCCGATTGTTAGTCCCCGTTTCAGCCATGTACCCTTCAGCCGTGAATCGAGAAATATAAAAATACCCGCCATGATCCCGCCGCAGAAGACAAACGCTTTCAGTACGAGCCATTCATCAAAGTTCATTCTCGGCAGTGGCTCAATGCTGAAAAAATTTGCGAGCATTTTTTCGCTTTGATGCTCCGGCGATGCAAGGATAGCTTGCGCTCCGCTCATGACAAAAAAAATCACGAAGTTACAGTACCAGATCGGTCCCGCCAGGGCAACGGCAAGAACTCGTCGAAACGTCTTGGTCATTGTCATAGTCTATTAAATTTGAAGGAGTTCTGTTCGGGCAATTTTCCAGACAATAACTCCATTCACTTTTTCGAAGTAAGTCAGCCGGCTATGCTCAATGTTAATATTTCTTTGATGTGTGTGGTTTTGACGCTCAGGCGTTGAGCCGGATTGGGGTTTCTCATAGATAAGTTAATCCTGGTCCCTGACACGAGATTGTGATTGCAGAATGGATGCGCTTTCCTTCTGGTGCATTAATCTGCCCCAAGGGTTGGTTAACCCAAGTTTTGGCCCTGTTGGGTTATGGCGCGCTGAAGCTTCCTGTCAATCATTAAACGATCGCCTGCCAAGGGAGTTAACACCAATGCCCTGCGTAAATGAAACACCTCTTTTTCAATGTTGACTCCATTGTAGAGCTCAGCTAAAAGGCAATGGTAAAAATAATTGTGGGGCATGTTAATCTTTTCTGCATCTGCTATCGCACGCAATTTGCCGTGAACTTTTGAAACAGCAAAAGCCCTGCTTAACGCGGCCATGGGAGAATTATTACACGCAAGCAATTGATCATATAGCATAAGCACGTTCTGCCATTTGTCACAGCCAGGCTCTTCTCTTTTTGTGTGCCAATAGGCGATCGCTGCTTCGAGGTGGAACTTTGTGACGCGATCGCCGCGCGCAGCCATATTGAGAAAGTACTCGCCTTTGTCAATGAGGTCGGCGTCCCACAACCCGGTATTCTGCTCATCGTATAGAATCCGGTCACCCTGCTGGTCAATCCGGGCCTCAAATCTGGATGCATGAAAACACATTAAAGAGAGCAACGCGTTTACTTCCGGGCTGTTTGTTTCACTCGTATTTGTCATTAAAAAGGTTAGTCTCATAGCCTCTGTGCACAGCTCCCTGCGGATAACAATGTCCCGGTCCGAACCAAAATATCCTTCACTAAAGAGCAAATACAGGATTAATAAAACCGAATCCATCCGATCGGTAATTTCTTGCTTAGTCGGAGACTGGATCTCGATCTCTTTTGCGCGGAGTTTGTCCTTGGCACGCTGCAGGCGTTTATATACAACTTCCTTGTTCGTGAGAAAAGCATTGGCTATCTGCTCAACCGAGAAGCCGCATAACAGTTTTAGTGCCAGGCCAACTCGCGCCTCTTTTGTATTGCAGGGATGACAAATGGCAAATAACATTGCCAATTCGCTGTCAACTATATTTTCATCCGAAAAGTTAAGGTCAATCTCGTGGCAGTGTGTCACCTGGCCTCTCAGGTGCTCAGACACGTTCACTAAAAAGATTTGATTTCTGCGCAGGTAATCAATCGTCTTGTTCCTGGCAACTGCATAGAGCCAACTGGTCGGATTGGCTGGGGGCCCTTCCGATGCCCATTTCTCAGAAGCTTCAAGAAAGACCGTGCTGACAATGTCTTCGACAACCGCTATGTGCCGGCTTCCAAACAATCTGCAAAGTACGGCAATGATTTTGCGGTACTCGGTCTTGAACAATTGTTGGATAAGGTTTGAATATTCCATTGAAACAAGATACCAATGCAAAGGTACAAAGGTATCTTGTTCGCGCGGCCACTTTAACCTAACATAATCTCCCGGATCTCAACGCTTCCATCGACAGAAAGAACGGGGCACTGAGCTGCGACCGTTGCTGCATCTTCCAACGACGCAGCCCTGATCACCGCATAGCCGGCGATGGCTTCTTTGATCTCCATATACGGTCCGTCGGTTACCACACCTTTCGCTTTCACTACTTTACCCGTTTTGGGAACAAGGCGGTTACCACGCTCACTCAGCCTGTTTTCCTGACCCAGGGCAGAGAACCAGTCAGCCCATTTTTTAGCCAGCGCTTGCATCTGGTCCGGTGAAGCAAAAGGCACCTTGCCATAGTCTGTCCTGAACACTAATAAAAAATCTTTCATAATAGAAAATTGGTTTATTTACACGCATATCGATCGGAGGTTGGTGATTTGGACACCGGCTCATTATTTTTTTTTACGAATAAATTAATCTTATTGCCAGTCATCATCATTTTGGGACAACCCTTTCTTTTTTGGAAGCACTTAAAATTATTAAATAGATATGAAGGCTTACATCGCCGTCGGCAAAGATAGAAGAGATGACCTGTCTCTAGAGATTGCTGCAATTGCAGCAACCTTCACAGAACATGGAATCAGACCTTTTGTGTTTGTTGATGAATACAGGCTGGCGGATTTGCCGGAACGGGATTTAATGAAACAGGCTTTTTCGGAGATTGACACTTCAGCTATTCTTTTTGCTGAAGTAAGTGAAAAAGCAATCGGCGTGGGTATCGAGCTCGGATATGCGAAAGGAATTTCCAAATTTATTGTGTGCGCAAGGAAGGAGAATGCGGAGCACTCAACAACGGCTGCAGGCAGCAGCGATTTTGTTATTGTCTATTCCGACGCAACTCAATTAAGAGACCAGCTGACTTTAGCCATCACAAAAGCAAAAAACATGAAGCTGTGACAAAGGGCATTTGAGGATTCTACATTGTTAAATACTTCTGGGTCCTTCGCAGTTTGGTCATTAAACCGCGAGGAAGTTCAGAATTTGAGATTTGATCAGCTGGAAACCTTAACAGCCTGGCCCCGGGAATCTCACACTTCGCCGAGTTTACCTTGAAGAGCAGTACATCATTACGTAAGCTGGCGTCCTAAACTCCCGTCATGCGTTCCCTGGCTTTGCTTTATCTGTTTGTTGTCACTTTTGTCCTTGCATCCTGCCGGCCGCAGGCAGAGACCTCCTTACATCAGAGTGTCGGGCAACATATTCAAATCAAAAACTCTACCATCTACTATGAAATCGTCGGGCAAGGCAAACCCGTAATGCTTTTCCATGCCGGATATCTTAACAACGATATGTGGGCGACTTTAATAGATTCTCTCAAAGAACAATTTCAATTCATCGCGCTCGATTTGCCTGCCCATGGCAAAAGTGTCAGCCGCGACACAGCGCTGATGATTGCAGATGTCGCCAGGGCAATAATTGACAAGCATAAATTAGGTAAGGTGTCTGTTGCGGGGGTAAGCCTCGGGGGCGGTGCCGCCCTGGATTTTATGCTCAAATTTCCTGACCATGTTGATAAGGCTGTGATTGTTTCGTCAACTGTTCAGGGATTAAATCCGGATCAACCGCAGGACTCAGTACTTTTCAATTTTATGCGACGTATCCGGGGAGCACTGCAGGCGGAAGATGTTGAAGGCGGGGCCGAAGTATTCGCACAGTATTGGGCTGAAGGCCCAAACCGCAAGAAAGATGAGCTTGACTCTTTGGTTAGAAATTACGTTCACGATTCTGCCCTGGAGAATATGACTACGCATGCTTTCAGGAACTGGCAGAAATACTATTATACAAACGCAGTTGATGAGCTGAGTCGCATTACCAACCCCGTACTGATAATGGTTGGCGATCGCGACGTTGATTTTATCCTGCGTTCCGGTGAGGTAATGAAATCCAAGATTCCTAATTCCGTTGTGATTCATTACCCCAACGCGGGGCACATGCTCAATATGGAAGAGGAGTCACGTTTTGCAATGGATGTAGAACGCTTCCTGACACAATAGCCCGGACAGACGCCTAAGAAGGTCCTGTGTTTTTGGCATTTCCCTTTAAACAATCGTCTATCAAATCTTAATTAATTTCCATGAAATCTAAATCCTTACCCGTCATTTGCATTTTACTGACCGCTGGATTATTGCCATTTAGTGCAAAGTCACAAGTTACCAGACCGTTTGCGCCCGGGGATGTTTTTCTGCCGGATCTTGCAAGTATTGTTGCAAACGACATTAACAAAGTTTCCAGATGGTATGCTGATAATCTCGGATTCAAACTATTCAAGCAAATGAGTTTACCACAGCATGACTCCCTGCGAATTGATTTTCTGGAAAAAGGAATGTTTAAACTGGAGATCGTAGGAAAGAAGAAGGCTGCCGATCGCAGGCCTTTGACAAGCTTTGAAAATCCGTCAATTACCGGATACAATAAGATCTCATTCAGGGTTGTCAACATTAATGTATTAGCCGAGAAACTGAAAGCCAGCCGAGTGACCTTCCGTACACCGGTTTTCCATGATGATGTTTTCAGATTGACTTCATTTATCGTTGAAGATCCCGAAGGGAACCTGGTTCAGTTTGTGGAGTACGACAGATAAAATCCGGGTGCAGAACAAGAAAAAAACCTGCGACTTCAGCACCGCAGGTTTTTGTTTCTCAGGCGTTTTGAACGGCCCGTCGCGAGATTGTTTCACGTAAGTAGACAAAATAATGCATGGCCCCGGCCAGCAGCGAAGTGCCGCCTGCGAGTGGAAAGAAGTAGATCATTTCTATAACCCCGCAGAAGAGCAGTGCTATGCCGGTTACCATCAACATTGCCTTAATCTGTCTGGCCGTATCAATTTGCCCGGACGCAATCCATGTTATGGCTGTCAGCATCGTCAGTGTAACTGCAAACAACAGGCTGTACCCGTCGTGATGGCCACCCAAGGTTTGAGTCTTGCCCATAAATTCAAACTGGTGGGAGTACATTTTCGAAATAATGTCAAGCAATCCCGCATCATCAGTATCCTTCCAGGTGAAATGCCCTATTGAATGACCAAGGAGATGGAAGAGGATAACGCCACAAGAAATTTTTAAAATTGTACTTGATTTCATATGTCAAAAATGTTGTAGTCCAATCTTGTTTCCTTCAGAGTCGACAAAGAGTCCGATATAGCCAGCCTCATCGCTAAGATATGTTTTCTCCATGATAACAGACCCACCTGCCTGTTCAGCGCGCTTAAGGATAATCGAAAGATCATTTCCTCCGTCAAGGTAAATCGTGACGCCGTCAGCTGTCGGTTTTGAAAATTCACTCTTTACAAGCGCTCCGCAGTTGAACTTGTCGTCGGTCGGAAAAATAGCGTAATCAAACTCGGCAATTGAGGTCTTTTGGAAGACCATACCACCAAATGCTTTGTCGTAAAATGCAACTGCCCGGTCCATGTCCAGCACGGGAATTTCAATCCAGTTAATAAGATGTTTCATAGTGTTTGTTTTTTTATGTAAAGATGTAAGCCCGGCGCGCGGATTGATTGTAAAAATCGGAAGTCCTTACCCTTTGTAAAAAATTCTTCCAAAGTCGTTGTCATGCGCCTGGAAACGTGTTGGTGAATAACCTGTAAAACGTTTAAAGTCTTTTATGAAATGTGCCTGATCGTGATAGTACTCGTATAAGTCCACACCATCAAAAGACGTAAAACCGGACTTGGCCCAGCTGCGATAGATCTGCTGAAAACGGATGATGCTGCAAAGATTCTTCGGACTGATTCCGATCCGATCATGAAACTTGATGTTGAGCCATCGGCTGCTGTATCCGGTCAGCTTTTCCAGCTGCCCGACCTGAATGACTCCCTGCGTATCAATTATTTTTCTGACGCAGTATTCAAATATTTCATCACCCTGCCTCATGGCAAATTGCTCCAGCAGATACTGCTGAATAATTTTTATTTTTCCGGTCACATGATCTGTATTGGCAATCAGCTCCTGCAAAGATTCAGCGCTCTTTCCAAGTACTTCACTCAACGGAATAACTCTGTTTTTGATTTCTTCGAGCGACAGGTTGAAAAACCGGTAGGCTCCTGAGGGACTGAACTCAATGCCGATGGTTCCTGAGGGACCATTAAATTGATCAACCACAACGGAGGGCACATCGGATATTCCGATAAGCGTCACTTCGTTGGCAGGAGACACGATGTTACGTTCTTTCAGCGTAGCTTTTAATCCATTGCGGAACGGGATGACAATTTTCACAAGCCCGTTTGGCACGATTACACGCAGGTCATCTGCGGGCACTTGTTGTTCACATTCAAAAGCCCACAGCTTTTCGATATGCCCCTTGAGCAGGGGATGAATGTAATAGTGCGTTAGTTTCATTACCGATGACGTATCCGGCTATGGTGAGCCCCGTAAAGGAAATATACTACGATGCCAATCACAATCCATCCCAGCGCTGCCAGCTGCGTTGTAAAATCCAGGGATAAAATTAACAGGAAGCATATCAGAATTCCCATTGCCGGCACCAGCGGCATGAGGGGAGTTTTGAAGGGCCGGGGCATTTGCGGTGCTTTGATTCTCATAATCCACACACCAGCGCACACAATAATGAATGCAAAGAGTGTCCCGATGCTGGTCAGGTCCCCGGTAAGACTGCCCGGGGCGAACAAGGCAAAAAGGCCAACAAAAAGCAGCATCACGATATTTGATTTGTAAGGTGTCTTGAACTTTGGATGAAGCTCTGAAAAAAGCTTAGGCAGAAGTCCGTCATTGGCCATGGAATAGAAAATGCGTGACTGGCCCATGAGCATGACCAGCATCACTGAAGAAAATCCGGCAAGAATCGCAACACTGATTGCCGTGGCCAGCCAGTCATACCCTGGCATATAGTGCTGAATCGCATAGGCAACAGAAGCCTCTTTTCCCACCGTCTTGAATTCTGACCAGTTTGCTACCCCTGTAAGAACATGGGCAAATAACATATACAGAATTGTGCAAACTACAAGCGATCCCAGAATTCCGATTGGCATATCACGCTGCGGATTCTTTGCTTCCTGCGCCGCAGTCGACACAGCATCGAAACCGATAAAAGCGAAAAACACAATGCCAGCACCTCCAAGAATGCCACCCCATCCGTGTCTGTTTATTGCTTGGTGACCGGGAACACTTTCATCAATCATAAAGGGTGAATAATTGCCCTGGTCAATAAACTGCCAGCCAACTGCGATGAATACAAGAACGATGGCTACCTTGACGATAACAATAATGGTGTTTAACGTTACTGATTCCTGAGTGCCCTTGATGAGAATCAATGAAATTATAGTCAGTATCAGCAGGGCCGGTATATTCATTATGCCTGAAATGCCATCAAGGGAAGTTTCGAAGGGAGAGTGGCACCATTCATAAGGTATACGATATCCTGTCAGGTTATTGAGATATTCGCTCCAGGCTATGGAAAGCGTAGATGCCGTCAATGCATATTCAAGTATCAGGGCCCACCCGATGACCCAGGCGATAAATTCTCCCAGGGTTACATAGGCATACGTATAGGCACTTCCGGCAACCGGGATCATAGCAGCAAACTCTGCGTAACACAATCCGGCAAAAGCACAGCCCACGGCCGCGATAAGAAATGAAATGATGACTGCCGGCCCGGCTGCCTCTCCGGCAGCACTGGCGGTTCTGACGAACAATCCGGCTCCAATGATAGCGCCGACTCCCAGAGCAACCAGATTGCTCGCGGTCAGCGTTCGTTTAAATCCTTTTTTTTCATCGGGGGTACCAAGTACTTCAGAAAGCGGTTTGCGCGTCATCAGGTTCATAATAAGTGAGATTCAAGCCAATGAAAGGAAACCTTGATGAATCTAAAAAATAAGAAATGCCGGGAAGAAAGACTATGACGTCAGTGCGTGCAGATCAATCTTTGAACCGTGCGTCAAAATTGAATTTTAGGCGCGACATGCCCGTGTTTGGCGATGACACTTTAAACGCGATGCCTTTCTTTGGCGAACTTGATTTATCTGGGTGTAAAAGCCTTGGCCATTCCAGTATGCACCTGAGCGATGCCATCCTTTTTTTTCGAATGGTTCCCTGTTGTGATCTTACGGAACAGGACCGTTTCGCCTTGCGCTGGTGCTGACACCGACCATCAGGTCATCGGCTTATTTCTTAGCCTGGTCTCGGTGTTTGTATGATAGGTCTCATTTCTTGCGCAGTGTGACAGACAACCTCTAGTTTTCAATTTGCGTGTGGTACCAGTGTGCCGCGCAACGCGCACGACAACAAACCCCGATGAAGAAAAAGATAGTACTCTTTAAAACGGTGGCGCTTTCAGCGGTCGCAACTTTGCTTTGCAACTGCAGTGAGACATCAACAATAGGTTCTGAATTTTTTTCAGACAATCGCTTCAATGTGGCCGTGATTGATACGGTGTCGGTCAGAAGCTACACTGTACTTGCAGACAGTTTTGTCACCAGCAATGCTCCCAGAATGTTGGTGGGTACCAGCAAAAGCGATAACCTTGGTGTGTTATCTGCAAAAACTTTCCTGCAACTGTTTCCTGCAACATCGGTGGCAGATTCTATATATCTGGAGCGCACGCGTGTAACTTATTTAGGTACGCAGCTGATCCTGCGTTACGACAACTATTCATATAATGATACAACAGTTGAAAACACCATTCGTGTACACAGGGTTACCGAGCGGATCGACGAAAATGACGATGGTAGTCTTTACAATACAAGTAAGTTCGCATTCAACCAAATTCCGATCGGGCAACTGAATTTCAAGCCAAGGCCCCATGCCGATAGTCTCGCTATTCCTATCGATGATGCTGTGGGCAGTTCCCTTATCGACCTCTCATTCGCGGAAAGCGATATCTTGACGGATGAAAAAAAGTTTGAGCAGTTTTTTCACGGAATTGTTATTACTCTTGAGGGGGGACAGCCGGGAACGGTCCTTGGTTTTTCTCCAAATCCAGAGCTGCGCGTTTACTATAAAGACAAAGCCAATGACGCAGACGCTGACACCTATCTTTCCTTCAAGGTGAAAAGCAGGTCCAATGCCGGGATTTATTTCAATCAGGTCCTGGCGGATCGAACAATGACAAAGCTCAGAAACTTAACCAGAAATCTGCCGATAGAATCTACCATCACAAACAATGAAGTCTATCTGCAGGGAGGAGCAGGCCTGGTTTCGCTTATTGAGGTGCCACACCTGCAGCTGCTGACAACGAACAACCCGGACCTCATAATCACAGAGGCTTCGCTGGTGGTGAAGCCAATATTGAAAGGTGCAGCAATGAACACTGACTTTCCCGCAGAGCTGGCCATTGCCGGCGTGGACAGGAAACTGACGCGAACCTACACCTTTAAAAGCGGATTGGTTCTCTATGAAGATCCCTACCTGGGCAGGGACGTCTTTTATCATGCTGACGTTACAGCTTATGTGCAGGCGCAACTTGGAAAAACAACCGAGGAACGCAATCGGATATTGATATCGCTTACCCAGTCAGATCAGCGGCAGACAGTATCCACTGTCAGGCTGGACTCAGAAATAATGCTACTTGTTAAATACATCACAGTTAATGAATACTAACACCATTTTTTATGACCAGATTTTTTAAACCTCTTTTAGCTGCAACATGGATGCTTTGCCTGGCCTTCGGATTTTCGTCCTGCGATGATAGTGATGAAAATGGCGGCGGAACCCCGAAAGGTAATTGGTCTCGCGCAGGTTATTTCGAAGGACAGCCACGCGCCGGAGCCGTTTCTGCAGTCATCGGAAGCAAAGTGTACATCGGCCTGGGATATGATGGCGACGTACATTATCAGGATTTTTTCTGCTACGATGCTGAAAAAGACATATGGGAAAATGTTCCGCCATTTAAAGGCATCGGAAGGGAACGCGCCGTCGCATTCTCCGCCAACGGTAAATTATATGTTGGCCTTGGATATAACCGTGAACTGGATACTGAGGAACTCGATGACTTCTGGGAATACGATCCGGCGACCCGCGACTGGACAGAGCTCGCCAGTTTTCCAGGGACGCCACGCTACAATGCTGTAGCCTTTACACTTAATAATATTGGTTATGTGGGAACCGGATACGATGGAAGCTATACCCGTAATGATTTTTATTCTTTTGATCCTCAGACGGGCACATGGCAGGAAGTTTCCAGTTTTCGAGGCGGAAAAAGAGAAAGCGCGATCGCCGTTGTAATTGATAATAAGGCGTATGTGACAAGCGGCAGAAACAACGGCACGTATGTGGCGGACATCTGGGAATTTGACGGAACCACGCAGTTATGGTCCGAGATTACTCCGGACAATGATACTGACTATTTCGATGAATTTTCAAAGGCTGTCAAGCGTCATGCCGCTGTGGGCTTCGCTCTTGACGGGGAAATGTATATCACTACGGGTTTATCGGGCGCAACTATCTTAAGTACAACATTCTCCTTCGATCCGGCATCGTCAAGGTGGTCTGAAAAAACAGGGTTCGAGGGATCGGGCAGGAGCAGTGGCGTAGCGTATGTTGTTAACGGGAACGCTTACGTGGCAACAGGGCAGAACCTTTCCAATCGCTGGGACGACATCTGGTCCTTTTCTCCGGATCAGGACTTCAACGAGAACCGCTAACATGATCTTTTCAAACAGACAGTTTTTTTTGGGGTAATTCAGTCGACAGGAGCGGTGCGCAAGCACCGCTTTTCTTATCCACAAAGCACTTTATAAAACCTCCATATGAGAGCAGGACTTCATCTTTCCGATCACTGAGCCGAGCCTCCTTCCCAATATGCCAGGGCCGAAGGCAGAAGAATAACCGCGCTTGAACCGCGCTGCAGTTCCTGCATAACGATGTGCCGTCCCCGGGATTACCATAGTTTCATTTATAACAATTCAATGGGTGAATAGACCCTGTCGCTTCTGAAAACCTTTTCCTGGTTTTGCCATTGCAGCATAAGGCGTTTCGAATACGCGGCCATCAAAATGCTTTCCAATGAAATTGATGCACACGGCCTGACCACGTTTCAGTTTTTGGCCGCGACCTTTCCTGAGAACATTGTGGCATAACTCTAAGGAATGTTTATGAACGGATATTTGAACTCTGCTCCAGGAGGCAGCTTCGATTCAACGTCTCCATCAGACCAAAATGAACAGATTAGTTGATCCGTGAGGACCGATCGGAGCCAACACCGGAGATAATCAGCTTTTCGCGCGTGGCAATCTTTATTGCTTCAGCCCGGCTGGTGACTTTCAGTTTTGAATATATGTTGCTGATGTGCTTGCGCGAGGTGTGTTGTGTTATTTCAAGTCGCTCGGAGATATTCGTTGAATTTTCACCATTGACCAGAAGCTCAAGTACTTCTGTCTCGCGCCTGGTCAACGGTGAATTGGTGTTTAGCCGGAAGCTTTCCACAATTGTTCTTGCAAATGCCCGGCTCATTGGTGCGCCTCCATTAATGAGCGATTCTACACTGCTGACAAGGAAATTAAAATCCCTGTCCTTGAGCAGAACACCGCCAACACCAATCTTAAGGTATGGCTGAAGATAGTCAAGGTCGACATGTTCGGTCGTCAACAGCAACTTCAGATGGAAGAACTGGTCTTTCAGTTTTCGGATACAACCTGCGTCGTTGGAGTCAACGTCGATGATTGCCAGGTCAAAAAGTTTTCCTTTCAATTCTACAAGATCGGGGGATAGTTTTCCTGTTGTAAATGTCACCACACAGCTGTTGATGCTGCCACTCAGTATAGTGGCATATGCCTCCCTAAGAAGTGAATCGTTTTCGACGATCAATACCCTGGTCTTGTAAAAATTTTTCATGGCTATGTATCTTAACGACTGGCTTAAAATCACCGAACCGCGCTTACTTGTTATTTCAAATTCGATCACCCGTGCGGCGTGATTCCGTGAACTGTAATAAATTGCATGCGGACTGGACTGGCAATCATTAAATTCAAATCACTTTCAGCTTTCTGCGAAACACGACTCGTCCGTTCACAGCAAGAGCATATTTATAATTCCCTGGAGCAAGTCCCCGGCTCTCAAGCTGAACGATACCCACCTGAGGCAGGTCTTCAAGATGAACTAGAAGATTCTGACGTGAATCATACAACAGAAACTGCGCGTGCTGAGCATAGAGCGCAGAATACGCAATGTCTAATGGTGTGTCTTTGGTTCGCGCGTACGCCTCGGTCCTGCTCAGAAACAGAGCGCTTGCTCCCTCACGGGGTGATGCTCTCTTGACACTGATCCAGTTCTGATCCTGCGCGAGGACCTGTGCGGCGGTTAAAAGCAATACTGCCAGGGTTGCATTTGTAATCATTGCCTAAAGATGGGCGCCATGAAGAATGAATCGAAATCTTTGAGACGAAGACGTGAATTTGTATGACGGCACGGACAATTTCCACGACCTCCACCTGCTTACCTGTGCACACCTGAGAGACTAATATTTTGTCGAGGAAAATCACCGTGTTGTCCTCATTTAAACGGCATTGATATATTATTCTTTTTGTATTTACCCCGTGGCTTTAAGTTTCGACAATGCAGGTGTCTTTTTCCAATGCCGTTTTAGCGTTGTTGTCCTTTTCATCAGTGAGCTGCTTTGCTCAAACAATAATATCATCGCCCTACTCATCAGAAGGAGTGGGAACAATCACCGGCAAGTATTCATCGCTTGGCGTGTTTGGTGGAGTTGCAGTGCAGGATCCCTACCAGATAAATACATCAAATCCTGCTTCCTATAGCAACGTTTCGTCGGCTACCCATGTCTTTGAAACGGGTGGCCAGTATCAGTCAATCAAAACCTCGACACTTGATGCTTCGGAACAAAATAAAAAAGGCATGTTTAATGGACTCAATTTTCTTTTCCGCACATCAAAAGCATCATCAGCTGTCGTTGGACTCACGCCATTCAGCACCGTGGATTACGCTATAACCAGCGTCAAGGACGTAGCCGGGGAATCGACCTCCTTTGCATACAATGGAACCGGTGGCTTTAATAAATTTTTTATTGGAACATCCTGGACAATTGCAAACAACCTGTCACTTGGAGCTCACCTGTCTTATTTGTTTGGATCGCTTAAACGGGAAGAAACATTACTGAGTGGGCAGGCGGCCGGGTTGGCGATTCACCAGCGTCTCAGCGCCAGAAAAATAATCCTCGACTATGGCATACAATACCGGCTGAAAATAGGTGATCGCCATTCAGCGAGTGTTGGCCTGGTATATAATATGAAGGAAGTAATGACTGCAAAAAATCATTTTGCTGTCCTCAACCTCAAACAGGGAGTACCCGATACACTGATTGCCAAGGCAGAGAAGAAAACTTTCACAACCCCTGAAAGTATAGGTTTAGGTTTGGCCACAACCCTCGGTCAATTTGCAATTTCTTCTGATTTATCATTTACAAAATGGGCAGACGTCGGGCCGGGGTATACTAACGCACTCCGCGGACGGTTAAGTTTTCAATATTATGGTAAAAGGAATCCTGAATCGTACCTGGACATGATTTCCGTACGGGCGGGATTTTCGGTCGAGGAGAACTATCTGGTCATAAGACAAACTCAATTCCTGACCTCCTGCGCGTCAGCGGCGATAGGCTTTCCCGTGGCCAGAAATTCCGGATCCTTGATTCTGAGCTATAGTATGCTGAAAAACGGAACCACGGATAACGGCTTGATTTACGAACGGGCTCACGGCATATCGATCGATCTGGTATTCCGGGATCTCTGGGGTATTAAACGAAAATTTGATTAGATATGCGTTACTCGATTTTTTTGCTGCTGCTGTTGTTCTCAATGAGTAGGTCCGGGAATGCTCAAAGCGGGAAAGCCCCGGACATACCTGGTGCTTTTGTCCTGCAGCTTGGAATCAACAAGCCTGCTTCAACTCCGGATCACATGCCTTTAGGTTTTTGGGGTTCGCGTTCATTCAATATTTCCTATGAGAATGAGTTGCGCCTGGGAGGATCCAGATTTTTTCTCGTCCCTTCGGTGATGCTTGCCATGGAGCGTCTCAAATTTAAGAACAACGAGATCCTGCAGTATCAAAGCGGAGACCTGATACTGGCAAGTATCGATGAAGCCGTTAAGAAATCTCAGTTGGTAATGAACTATTTCGATGTGCCGGCCAGCATCCGGTATTGTGCAAAACCGGATAACAGAAAGAACTCGTTCAGTGTTTCACTCGGAGTGAAGGGCGGAGTGCTGGTAAGTTCGCACGCCAAGATTAAATATGCACAGGGTGATGATATTGTAAAGGAAAAAATCAAGCGACGCTGGGGCCTCAACCAATTCAGGTACGGGGTAACCGGAGCTGTGGGCTTGGGCAACGTCAGCTTGTTTGCATTCTATAATATGGTCCCGCTGTTTGAAGATAAGGCAGGGCCGGACGGCAATGCCTTCAATGTTATGACACTAGGTCTTTCCATTGGTGCTTTCTGAAAAAAAACCTTTCACATGGTTTTTATTTCGCTTTGCCGTTAATGCTTCGGAAGACAAGTGTCGCCTTTGCAATTTAGTATCAGATACACGTTCAGCCGTTCTCCGGCGTTACCGTCAGCAAGGGAAGGATTGACAAAATGTTGCCAGGAGTTTCTTAGAGGATTCCTGGCAGACCGCCCTGGCATCAAGCCAGGGTTTTTTATTGTCAGCAGATCCCACGGATAACATTTTCAAAGACGTCACGGTAATTTTCGCTTACGGGAATAAGCCCGTTATTGATGCTGATTCGACTCCTGCTGATTTGCTCAATCTTTGAAATCGAAACGATATAAGATTTGTGAACACGGATAAAGCGGTCAGCAGGAAGTTCTTCCTCCAACGACTTGAGGCTCATCCGCGTAATAACCGGACGCGACGAGGAGATCAGATGTATTTTTGCGTAATCTTTCAACCCTTCAACATACGCAATGTCATCAAAGTCCACACGCACGGTTTTATACTCGCAGCTGACGAAAAAGTAGTCCGGAATACGCGTGGTCCGTGGTGGTCGGAAGTCGTTTAATACTCTATTGCAGGCGCGAAGAAACCGGTCAAACGAAACAGGTTTTAGCAGGTAGTCCGTAACATCAAGGTCGTACCCTTCATGGGCGTAGTGATGGTATGCGGTGATCAACACTATTTTTGGTGGGTTAACGGACAGCGATCTGAGAAACTCCAGCCCTGAAATTTCCGGCATCTCAACATCAAGGAAAATCAGGTCTACAGGATGTCGCACTAAGTATTGAGTTGCCTCGGCGACGTTTTGGCAACGCTTCTCAAGTTTTAAAAACGACACTTTTTTGATGTTGTTTTCAAGTAAGTCGAGAGCCAGGGGCTCGTCGTCCACGGCCATGCAACGGATTATCATCGTAAGTTTATTTTTAATGTTGAAGTGTACCACCCGTCGGTGGTATCCAGAATAAGCTCATACTGCTCGTTATATAAAAGATCTAATCGCCTTACCAGGTTTTGCAAGCCGATTCCGGAAGAAGGATCCAGGCTCTGGTTTCCTTTCGGATTAAACCGGTTTACGACCTGGAAAGTCAATGAGGCCAGGGTAGAACTAATTGTGATTCGAATTACGGGATCCTTTATTTTCCCTGTGCCGTGTTTGAATGCATTTTCTACAAATGTGATCAGTAGCATGGGCTCAATAAGAAGCGTATCGTCTTCGATGCTGGTTTTCAGTTCTATTGAAATGTTATTTTGAAAACGCAGCTTCTGCAGACTGATAAAATTCCGGATGTAGTCAACTTCATTTTCTAAGGTCACCTTCTCATCTCGGTTGTAGAGTGTGTACCGCATTAGGTTTGACAGCTGAATGATTGAGGGTTCGATCTGGCTGGAGTTCTTCCTTGAAAGAGAAGCAAGACTGTTGAGTACATTGAAAATGAAATGCGGACTGACCTGGAAGCGTAAAAAGGATAATTCTGCCAGAAGCTTTTGGGTTTCTTGTTCTTTCAGAACGCGGTTCAATTCATTTCGGTCCTGTATCAGTTTGAACGCAAGGCTTAAGCCAAACACCATGATAAAATGTGGTACCTGAAATAATACAGGCGGGCCAAACGGGAGCTCACTGTTGATGAGCTGCGAACGCAGAACATAGCTGAATACGATAAAGGCAACAAAGCACCCTGCGATGCTTACCCCATAGAGTACTTTTTTGTGCGTTAATAACCTGGGCACAAGAATAAACCAGTTGAGATAAAAGAAGATCATCAAAAACACATAGGAGCCAATAATTTCTTTTTTGATCACCGCGGAATCAAGTGGCATGGTATGTATGATCTGGTCTGTGGGATGGGCGAGTTTCGGGGCAACTACTTCGGCCCTGAAAGGTGAAAATGCAGGGGCCGTTGACTGAATCGGCAGATAGAAAATCAAAGACCAGCTTAATGCATGGATGAGGATCGCGGGTAGGTTGGCAGAAAAGCTTTTCATCTCAACTCAGCAATAGTTTTGTTTAATATCATCGGCCGTTCCCACGCGGATGTTCAACGAGGCGGCCGTGCAAAAAGTATCCACTTTTCGTTCAAACGAAACCGCTGCGATGTGAGTGGTGCGATCCCTACGGGTGAACCGGATGATCAGTACAGTTGCTTTCATTGACCGTACATCTGCTCGCGGCAATTTTGCCTGGAGCCCTTATCACTGCCATCAGCTGCGCTGCTCACGTAAGGTCGATCACTTTTTTCCGGGGACAGTGTTTACAACCTGGATGGTGACCTTCCATTGACCATCGCCGGTCTTTTCCCATATACGCAAAAAATTCCCGGTTAACGCCGTTCCATCAATGCGGTGCGTCCCGTAGACATACGCCATATCACCCGCTTTCGATGCTCCGATTTTTTCCGGCGTCCAGGTATGTGACTCCGCCCTTCGTGTCACTTCCTGTATTGCCTTTTCTATGCCAACCTGGTAGCATTCCCGCTGAAAGTATATTCGTGCCTGTTCCGCAAACATTTTTTCAACAGTTGCCACCTCGCCTTCAACACGCGTAAAGGTATTGAGCTCTTCTTCCAGGATTTTGACAGCTTGTTCGGCACTGATGCGATTGTTAACCCGCACTGCCCTTTTCCGGGTGCTTGCTTTTTCTAGTTGTTTTTCTGGGACGAATTTGTCGGCCGGCAAAATGTTTGACCCAAAATCTACGATGAACTTTGGCGTACCGTCTGGCTGTAAACTCCATAATGTAAAAAACTGGCCATGCCAGACGCTGCCATCGGAGAATCTGGATTGAAACGGTCCGGTACCATAGCCTAAGTCATTTGAGGCCGAAACACGTACCAGCGAAGGATACCACGTCGTTGCAAAAGTGGTATCCTGTAATTTGCTGATCCAATCAAAAAGATTAATTTTTGAAGGCCTGAAAACCACTGCATCCGGTGCGCCATATTTCTTGTTTGCGTAGCAAAATCCAAGCTGTTGAGCCATGGCATTAAAATCGGTTTCAGTTTTTAAAAGGTCCGCTTCCGAAAAGCCCTGACCCCTGCTCTGGAAGGCCCAAACTGAAAGAGACGCCAGAAGTAAAGCGAGTCGTGCTTTCATATGTTTTTCGTGCAAAGCACGAAGAGCCGGCAGACTTTTCAATCGTTTTTCTTCGAAGCGAGTACTTTATTCAGCAGACCGATACCAGCGCCACACCTGGTGTCATGCGCTCCATACCAGTCATTTCAAGCAACACATTTCCGGCTACCTGGTTTTCCTCACTCACTTGATCATAAAGCAAAAGTTTGGATTGACCGTGTGCGAGTGTATAAAAATATACTTTGCGTCCTCGTAGACGTAGTCGTACAATACATGACGGATCCGCTGTTGACTGATATCAAACACCGTGCATCGGGTTTTCGGCATCATGCCCCTGGTATCCGGCGGTGAGTAACAATCGATGATCTTACCTTTTTTTGTTGGCTTTTCTAAAGCAAAGTATTTTACGGAGCTTCGAAACAGGTTAACAACTTTGACGACGAGGGTGTCGGCTTGACCAGCAACTGTTCGCGGTAGCTTAATGGGGAGCGTGCTTAAAAGTTTTTTGTCAACTGAAATCGCTTCACCATCGCGGATCACAAAGCACGCGATTGAATCCTGGAAGCGAACATCCTTAAGGCTGTTGCTGTACTCTGCGAACTCAGGTGAATATCTGCGGAAAACCAATGTGGTGTTTTCAGGCTTACGGCTTTCTATATAGGGCTTGCAATCAAATGGTGCAGTAAGGAAAAAGCCGCCGCGTGAATAACGTTTTAATTCCAGCATTTCCTGCCTGAGCCTGTTTAAACGGGAATGAAGTCTGGCTATTTCGGGCTTGACTTTCATGCGCGACAAACGGTGTTGTGTGGTTTCCAGTTCCATCGCCAATACAGCAATCCGCATGTCGATAAATTTCTTCTCCAGTCTCAGGACAGTATCCCCTTTTCTGACCGGTACACCTTCTCTTATCCTTTTTGAATAGCTTACATGGAATGGCAATGACTGAATTTGTGAATCTCTGATCCTGGCAATATGAAAGGTTAATGTATCGGGTTCGTAATTGCGCGTCTGGGGCATTAAACATTCAGGTACCTGTGCCCATATGGTCAGGTTCAGAGCGTTGGCAGCAACCAGTAAAATAATTTTATAGCACAACATCCGCAACTTATAATTGTGGGAAACTTGCGATTCTCTTTTCACGCGTGCCAGGCGTGTCGAAGGGAATTTCGACGACAGCTTCAGCGCCTGAATCCTGACGATTGCCGAGCGTAAAGGAGAAATTGGATGCATAACTTTTTTCGAGCCTGCTGACAATATTGTCAATGGCCATGCCATTCTTTGCCAGCTGACGTGCTGGTTTTATGCCACCGCCGTTATCACGCACCTCAATCCGCAAATGACTGCCTGCATTTCGAACCCTGACGTTGATCACCCCAACGCCGTTTTTATGAGTCACACCGTGGGTGATAGCGTTTTCAACCAAAGGCTGTAACAGTAGGGGAGGGATGCGGGCTGAAAGGACGTCCTCTGATACATCCAGCGTGATGTCAAGGCGATCCCCGAATCGAAATTTCTGGATCGTCAGGTACTGTTCCACCATGCGGATCTCCCTGGTGATGGGTATGAATTCAGCCTCCGAGATCTCTAGCGTATTCCGCAGTAATCCGCTTAAGTTCAGCACAACCTTAATTGCATCATCAACCCTGTTTTTTGTCATCAAGCCGATCAGTGCCTGATGCGTATTGAAAAGGAAATGTGGCTGAATCTGCATTTTAAGCGCTTTCAATTCTGCCTGCGCCAGTTCTGCTTTCAGATTAGTGCTTCGGATTTCTGCATTTTTGGCGCGTCTTACGTAGAAGAAAGTTGTGGCTACGGCAACGATAAAAAAGTATATAAGAAAACGCAGGTAGATGCTGAACAGCAGATACGTCTGAAGGCGCATGAGCACTTGCTCCGACTTTCCGATCAGGTAACCGGTGCCTGCAATGACCGCGGTTTCAATCAGGGCGGTAAGCAGTGCGATATAAGTCGCGTAGGACAGATGCTTTCTGAGATTGGAAATTTCTGTCGTTGTGAAAAGTGGATACTTAATGGCATGGCGCATTACCAGCGGCGTAAAAAAAATCCAGATCAGCCACCGCACCATAAAAATCATTGACAAATCCACCGTCAATGGATTTCCTGAAATGCTGGTTGCAATCAGATCAATTAATAGCATGAAACCAGCTGTAGACAACCAGAAGAAACTTCCTGCCCGGCGCAAGTACGCAAGGTTGATGTCGTGCGGCTTCATGGATCCAGCGATCATAGGTCTCAGGCGAGTACATCAAGAACAATCTTCCATTGGCCGCGTTCAAGTTTCCAGATTCTGAAATATTTGAGCACCTTTTCTTTGCCGGTTTCGTCGGTAATAAAAGCGTTGCCGTAGGTGTATGTTAATCCCTGAGCTGACCTGATATCCCTGGATCGTTGCTTGAATCGAATCGCTGATATCGTTTCTGAAATCGAGTGGTACTGGTCGGCTGAGGTGTATGGCCAGCGCTCTCTGCGGTGAATCCTGGATTCGCCTGAAAAATATTTCGCAAGAAAACTCTTCCTGCTGGCGCCAAGCTCGTCATTATAAACGCTGTCCAATAGTAAAGCAATTTCCGCAGAATCTGCATTGCGCACCTCATTGCGCTTTGCTGGCCAGGCCACAACGGTGTCCGAAGATTGAAGACCGCCGGGTAGCGGGATGCTTATGTCCAGGACGACTTTCCACTCACCGCTGTATTCTTTTTTCCAAACGGACGTGTAAAACCCGTACGCGGTAACAGCATTGCTGGAACGGTCCTGCTTGGCGTACCACGGTCCGGTAGTGTAGCCCAACGTTCCGTCGGCCGACACGTCCGCATATTGAGGCCACCAAAATAATAGCGAGGTATTGTCTGCAGGGCGCGAAGACCAAAGTTGTTTGCCGTTGACCGGCTCATTTTTGTGAAAAAGAATTCCGTCATCGGCCATGTAATTAACGAAGGCATCTCTGGTATTGTGGTCTGCGGAATACCTGGCAAATTCTTTTTCAGCTTTGATAACTTCCAGAAGTGAGGCGGGTTGCGCCATGATAGCACCTGCTTTTGACAGTAGCACGATGACAAACGTGAGTCGGAAAACAATCATAGAAAGGTTGTTATTATGAAATGAGAAACTGCCGGCAGTGGCAGGTTATGTTTAAGCGTAAACCTAGCGTTGTAGACTGGGCCGGCACCTGATAATTCGCCCGGGCGTTTTGATTTGCCGGTGAAGAGATCGAACCGTTTGAAGGGCAACTGTGTCCCGTTATATTTTTTTGAAATCGTTCTGTCGAATTCCGATAACTGCCCGCGGTTTGCCGGCAACTGAACATCGATGCATCGTTCTGCGACCGACAAGTTATATGCTACTTGCGTCCCGGCGTCTATTTTCTTGCCCCGGGACTGACGATGTTTCCCAGGTCTTCATCCAAGGTCCCGGGGTTTTGTAATTGTTGACGACACCACAGTGCTGTTCGAGTTAAAACGCAATGTTTATTCTTTGACACGTTATAAAGTGTCGGCGAGATGTGTGTAAAAGTGGAGTAATAATAACGCTTCATTTCGCTTGTAACAATTAAGCGCGTCATACCGTTGAGCGGAGAAAGCAGTTGTCTTCATCGGCGTCATTTAACTTAATGTGAAGTGAATTTGGTTTGAATACAGCTTTTCACCATACGAGTCATTTGTAAACCGTGAGCCTGTGCAGGAGAATCGTTTTCCCGATATTTTTTCAACAAAAAATATTATAGTTTTTTGGACAATCCTGGGCGGATGTGCTCACCTTCATGAGCAATGGTACCTGCAAAAGAACGGGTTTACAAATGATTACAAATTCACGCTCATCTTTGCTTCCGGGTGGTTTGTCTGGGGCTTGCTGACCCCTTTTATGTTGTGGGCAATCCGCCGGTATCCCATCGTCGACGCAAGGTTCGGGATCTCTTTGGGGCGAGTGGTGATGCTTGTCATGATTTTCGTTGTTGCACATACCGTTTTGGAGGCGCTGCTCAATGTGACCCTTACATATCTGTTTTTTAAACCTTTGCTCAGCGAGCTGTTGGCAAACCTGCCAACCAAGCTTGAAGCCTCCATCATCCGCCGGATTTTTATTTCTGCGTTCGTAATTGCTGTTGTCCATTCCGTTGATTATTTCCATAAACTTAAGAGCAAGGAGATTGATGAACTTGAGCTGCAGAAAAGACTCGCGCAGGCTCAGCTCGATGCGCTGAAGCTTCAGCTTCAGCCCCATTTTCTGTTTAATACACATCACGCAATTATCTCTCTGATGATGAAAAATGAAACGGAAAAAGCTATTGATATGCTTGTCGCCCTCTGTGACCTTTTGCGTCTCAACCTGGACACTTCCGGTGAGCACCTTGTCACTCTTGCCCGTGAAATTGACGCAAGCAATTTATACCTGAGCATTCAGAAAGTCCGCTTTAACAACAGGTTACAGGTAAGCTATCACATTCCCGAGCCTTTACTGCAGGCACAGGTGCCTGCATTTATCCTGCAGCCTCTTATTGAGAACTCTATAAAGCATGGCATCGAAAAGTTTCGTGATTCAGGGCGGATAGATATCGCCGCCTTACGGGAAGGGTCCATGCTGCGTATTGAAATTACCGATGACGGAGCGGCGATCGACAAGAAATCAATCCGAAAAGGTATCGGTCTCGGAAACTCCGAAGCGCGATTGCAGAAGCTTTTTAAAAATGATTTTAAGCTCGAATTGCTGGCTGCGTGGCCGCGCGGTACCCAGCTGGTAATGCAAATTCCACTTGTAATTGATAACCGATGATCCAAGAAAAAAAGTACACTGCCATTGTCGTGGATGATGAGCTTTTGTCCCGTGATTTAATTAAATCGTTGCTGGCCGAATACGATGATGTCAGGATCATCGGTGAAGCTTCTGACGGAGAGGAAGCTCTTGTGATGATTGAAGAAAATAAACCGGATATAATTTTTCTTGATATCCAGATGCCGGAAATGAATGGATTTCAATTGCTTCAGCATATTTCGTTTTCGCATAATCCGGTTATTGTATTCATCACCGCCTTTGATCATTATGCAGCCAAAGCATTTGACGCAAATGCGATTGACTATCTGCTGAAACCGTTCAATTGTGAGCGTTTCCGCAGGACAATGGAGAAAATCCATTCTAATCTTGAACGCAGGATCGATGGACAGGAACTCAAGGTCTTGAAAAACATCTTGTCAATTTATGAAAAACTCGCTCCCCAGTCTGAACAGTACCTTTCCAAGGTCATGATAAAGGAACAAAAAAAGATCTTTTTTATTGACGTCAATGAAATTCAATGCATCGATGCTTCCGGTGATTACATCGTGGTTCAAACTGCAACGAAAGGGCATCTATTGCTTGAAAGTCTGAACGAAATGGAAAAGAAGCTCGATCCCCAGGTATTTGTGCGCATTCACCGGAGCACCATCGTCAATGTAACGTGTGTAAAAGAACTACATCCGTATTACAACGGTGAATATTTTCTTGTACTTAAAAATAACAAAAGGTTAAAACTCAGCCGATCGTACAGGGCCGTATTGAAGTCGCACTTTGACGAACGACTTTGAGCGTGGTTTACATACTACGCTGGCCCGCAGTCTCGGACTTCACCCGATCTGTCTGCCCGTCACCCTGATCCTGTAAAACCAGTACCTGTGGCGTTTATTATAATAGCACGATATCAACTTTGATGAAAATCAGAATAACGCATTTTATTTTTGAAATCGCATTACTTGTCAGGCGAAAGAAATTTCCAGATTTCAGCAAACGCGTAGCGCTGCTCGCCGGAGCTGAAGTTTCCATGCTTCTTCCCATCAATGACCACCAGCTTGTTGGCAACCCCGACACGGGAAAGTTTATCGTGAAACAATCGTGATTGTGAGACCGGAACTGCATCATCAAGGGAGCCGTGAATGGTGATAACAGGTGGCTGTGACTGGTTAATAAAATTAACAGGAGATGCTGAGAACAGAACTGAATCCGTATCAGCAGAAGGTCCTGCGATGAGTTTTGTAAATTCGGGTCGATTCCAGATTCTGGTGGCTTCAGCAACGTCGGTGATGCCGTACCAATTGACGATTCCCCGAATGGACAGACTGCGGCTGATTTTTAAGTCTGTGTACCGTTTGGAAACCATTAGGGCAATGTGGCCTCCCGCCGACTCTCCCGAGAGGTAGATTTGGTTTGTGTCTATGCCATATTTTGAATGATGTCCTGCAATCCATCGTAACACGGAAACCCCGTCGTTAATGCAGTCATCAATATTTGAATTTTGACTGAGCAGCCGGTAGTCAGCGTTAATCACAACGAATTTTTTTTCGAGGTAAGGAAGCAGTAAAAGCGATCGTGACACTTTATCCCCGGAGGACCAGCCGCCTCCGTGAAAATATACGAGCGTTGGCCTTAATGTGTCTCCGACTTCGGTCCATGGAGCTGTGCCCAGTAATCTGGCCGGATAGTACACATCGAGTGTATTCTGGTCGGGCGCGGTTGAATCATACACAACATCTGCCTCTACAGCAATATTGTCGAAGTAGATTCCCGGTTCCGGTCCGCGATTCTGTCCGCAGGAAAGCAGAAGAGTTAAAGGCAGCGCAGCTGTCAGGAAGCATCTGATGTTTCCGGGGACCGTTCGGTTAAGCGTCATCATTTCACCGTCCAATTTCACTTTTCGGTTTTTGTTGCGATTTTTTCCTGGCCTCCCCCAGAGCAATTCATTAATAACGCGGTTTACCATTTTTTTTATACTGATTCATTATGAATTTTGACTGCTCTTTTCTTTAATAAGCGTTTCTGGATTGGCCATGGCTAAGTTCCCTAGTTTGTATTTTTTAAAATATACAGCGAAAAAAACGCCCACTGTAGTCGCGATCGTTTATTGCTCATAGTAATAAAGTTCGGACGATCCTGAATCTTCTTCCTTCAAATATGCTGCTTGCTCCTTGCAAGACTTTCGACATGTAGTGATAACTGATCGCGGCACCAGCCTGGCACTGTTCCAGGGAATGACCTGCAATGTATCGAGCACACTTAATGCTCCAACCGATCCCTCTGTTCTGACACTGTTGACATTTTGCCGTGAAAAGCACGTCAGGCTTCAGCTTTGATTGGTTCGTTGTCGCAGCACCGACATTGTTTACATGACACTGAGGATTATAAATGCTAAGACCCATTCCTTCTCAAAGGTAATTTGCTTCTTTACCACAGTCAACATTATACACGTGCTCTTTGCTTTAGCTGATCAAATCAATAAACTTTTCATCTGAGCGATGAAATCTAACGGTTCGTACGTTTTGCTTGCACTGATAATTCATTCGCGTTCTTTAATGTTATCAAACCGGTACTTCCAGTACCTTTCGCTATGTATCGCTTGATCCCTGGCTTGATAATTTCTCCTGTCGCCATTGATCTTAAGATCATTGACTTTGTTGTTGCTGTCGGATTATTCTTTACGATCGCGTTTTTAAACGCCGGATATCACACGGTTAAGATTGCGCGAGTTAATCCTCCAAAACATTACGCAATGATTGGGACAGGATCTGCCACATCCCCACATTGAGAGGAGCCGGATCTCCTTGCAAAAAAAAACCAGCTTCTGTGTGAACGCTTCTGTTATTCCCGTAAGGTCTTTGCAGGGTTCACGCTGGCGGCTTTGAATGTCTGATACGCGATTGTCATAAATGTGATTGCGAATGTGAGCGCGACTACGGCAAGAAAATATTTTGCTTCCAGCTCGATGTGGTACGCAAAGTTGTTGAGCCAGGAATCGAGTATGATGTAAGCGAGTGGAACGGCAATCGAGCTTGCAACCAGAAGCATTTTAGAAAAGTATGTCGAAAGAAGAACAGCAATTTTTGAAACCGAACATCCCAGGACCTTTCTGATGGATATTTCCTTTACACGTTGGTTGAGCATGAATGCAGCCAGTCCAAGCAGTCCAAGGCATGATACGATAATTGCCAGCATGGAAAAGACGTTGCTCATTCGAGTGAGTTTCTGCTCCTGGCCATAGGTTTGTTCCAGTTCGTCGTCCAGCATTGAATATTCAAATATCTTGCCGCCTGAAAGGTCAGCCCAATGCTTCTCAATGGTTTTCAGGCTTTGCTGGCGGGTCGCCGGGTCTACTTTAACTCCAATATATTTTATCATGAAAAGATTGACGACATCATCAGTCGGAGGCGCCTCAAGCACCAGCGGGCCGACGCTTTTGTGCAATGACACGAAATTGAAGTCCTTGACCACGCCCATCACCCGAAGCTCGGACACGCCCTCTGCGGTCGCAAACTCGCCCATTTTTTTGCCAATCGCCTGTTCAGGTGAGCCCCACCCTAAAGAATTTACCATTGATTCATTAATCATCACGTCCCGGTTCAATCCGGACGGAGTGTAGTCAGAGGTGAAAGATTTGCCCGCGAGAACTTTCAAACCAAGCGTCTCGACGAAATCTTCGCGAACGAAAAGTCGTGGATATAATGATGGCTCGGAAGCCCCTTCAGGAGTGTAAGAGCCGGAGTTATGACCTTTCCCAACAATATCTTCAAATGCGGTCACACCCTTGATGCCATTTTCACGCTCGAGGCGTTCTTTGAATTTTCTAAAATTTGCAATCTCTCCAACGGCTGAACGCTGAACAGGGATTATGAAAACGTTATGCCGATCGAAGCCAATGTCCTGGGCGCGCATGAATTCAAATTGACGTGCAACAATCAGGCTGGCGGAGATTAATCCAATGGTGATGACAAACTGACCAGTGACCAATAGTCTTCGCAGCAGCATGCCTTCTCCACTATTGGAAAACTTTCCTTTCAGGACGAGCACTGGTTTAAATGCAGAAAGATAGATTGCCGGATAAACGCCAGCCAAAAGTCCAATTAGAAATATGAACAACGGAAGTAAATAGAATATAAAATTGTGCGATTGTTCCACTGCGATTTGCAAGCCTAGATAACTGTTAATCCAGGGAAGGCTAATCAGCGCTATGGCAACACCGACCGCCGTACATAGCGTTGTAAAGATCCATGACTCAACCAGGAACTGTATAATGATTTGCCAGCGCCATGAGCCCAGTACCTTTCTGATGCCTATTTCCTTCGCGCGCTGCAATGCCCGTGCTGTTGCCATATTTACAAAATTGACAATCACCAGCCCCAGAATGATTACTCCTATCAGAATTATGATGCGCAGATAATTCGAGGAAATCGAGGGCTCTAACTCGTTGCTGAAGGCGGATCTGAGATGAATCGATTTCAGCGGCTGAATGTCGAGATACTTATTTTTGTATTTGCTTTCATTGAAGTATTTCTTCATGAATGGATCAAGGTTAGCTTTAAGCTCACCAATTGTGTTGTTACCGTTTTCAAGCAAGAGGTACGTGTAAGATGGATTCCAGAACCAGCTCGTTATCTGGCGTTCTGTGAGCAATGAGCTTAATGTGCCAAAAGAAATGAAAGCATCTGCCTGAAAGTGCGATGTAGAAACAATATCTTCAATAACGGTCGTAACTTTAAGATCGATCTTGTTGTCATAGCGTAATAATTTCCCGGCCGCATCGGTGGTATTAAAGTATTTCAGGGCAAGCGACTCAGAAATCACAATTTGATTAGGCTCATCTAAGGCCTTCAAGGCTTTTCCCTGAATGATTTTGAAATCGAATAGTTCAAACAATGATTGATCGGCAAAAAGTATCCTTTGCTCATTGAATTTTTGATCCTCGAATTCGAACATCAACGGAGATTCGAATCGGAATAGTCTGGCACTGGATGATATCAGGTGAGGAAATTCGTCACGAAGCGTAGGTCCGACGGGGATTGGCACACTCGCTGAAGGCTGTCCCACACCCGCAGGCCTCATCTGTTCGGTCACCCTGACAATGCGATCAGCATGAGAATTATGTTTATCAAAGGAGTGCTGCTGCACGCCATAAAGGGCGATTATAAAGGCTGCCGCTATTCCAAGCGAGAAACCTAAAATGTTGAGCCATGAATCTGAGGCATATCTGCGCGTGACGCGCACCTGTGTTTTAATGAAATTTTCAATCATAATTGTAATCAATTGAGACCTTTGATAAGAGACCTTAGCAGAAAACTAAGTGAATTGAAATTCCTGTTCTGTTAAAAGTTTGTTAATGGCACTCGTTGCCCATGGAACGCTGTCTGTGGATGACCAGTTACTCGTGTTGCGTTGAATTCTAATGTTCAAAGGTTCCGGGCGTAGATTAAGGCGCAAGTTGCCGTGCCAAAAGGATGAACAGTCCGCCCGCTGCCCAGTCAACTGTTCTTTTTTCAGTCGATCTATTTTTTTGGCGCAGCCGTCTAAAATTCGAAACTTTGCAGCCGTACGCGATAACATTTATTGTTCTCGGAGTGCCTCTACAGGGTTTATTCTGGCGGCGCGCAAGACGTGCGTTAAGACGGTGAGGAGTGCAACGGCAGACGTTACGAAACCAGAAAACAGAAAAAAAGTAAAGGAGAATGGGATCCGCGCAACAAAACTCTCGAGCCAGGCTTGTCCGAGAAAATAAATCAGGGGAATGCTTAGCAGGAACGCGATCAGGACAAGCTTGATAAACTCCGACGACAGTAATGCGATCAGGGTGTGTGTGGTTGCTCCAACTGCTTTTCTAATTCCGATTTCCTTTGTTCTGCGTAACGTAACAAATGAGGCTATGCCAAATAATCCCAGGCACGCAATAAACAAACCAATGGCAGCAAATAAGGCGATGACTCGTCCCGTCTGTTGCTCGTTAACGTACAGTGCATTGAAGTAGCTGTCCTGAAAAAAGCCTTCCATTGGCAAATCCGGGATCACCGCTTGCCACGCACTTGCCACATCTTTTTCAATCGCTGACGCTGGGCCTGTATACTTAATAAACATATACTGATGAGACCTGATCGAATCAATGTAAAATACCATCGGTTGGATCTTTTCCGTCATTTTGCTGAATTGAAAATCTTTCATCACGCCAATCACAGTGCCGACCGTGTCCGAGCTCCGGATAAGATTTGCTCCGACGGGACTGGTGAGTTTGTACTGGCTTGCCGCTCTCTGATTAATAATATATGAGGTTTGAAATTCGGAACGATTACCTGAAAAAGATCTGCCTTCGAGAATCTTAATGCCGAAAAGCTTAACGTAGCCGGTATCTATTGCAATATTTTTCGCGAATGTGTCAGTGGTCTGTTCACGCATATGGTCCGGATGGAAGGTATCCGATCCTGGTTCGCCCCCGATCACCGATGAGGCTCCGGCGATCGCCGTAACCGAAGTGCGCTGTGACAACATGCCGGCAAGTTCACTGAATCTGTCGATTGTGCCTGGCCGCATTCTTAAAACATAGATACTGTCCCGGTCAATGCCAAGATCCGCATTCATCAGAAATGAGGTCTGTTCTCGCACGATTTGTGTGCCGGCGATAAGAGTAATCGATATGCAAAATTGGGCAACCACCAGGACTTTCCGCACCCGCGAATTGGTCCGGGGCTTGCTGCGGTTGAGCACCTCCCGGGGAGTAAATCGCGACAGACGGTAGGAGGGATACAGCCCGGCTGAAATTGCTGTGGCTGCAACCGTAGTTGCCGCGAATAAAAGCAGTTGCGGGTCAAATAATTCTTGTGGCATAAGCGTTGATCCGACCAGGTTGTTAAATCCAGGCATTGCAATGACCACGATGAGCGTACTCACAAGGGCAGCAAGGACCGTGAGCATCAGATACTCACCGAAAAACTGCAGCAGAAGTTTGCCTGGCGAAGCACCTAAAATTTTGCTGATGCCGGTTTCCTTTATCCGCTCAATGCTGATGGCCGTCGTCAGATTAATAAAGTTTACAACCGATAAAAGCAGAATGAAAGCTGCTATACAAAATAAAGCCCAAAGCTCTTTTGAAGACCGGGCTTCTATGATGTCCCATTGTATAACCGTTGAGTGGATATCACTGAGGGCCTGCAATCTGCTATCATAGTTCAATAAGTAGCTTGCATCATTGGCTGTCGAATTACGCACCACAATTTCGGTGAGGTGTTTTTCCACCTGCCCGACCCGGGCGCCTTCTTTCAGTTTCACGTATATAAAGGCCAGCGTGTGATCCCAGGTATAAAGACTCGTCGGATTATGATGCGAGGGGCGAAGAAATCCAAATTGAAGATGTGTATTGTCAGGCACGTCAGCAACACCAGTCACCTGATACATCGAACCATCAATCGTCAGATTTTGGCTTAGTACATTCAATGATCCAAAGTATTTTAAAGCAACCTCTTTACTGATTACCACACTATTGGGTTCACGCAGCGCAGTGTGAGCGTTGCCGTCGATGAGCTCAAAATCAAAAACACGAAAGAATGTAGAGTCAGCATCAAGGATCTGGTCTTCAAAAAACGTCTTGTCCCCGTATTGAACAACGGCGGAATTTGAATTCATTTTGTATGGAAAGAAAGCTCTTGTGACTTCCTCCAGATGCGGAATTTCCTGCCTGGCATGGACAGCCAGTGCCGAGGCCTGCCCGGAATAGCGGTTGCCGGTACCCTTCTCAAAATTCAGAACACGATATATACGTTCAGAATCCTGAAAAAAATTGTCAAAGGTTAACTCCTTTTTCAGATGCATGGTGACAATAAAGAAGCACGCCAGCCCAACGGACAGGCCAGCAACCTCAATGAGCGAATTGACCCGATGCTTCAGGATATTGCGTACAATCAGTTTCAGGTGCAGCATATCATTCGTTTGTACGAATCAAACACTTTAGTATTCAACGCCGTGTTAACAGCTTGTTAAAATAGTGGTGTGCAGGCAAAATACTATTTGGATTTCCGGTATTTGATTAATGCTTGACTGGCTGCGATGGCCCTACATAAAAGAGAGCGTCAAGGATTTTTGCCCACGGAGCGAAATCCATACGGTTGCCCAGCGGCAATGCGGTAAAACGCGCATCAACATCAGGCAGGACACTCTCCAAGTCCACAAAGGCATAACGATATTTAGATCTCGACATGTAAGCTTCAAAGCTTTCATGGGGAGCCGGCGTAACCTGAACATTGTACGAAGCTTTGTTGTGCGGGCTTTCTCTGGGAAATATTTGCCCGCGTTCACCTGCGTAAGATGTAAAGCCGATTACATAGTAATTTTTTCCCAGTCTGGCGTTCAGGTAATCGCCCATCTGATAATATGGTCTGAATTTTTCATTATTCACTTTTTCGTCCCGGTCGATGAGCACCATATCATGCACCAGATGCGCAGTGGCCGCCCATAAAATGACTTTTTTTCCTGCGAACAGGTTTTTGTGTATCCAAAAATAGCGTTCGGCCATATGATAATCTCTGACGATATTTTTGAACTCCCCCGAACTTCTCTCTTCACTCATCATCAGCAAATGTTTTAGATACATTAACTTCAAATCCCTTTCTTCGCCGGTAAATTTATTGCTTACCATTACCGCTGTACGGAGTGAGTCAATCAACTGCTCTGCCTTCCGGCGGCCATTAGCCGTAAAGGATTCCTGATAACGATTACCCAGTGCACCGTTCGTGCGGACAAGACTGTCGATGTAAATCTTGTCAGCTTCGTTGAATCTGATTTTTTGATAAACTTCCTCAAGCATTTCAAGATAGTCAGGAACGCCACGAGGAACTTTTTCATGATCAAATCCACCGACAAATAGAGGCCGGCCAGTTTTGTGAGTTGCCCTGATATATTCGTAAAGACCCGGATAAAGTTCCTTGCTAAGCCAGCCATTCAGACTGCGGGTTGCTGAATAAATACTTGAATCCAGACTTAAGTACTTGTTTGCTTTAAGACTGCCCAGGAAAGCGTATTCAAAAAGTAACACGTCAAATCCCATTTTCTCGTGAAGAAATTTTACCATTCTGGCTTTCGCCAGAAGCGCTGCCCCGTTATCATGAGTGCCCTCACCCAAAGCAACTACTGTTGCGCTGCCAATTTTTTTCATCAAAGGAATGAGGTCGTCATAGTTTTCCGCTGCCGGGTCGATTGTTTCGACAGCAATAGCGTGAGAAGTGAATTTGATTTGTTGCGCGTTCGCATAGTCCGGCGATAAGCATGTTATCAGCACGGTCCATGCCGCAGTTTTTAAACAGAATCGTAGGTGTGTCATAAAAAAATAGCGTGATGTTTGTTCCTTCAATTTTTTCATGCGGGGGAAACTTCCAAAAAGAAAAAAGGTTTCTGATGATGCGGCTCAAAGGGCGGAAACGCACCCTGCGCTTGCCGTTCATTGACTCATTCTGGCGGAATGACATCACTGCCAGCAGATTCAAACACGTCGGTTCAGCGACTTGGTCTGTTGAAAAAAATATTTTTTAATTCTGAATCGGTGGCCGGATTTGTCTCTGCCTTCTCAATGTGCCGAGTCGCCCCGGCTATCTTCCTTCACGCTTTAACGTCTTTTAATCTCATCGACGTAACATTTCCTTTTGTTTAATCGAAAACGATACTATGCGTACGGAGTATCAGACCCTAAAAGACAATCAGACAACACTGGTAATTCGGTTAGTGGAAGCTGCGAGGAAACTAATTTACGCTGCCCATCCCGATGTTCATGAACGGGCAATTGCAAGGCTTAATACGCTTGCCTTCAGCCTCAGGCCGGACCGATCAACTGAATTTTGCTCCATTATCTGTCATTCAAGACATATTACCTTATGCTTCCATAGTAACGGGCACAATCCAACGCAGCGTCCTAAGCGCGCTCGCAGTAAACAGGTGAAAGTAAGCACAGTCATGGAAATTTATGAGAGTCCATTGTTGACGGGACTGTTTGCCAAATCTATCGCAGATGCTGAGCAATCTGACGTAGTTATTTCTAATTCCAACGGCCAGATCTGAGCCATTTGGGTTGTCGCTGAGGCGGTGCGTGTTTTGGGCAACCTTTCAGTGTCATCGCAATGAAATCTGCTTAATCTGCGCAGGCGTCACTTGCTCATTGTTTCGTACACTGCCTTCCCCTTCGGCATTTCGCACAAATGAATTTGAAATGAAGTAGAACTTGTCTCGTGCCAGTGCGCCTGTTGTGGGAATTCCTCCAGGTTTGCCTCGGGCTGTTTCTCTGTAAAGTTCGACCACTTCTGAGACCTTCCTCTGAGGGTCGATGTTGATTTTCACTACGCGGCTGATGTGGCTGAGATTTTGAACACCGATTAAGGAACCATTGTACCAGGATAAACCATCGATTGAGTGCAACGAAAAATCGCTGTCCAGGTTTTCGACCTTTTCTGTCGTTAAATCAATCATCGATATCCCCATCCAATGGGCAACAAAAAGTCTTTGCTTGCCGGGATCGTAGGCTATTCCATTCGGATAGATGAACGAGACACTGTCTGCGATCGGTGTGAACTTTTGATCGCGAAGCCTATATAAATATCCGGTTTTACTATCGGTGACAATCAGATCGCCCTGTATTGTCTTGACAAGATCATTGAACAGATGTTCACCTTGTTCTATAACAAACTGCTTTTTAACGGAGCCCGACTTTCGATTGATCTGAAATATGGAGCTATGACCCTTGTTGGTTCCGTGTTCGGAAAACGCGCATGCCCACAAGTCGTCCCCCGAAGCCTTCAGGCCGGTGAATTGCCAATTACTATTTTTGGGCACGAAAAAGTCCGCTGCGTGTCCTTTTTTATCCACCGAGATGATCTTGTTGCGTGTGAGGCTTCCGACATAGAACATTTTTTCACCTGCCACGAAAGCAATACCCTCCGGGATAAACAGGGTATCTGCTATTTGATAGTGCGTGCTGCAGGAAAAGGCAGGTGGTACTGGCGGCCTCACCAAATTTTTAAGAGCCTGTGTGTCTTTCGCCAGATTTGCAAAGACCTTCATTGTGTCAAAAGGAATTCCGATGCCCATTCCCGTCAACTTATTCAACGTGTTGATTGCCTCTGAATTGTTGTTCAGTGCACACTGGCATTCAGCAAGCTGGATCAATAAATCCGGATGATTGATCCTTGTTGTAAGTTGTCTGCCGGCCGCGGCACACTCAGCATAGTTTTTACTGTGATACGCCGCCATAAATTGCTGGAACAGCCCTTGCGCCCGAAGCTGCGTCGGCAGTGAGGTCAAAAGTATTACCGCAGCAACGCCACCCGCGAATGTGCAGCGGGTCAGGAAAACTGTGAACGCGTTCATTATTATTTGTTTGGTACAAATACGACATACATCAGCTTGTATGATGCTGTCATTCGGTAAGTGGTGTTAATTGATCTGTCAGGGGAAACCTGGGGTCGATATTGCGACGATTCAACATGGCCGCCGATGTATTCTTCTTGAGGAATTCTTAAAACAGAGAAGCTTATGGGATTATGCGGTTTATTGCGCGGGATCGGCGTGATCCGTTGGGCGCGTTAATTGCTCTGGTGTGTTTTCGCATAACCTTTTTGCTGAATAGTACGTTTCGTACTAAATTGTGAGTAATTAAAGTTTTTTAATGATCAATTCTCTTGATTATATCATACTCGGGCTCCTGAATCGAACGCACATGAGCGGCTATCGCCTGAGGATGCTCATCGGCAACACAGCGCTGAGAATTTACAGCAACAGTCCGGGGAGTATATACCCGGCTTTAAGAAGGCTCACCGTAAAACGACTGGTGGTCAAGCGGTCCGAAAAGGGCAAGGACAACTATTCGATCACCGCAAGGGGTGTCAAAGTCTTAAAAGACTGGTTCGGGCAAACGGTAACAAAAGATCATGTTGAGAAAGAGCTTGACTTGCTGCAGCTGAAATTTACACTCATGGAAGGTCTCGTTTCCAGGAAAACGATCCGGCATTTCCTTGAATCCTACCATACACACGTGACTGATTGTTTACGCAGCCTCAGAGAGCAACGGGTCAGATTACGCGTCAGCCTTCCACTGCACGCCAGATTATCTCTTGGCCTGGGCATCAGTACATACCAGCTCCACGCCAGATGGTGTAAAAAAATACTTTCGAATCTAAACATGACCTGACATGAAAAACCTTGGCATTAAGATCCTCGTGATCTCCGTCACCACGACTGCACTGGAAGTCCTTCTTAACTTCCTGTTCACCACCGAATCCTTCAACCCCGGCAATGTGCTTCTCTATTTTTTTCCGAATGTGATCACATGTGTGCTCGCTGCAGTCCTGATGCGAAATTTTTCAGCCACCGGATTCGAACGGATTGTGGTGGTTTTTTTTTATATTTTCCTCATTGGTCATTTTAATACTCTTGTTGAAGCATACGTTTTCAACGTCACGGGCCTGAATGAGACCGTGAATCTGCTTGGGCGTGGTTTGATTCTCTGTGCGTTCCAAAGTGCGATAACTGGAATGACAATCGAAGGCCAGCCGAATCACGGCCTGTATTTTCCGGGCTGGCGGTACTATGCAAATAAAGTGCTGGTCGCGGACTTTCTTTATCTTATTCTTTACCTGGCCGCCGGCGTAATCTTGCAGTCAAGCTATGACGGATTGATGGAATTTTACGCTGGCCGTCTCCCATCGCTGCCTGTCATGATCCTGCTTCAGCTTTGCCTGCGCGGAGTTATTTTCGGCGTCGTGATCTGTTCGTTTGCCTACCATATGCAAAAGATGAAGAGGCTGTCACAGGCGGTCCTCTGCGGTGCAATGCTGGCCATGTTAGGAGGAATAATCCCGCTTCTCTATCCAAACGACCTCATGCCGGCTGGTATTCGCATCGGACATGCAATCGAAGTTGGTATCTCTAATTTTTTGTTTGGATTCCTTATGATCTATGCGTTCATCCGCCGGCACCACGTTGCAACGCAAGTCCGGATCAGGTAAATATTCCGGTCGCCACAGGTCAGCATCGGTCTACCGGATTATGAAGTTATCTATAAAAGTTCTGCGGTCTTTGCTCGCTGCCTCATTGAGATCATGTGTTGCCTGATAGTAGGTGACCTTCTTCGGTGCGGGAACGAGTTGCTCGTACTGCCTGGAAAATTTTAACGGGATGTATTCATCCCGGGTGGCAAGCTGAAGATATACAGGTACCTTTTTGTGTGCAATGTACAACTCCGCATCCAGTGGCTGCATTAACCTGACATGGTCATCAAACTCTTTAGGATGCCTCTGTCTGTAGCTGACAAGACGCGCATCTGATTCATCCTGGAGTGCTTTTGAAAAGCTCGGCAGCCCCGTCATTAAAATGTATGCACTAATCCGGGGTTCAATTCCTGAAAGGATAGCACCAACGCCCGCGCCGTAACTGTGTCCTGTGAAAATGATTTTCGACCGGTTTACGTTGTAATTCTGAAAAAGCAGATTTATTCCGCATCTGACATTTACAACACCGTACCGGAATATTTCAAAAACATCTTCTGACTTGGACGGGAAGGGGGTTCCGGGACAATGGTTGGGTGCATCCGGCAACAGACAGATGAATCCTTTCTTGCTTAACAATATTGCCTCGGAAAGAAACTCGTCTTTGTTGCCTTCCCCCCAATGTTGGAAAATTGCCACCGGTCTTTCCATCAGTGAATCTGCCGAAATAGGAGCGGTGATCCATGCAGACACACTGAACTGGTTTTTAGACCGGTAGGTTACCGAACTCACCCTGACATGATGGCTGCCGGATTTGGCCGGGGAAGTTACCAGTTTAAGAGGAACATCATTAAATGTATAGTCGAATTCGGAGACAATCTTGATTTCAACCTGTTGTGTGCTGTCATATTCAAAAATTCTGAGCAGACTGTCTGGTACCTGGGCGTGTAGCCGGTACGGCCCGATGGATAGCAGCAGAACTAAAAAGCAAGTCTGTTTCATGAAACCGGTGTTTTGTTGTCCGTTCTTTGCGTGATCGTTTACCGGAAATGCCTTCTGGTGTCGTGGAAGAATTGAAATCACTTTTTTCCTTTTTCGCTTCTGAGTTTGGTTGCCATTCGCTGAGTATGCGCAAGTGCTTCAGTATCGGTCCAGCGATTGTGGCCGGGGATCACGTAGCGAGGGTTTTTAAATTTTTGCTCGACATTCTTTACCGTAGCCGGATAAGCATCCGGATCAGCATCGTTAAGATTGCCCAGGGTTGCATCATCGACACTTTTGATCAGGCATCCTCCGTACAGGACCCTCTCGCCAGGGAACCAGACTACAACGTTGTCGGGTGTGTGCCCGTGTCCGGGAAAATAGACATCGAACCGGTATTGCCCGACCTGAAATGTTGTATCGCCCCGCATTATAAACTGCGCCCTTTTCTTGCCAGTTTTTTTGCTTAGGTCGTCTGTTGCCTTGGTGGTATATGTCTTGATCCCTTTGCTTGCGTAATACTCAAGTCCCGCTGTCCTGTCGTCGTGAAAGTGGGTGGCGAGAACGACCTCGGCATTTTTGTTGTGGCGTTTTTTAATACTATCAAGTAAAGGCTGGAACTGTGTTGTATCCCATGGCGAGTCGATTATCACCACGCCCTGGTGCGTAACTACATACATGCCATTTGCAGGAATACGGCTCCCTTTATACTCGCTAAAGGTTTGATAGATATAAAAGTTGTCAGTCAGCTTTGAAATTATTAACGGACTTTGCGTTTGCTGGCTGAAAGCTTCTGCAAGCGGACAAAAAACAAAAATGAAAGCGAAATGGATTTTCATCAGGAACACAGATTGATTTTAACTTATGAAGTTGCTCAAAAGAATACGGCCTGCGTGCGCCAAGTCTTTTGAGTGCACAGCAATTCCGATGGAAAGTTAGTTTTTATCTGTTAACCGTGGAGTCCGCCGGTCATCCGGCCTGGTGCGTCCTCATGGTGCCCACCTTTTGATTCCTTGCCCTTGTCACAGCTCTGAAAGTCACAGCACTGAAAGGGTTATTCCGTTTCTGCGCCGGACGCCGGCAACGGCCTGTTGCAGAAGACCAACCAGCGGAGGGTTGCAGAATAAATCGCCAACAGACGAGATCTTATCTGTATAATACACGCCGTCAATATTATGAAGGATGCGCATATCGTCACGCAGCTCGCTGGCATAATTGAATCCGATGGTAACATACCCGCGGCCGGACCTAAGCCAGCAGAACTGCTGACTTTCATCTGGACCAATCGAGAATTGCGTTGATTTTTCATCGCGACCTGGGAGTTCAATTGCTTCAGGACAGATGCAGAGAATCAGAGAACGTATGCACCCGGATAAAGCCTTGTTACTTGCATCATCAGACGGATTGACGGACTGACTTTTAAATGGAGTTTCGTGCATCTCTGACGGGGTTTATTAGTTTAAGGTATCCAAAACCGCAGGATTTTCACTGTCATCTTTCGCTCAGCAGTGCACCTGACGAGATGAAGGGAAATAATTTTTCTGCTGGATGTTTGTTAATTATTGAGAAACCCCTGAAACCGCAAACGGAAACGCTGCTGATGGCGCACATTCCATCGCAGGAAAAAATTATTTTTGTTCCAGCTCCGGAGCCACCGGTGAACTCACCTGAACTTTCCGCTGCAGGTGAATCACTGCCTGCTCCAGAATAGCAAACAGCGCTGGATTATTGTAGATATCACGAAGGCGTACAATGCGATAGAACAGATAGCCGCGTTTACCGAATCGCCGGAGAATGCCTGTGGCGTCGGTGATTTCGTTGCCGTGCGGAAAACCGATGGTTAAATGATTCTGAGCCACCATCATCCAGCAGATGCAGTCCTGTTTCGCCGGCGACGTAAAATACCCGATAACCCTGGACTTACCTGTCATTGTTTCAATTGCATCCGGGTAAATGCAGAAAATCAGATTCCGGCACCCATCCATCAGCCTGCGTACGTGCCGGCTCTGAAGTTGCCTTAAAACATCATAAAGTGGTAACGCCATATTAAAAGTGCTCCGCGCAAGAAAATACAATAGATTGCAAGTTCTAAAATAGCAGGAACAGCAAAAGCATACGTCTTTGAAACGTGCCGATCAGGATGCTGAAATGACGGTCCATCTCTGTAAATGGAATACATCCTTGCTGAGTCGCCAAATTTTGAACTGCTCGAAAAACGCTTGGGTTTCCTTTGCTGTAAAATTGGTGCCTGAAAAAGAAAGGGTGGTTGGCCGTTGATTTATCCCGGCGGAGCGTGACTGAGGGTCGGTTAATTTACACGCATTACCCGGCAGAGAGTTGCGTCGAAAGAACAGTACCGGGCGCCGGGATTTGCCATCCGTCTAACTCACTGTATTCGCGGTCGGGCCTCTTTTCTAATTTGGTTAAAAAAATCAGCTATGCGCCTTTTAGTTTTAGTGTTCTTATTATGTGCCGCCATTCAGAGTCTGGGGCAGGACGGGTCACCGGGGGATGATGCCAGATCAGTTGATTCCATCATTACCGCCGTCTATGACGTTATCTCCGGTGAGAAAGATCAACCGCAGGATTGGGCACGTTTCAAAAATCTTTTCACTGCTGATGCGCGTTTGATTCCGACCTTCACCAACAAGGAAGGTAAGGTCGTGTCGCGTACCCTGACCGTTGATGACTATCAGGCCTCATTCACCAAAATGATTTCCCAGCATGGCTTCTATGAAAAACAGATCGCAAGTGTGCAGGAGGAATTCGGAAACATTGTTCATGTCTTCAGTACTTACGAAACCAGACACGAAAAAAATGGCCCTGTTAAATCCAGAGGGATTAACAGCATCCAACTATTAAAAGGTAACGATCGATACTATGTGATGACAATCGCCTGGAGTCAGGAAGACGCCAGAACCCCGATACCATCCAGGTATCTGCCACAATGATCTTCGCGCTGCGGTCAGTTTCCAAACGTGCAGCCGAGCAGCTGGGCTTAGGTTAGGAATCCTTCCCCGGTTTGAATGAGCGGGAAGTGCCAGTGCAATCTGCAGTCATGCAGGAGCGCAGGCCTTCTCCTCTTTTCATCCAGCCACGTGCAGTGATAACCAAACCAATTGTAAATGTATTATAATAATAATCTTCGCGAGTTCGTCCGTGATGCCAAAAACAGCCTGAGCTTGACTACCATCAAGCTTGTGATACTGGTAACGGGTTTTGCGGCGATCGTCTTCGCCGGCAGTTACATCCATGCTGAACTATCGTATGACAAACATTTCAGCGAACCCGAACAAATTTATCGTGTGACAATGTCATCGGAGGTTGGCGGACTGGATAATCACACGCCGACGAGCTACCCGGCTATCGGCCCGGCGCTCAAGGAACGTTTTCAGGATGTGAAGACTTTTACCCGGGTGTTCAGTTATAAGTTCGCCCGGTTTTCACCAACGTTCGCATACAAAGACAACGTGTATGTTGAAGACGAAGTTTTGTTCGGTGATTCGACGTTTTTTGATGTCTTCAATCATGAATTTGCCTCTGGCTCTCCGTCGCAGGCATTGTGTCATTCCGGATCGGTTGTAATCACACAGACAATAGAGAAGAAATATTTTGGCTCAGAAGCTGCCCTTGGTAAACAAATAATTTTTAACGGTACGACCCCGCTGGAGGTCACCGGAGTAATAAAGGATCCTCCGGCCAACACGCACGTAAAATTCGGATTTCTCATCCCGTTATCTGCCGTAGAGAACTGGGGTCCGTTCAAATTTCCTCCCGAATTACTGGATCAATGGGTTGTTGACTGGTTCTGGACCTACCTGCGCATTGATTCGAAACAGGGGGCGAAAACTATTGCAGAATCGTTTCCTGAGCTTCTTCAGCACTACATTCCCGAGGAAACGAAAACGAACAAGATAAAATTATTTCTTCAGCCACTCGCTGACGTCCACCTTTACTCATCGTTTGACTATGGAACAGATCTCGCTGCAAATGGAAGCATCAGTGACGTGTATTTTCTTATTCTGGTCTGCGCGATAATCTTCGTGATCACGTGCTCAAACTTTATCAGCATCAATATTTTTTCCGTCGTTAAAAAGCACAAGCTCTTCGGTGTACACAAAGTGCTTGGAGCAAGTGGTAAAACACTTGGCTGGAAAGTATTTCAACACTCATTGCTCTTTGTCGGTGTGGCGCTTGTGCTGGCAATGGTCCTTCTGTTCAGCGTCGCCCCGATGCTCAGTAATTACCTGATGCTAGGGTTCACCTGGGAAATGAATGGCGTTACTGCATTGATAGCTCTCACTGTCGCATTCGCAGTTGCTGTTATCGGAAGCATATACCCGTCGGTCTACGCACTCACCCTCCCGATTGCAGCGATAGCCAAAGGAACATGGTCGCAAGGCAAACAAAAAGCTAGTTTTCGCAAGGTAATGATCGGAGTACAGCTTGTTGCCTCCACGTTTCTTGTCACGGCTACGCTGGTCGTTTTTAATCAATTGCAGTTTCTGAAAAACAAGGATACAGGAATTGCCAAGGATGAAATTCTCATGCTCGAGGTTCGCGGAACAGCAATCCCGAAACAATACCAGAGTTTTAAGAACGAATTGCTGCGGCATTCCTGTGTTCTAAACGTGAGCAGTGTTTCTGAACCCATCGGTCGCGAGGTTCAGTTCATGAGCTTTAAGACAGAGGGAAATGCTGAACCAAGGTTTTTTAAAATTCTCAATGTGAGCAGTGATTTTATTGAAACCTTTGGATTAGAGCTTGTGGCGGGCAGAGATTTTATCCCGCATAATTACTCGGATTCTGTTGGTGGGTTCATTATAAACCAGGCTGCAGCAAAGGCCCTCGGCTGGACTGAGCCGGTTGGCAAAGAATTCAGCCACGCGGCCCTGCGAAAAGAGCAGGGCAGTGTTATCGGCGTGGTGAAAGATTTTAACTTTGAGCCACTGCATCAGGTGATCGATCCTCTTGTCATCTTTATCGGCTCTCCCGCCTGGTATATAAGCGTCAGACTGGAAAAGGGAACTCAGCTTTCCAAAATAGCGGACATAGAAAAGACATGGACCAAATTCGAAAACAGTAAACCATTTTCATTTCATTTTCTTGGTCAGGCCATAGAGAAAACTTACCAGAAAGAACAACGGCTTTCAAGAATCTTTGCGTTGATCTCCATAATGTCTGTTCTGATGAGCTGCATTGGTCTGTTTGGACTGATAGCATTTGTGCTTGAGGGTCAGTTTAAGGAGATAGCAATCCGGAAAGTGCTGGGTGATTCGGAATTGAGTATCGTACAACGGTTTTGTCGTGAATATGTTTTGATCACCTTTGCGGCCCTGACAATCAGTATTCCTTTATCACTGTTTGTTTTTAATGGATGGCTCGATTCATTTAGTTACCGGATCCCGATGGAGTGGTATTTCTTTGCTGTATCTGCGGTGTTAATTTCCGCGACGCTGCTCATTACGGTTCTGCTGAGGGTCATCCCCGCCTCGCGCATAAATCCTGCAAAAATTTTGCGCGAGTGAGGCTTATCGGTTTCCGGCGTGGGCCAGACAAAGTTCAGGCTTAGGTCCCGTTCCTGGCAGGGGTTTGATCTTACTGCCCCGAACCTGTTATCTTTTCTCTCAAGCCTTTTTGTTAGAAGAAAAGTGCCAGTGCAAGGCTCGCCGTCACAGCTACCTTGGACCACTTGGTGTAAATCCAGAACTTAGGTTTGTTAACGACCTCATGCAGGCGGCCACAGAGCAAGGCGATACATGAAAAAATCAGGAACGCCTGAATAAGAAAGATCAAACCCAGAATCATCAGCTGCACGCCGACAGCGACTTGGCTTTCGGTAAGAAATTGCGGCAGGAATGCGATGAAAAAGACAGAGACTTTCGGATTCAGCACATTCATTAAGAATCCTTTCTTAACCAGTGTGGCTGGCGAACCAGCGCCTGTGACAGGTGAAATAATGGAAACCGGTTGTGCAGTTTCACGCGCAGCCTGTACGGCCAGCCAAATCAGATAAGCACTTCCAAGAAACTTCAGGATTGTCAGCGCAGTTGCTGATTGGACCAGAATCAGTGACAGGCCTGATGCAAGCAGGAGCGTGTGAACGATGATTCCCGACGAAAGACCAAGGGCGAGCCATACACCCGTCACGTAACCACGGGTGATGCTCTCAGTAAGGACAAAGATGTTGTCAGGGCCGGGCATTAATGTGAGCGCTATTGATGCAAGTAAAAAGCTCAGGAGAATAGTTGTGTCCATGGGAAGCGATGAGGTATTGTGCAGCAATAACAATAACAGGACGTTATCAACAAATGACCCTGCAAACGGCTCGCCGGCAGTCTGTCTCTTTCAGCCGAATTTATTCTCTGCTGCTCCGGATCATTCATGCTGAAATCTCCTACAGCTGAACCAATGGAAGATCCATCGCTACTTCCACGCCGCGCGGCTGGATGTTTCTAAGCGACATCCGGTAATCATCGGAGTATAAGGCGGCCAGACGTGACTGAATATTTTTCAGACCAATACCCTTTTTTTGACTTTCACCATTGTGCACCAGTCCCCTGCCGTCGTCTATCACAGAGATCCTGAGCCGGTCACCATCAGCATCGGCAATAACTGTGATGAGGAATTCATCACTTCGATTTACACCCAGCCCGTGCTGGATGCTGTTCTCAACCAGGGGCTGGAGAATGAAGGGCGGGACGCCCGCGTGTGCGAGCTGGTCAGCTACTTCAATTTTCACGTTGAGGCGATCAGAGAAGCGAACGCGCTGAATCTTGAGATACTCACTTACTATTGTAATCTCCTTCGACAGGGGTACTAACTGCTCATTGGAGACATCAAGGGTGGTACGCAATAGTGTACTCAGACTGCTGATCATGGAAATGGCTTCCTGCGAATGACCTTTCATCAGCAGACCAATGATTGCCTGGTGAGTGTTAAAAAGAAAATGCGGCTGGATCTGCATCTGCAACGCCTGGAGCTTGGACTGCACCAGCTTACCACGCATTTGCTCAGTTTCAAGCTCTGAGCGGTGCCGGTGCCGGAGATGGACGAAACTCGTTACCAGGGCGGCGATAAAGAAGTAAATAATATACCGGTTAAAAACTCCTGTGAGTACCCATCCGCCTAACACGCCCAGAAGTGCTTTCAGGTTCAAATCGGGTTCGGTCAGCGTCATCACATACGTGTACAGGGACAGTATAACGAACTCCGCCAGGCACATAACAAGTGCAAATACGGTAGCCCTCAGAAAGTGGCGTTTAAACTTAAACTCAAAGCCTCTTTCAAACAACGGATACTTTAAGCTATACCGAACAATCATATTGGTTGCCGGTATCCATGAAAGCCACCTTTGGGAAATATAGATGAGGGATGCGACCAGGTAAAGCGGTTCACCTTTCAGCGAAACGATGACTTTGTCGATCGTGTAAACATAGATGGTGACCGAAACCCATAGCAATATGTTTATTTTCTTTAATTTCTTAATGCTGACCGGAGTGCGTGCCATGTTTATCATGGTAGTTGCGAGCCGTGAAAGAGTATTTTGATCTTGTCCTTGTAATTCCGGCTCAACTTCACAACTTCCTTATTTTTAAGCGTGATGAAATACTCACTGTTAAAATAAGGTTCAAAAGACTCAATGCAGTGTATGTTGACAACGGTGGAGCGATGGATTCTGACAAAAATTGACGGATCCAGTTTTGATTCCAGGTTAGTAAGCGTTTCATATATCAGATGGTTCCCCTTTGGGGTGTGGACAATCACATAATCACTGTCGGCTTCAAACCAAAGAACTTCCTCTATAGGTACGAAGAAATACTTTTTCCGATCCTTGATCAGGATGCGACTCATATAATTTTGAGGCCGCTGCCCCATGGCCGACAGCGCCTCGTAGCTTGACACAGCTTTTCCGAAAGAAGCTACAAGGTCTCTGCGTACATCACCGACAATGTAGCTTGCAGCTTTCTTTAATGCAGTTTGCAGACGCGATTTTTCAACGGGTTTAAGAATATAATCAATTGCATTGGCGTCAAACGCTTTCAGAGCGAACTCATCATAGGCCGTCACAAAGATCGTCGTCGGCATAATTGAAGGATCAATTTTTTTCAGCACATCGAAGCCGTTCAGCTCCGGCATCGAAATATCAAGAAAGAGCAGGTCCGGCCTTTTCGAATTGACCGCCTCGATCGCTGCGAAGCCATCCTGACAACGGTCAACAATATCGATGAACTCATACTCCTTTAAGTAACTCTCAAGACTTTCGCGCACAAGGGGCTCATCATCACAAATTACCGTAGACAGCTTTCTCATATTTCATAATCTTTTGTTGCCTGCTCCGCAGGTTCCACCCACCTCAAACCGTGGTCAATCCAACCGGTAATTTCGGAATTTTTCAGCACAAGCATGGGGGCTATTAGTCAGAGTTTATGGTTGAATACCAGCCACATTAACGTCATCCCTTCTCTTACCGCTGATTTTTTCCCACCAAGCGTTATAATTAATCGGCAAAGTGTGATTGCTGAAAGGCGCGACGCGCAACGGCATCCGGAAGCACGGCTACGCATCTACCCGCTCTGCCTGTTAAACGATTCCCCCTGCCGAACATATCTGGCGCAAACCTGTGTTGCCCGCTTTATTTAATTCACTGATACCAACTTGAAACGAACGGCCTTATCAGAGTGAAACCATGAATAAGCTTTTGTACAAAAGCAGAATCGATTTAGTCGAACAAATAAAGAAAGGTGACCAGGGCGCTTTTAAGGAGGCTTTTGAAATTTTCTACCCGCCGTTGGTAAATTTTGCCCGTGGCCTCATCGGCAACAAGGGAATTGCCGAAGAACAGGTTCAGGATGTGTTTGTTGCACTATGGGAAAAACGCAATAACCTTGATGCCGGCAGAGAACTGTTCCCTTACCTCGTCGTATCCGTCAGGAATCGGTGTATCAATGAGTATAACCACGCACGCGTAGAAAATAAATACCGGTTCGAACAAAAGCATCTGAGCGAACTTTATGAGAACTATGATCAGTTGACCGAGGACAGGTTAAAAAATCTGCACGCTGCAATCGGAAATCTTCCGCCTGAGTGTCGTCGCGTGTTCGTCATGAGCAAGTTTGATCGTAAAGCCCATAAGCAGATTGCGTCCGAACTCAACATTAGCACAAAAACAGTTGAAAGCCAGATTACCAAAGCGATGAAAATTCTGCGGAATCAATTAAAAGGAAATGTTGTATTGTTTCTATCCGGAATCGGGAGTTTGTTAAACTAACCTGTATTAAGTGTATGGAGAACAACAAAGATAAACAGCCGGAAGACGCACTCATTCTGGCCTATTTTAAGGCCGAACAACTGACTGCAGGCGAGCTTGCTGCGGTTGAGGAATGGCTGCAGGATGAATCCAACAACGTCCAGGCAATGGAGATCGTTCAGGTCTGGGAGTTGTCGGGGCTTGCATCGCCTGCGTATGTTGATACCGGCGCCGGGCTTTCGTCAGTCCTGTCCAGGGCAGGATTAAAATCGGGCGGATCACAGGCCAGGAAATCTGATTGGCTAACCCATGCCATCGCTGCCAGCATATTGATTGTTATGGCCTGCTGTTTGTGGTTTTACAGTCGGCAGCGAGACGCCGAAAGGATTATCAACGCTGCAACAGTGCAACCTACGCTAACACATTTACCGGATAGTTCTGCGGTCATTTTAAGAAAGGGCAGCAACATACGGTATCTGAACTCGGCATTTACTCAATCCTCACACATGCGCATGGTTCTTCTTGAGGGTGAAGCATATTTTGATGTCGAGTCAGATTCATTACGCCCTTTTGTAGTAAGGACTCCCGATACAAAGATCCGGGTTGTAGGAACGAAATTTACAGTAAAAACAACAGAGCAGGAAGGAACGCACGTGTATGTAACGGAGGGGACGGTTGAGGTTGTGCAGAACCGCGACAAGTATATTGTGAAAGAAGGGCAGCAAATCTCAGTCAGTCCCGGGATTAACATACGCGCTGAACCACTTGATGTAAATAAACTTTATTGGCATAGCCAGACGTTTACGTTCAACAACGACTCGCTTTCCTACGTATTCACGGCGCTGGAGCGTGAACTCAATGTTGTCTTTCGATTCTCCGATCCCGGAATAGGCGGCTGCAAGTTGAACGCAACCTTCAGCAGGCAATCACTTGATACAATCTTAAGTGTGATCGCAAAGACCCACCACCTCGATATCAAGAATAGAAATGGGACATTCCTTGTTAGCGGAAAAGGCTGTCATTAGTGTTCTTATCATAATCTTTCCTGCTCTGGCATCTGGTCAGGAAAAAAGACACAGTGTTAATATAAACGAACAGTCAATGCCGGCTGCCCTGAAAAAACTTGAGCAGATTTTTCAGGTTTATTTTTCCTATGATCCCGAAGTGTTCGTGCCGGACGGCAGGCGGTCGGTGTCGTGCGGTAACTGTACAGTTGATGATGTGCTGAAAATATTATTGCAACCTTATTTTACCCATAGCAGGTTTGGTGACTATGTTGTCATCAACGTGCTCAGGGGTCCGCCGCCTGCAAAAAAAAAGACGGAAATCAAGGCCAGAACTATCACCACGGTATTTGACACGGTCAGCGTTTTCCGGCATATCGTCATATACGATACTCAACGCGTGGTAGTCCCGGTCCGCGTTGCTGATACCGTTCGGATAAAGGTTGTGAACGTGATCCGTGACAGTGTAGCGCCTCAGGCAGCAGCCTCAGGTTCCGGGAGGTTTTCACTCAGCGCTTCATTATACAACTGGCATAGCGGGCCTTCTGAAAAATGGAATAACCTGGCGTACTCCGGTTATGCACTGGGTCTTCAGGGGAAACTGCTCAATCGCAGGCTTCAGATACTGGCAGGCCTGGGTTATCATTATCTTGCACAAAACTTCTCCTACGGAGTGAGAATTCCGGGTCCGGATCCTGCCCCCGATTCTTTGTTAACGTCCCCCGATTCGCTGCTTACTTCAGAGCGGATAAACTCCCTGCGCCTGTTTTCCATTGAGGCACTGGGCGGCATTGAAGGAAAAATAAGGAATTTCACGATTGTTGCACAAGGTGGTTTTGTTTCATTCTTTCCGTTTTCGCTTGATGAGAAGGTAACGGGCTATGACGGCTCGGTCATAACTGTTCCTTCCTCGGCCCTCAACGGCATGCTCATCAATGCTCATATTGATTTGCAAGTGCACGTTCCTCTTTACAAGGCAGGTATGGTTGGCGTTTCGCCATTTTTTGAGGCAGGATTGAATCCAACTTACCGTCGAGGTAGCGCGGATGGAATCAGACGTCGCTATGGAGTTCGCCTGATATTTGCATTTGATTAAGCCCGAAACCATTTGAGCGCGGTCAGCTGGCCTGAGCGGGGTGTAAACATCGGATGCCTGTACAATCGGGCGCGATTCAGGAAGAAGAAAATGGAAACAGTTATAACCCCGAACCCGTAAATGACACTGCGTTTAAAACTGATCGATGAGCAATCACTGTCATAGTTTGTCGGACACGAAATCTCTCCGATCTCAAATCCGCTGCTCAGGATCTGTGCCAGCAACTGATTGTCGAAAAGGAAATCATCTGAATTCCGGTGGTATGATATATTTTTTAAGACCGTCCGAGAAAATGCGCGATATCCTGTATGGTATTCCGACAATTTCTGTCCCATCAGCGTGTTCTGGAGAAGGGTCAGGAAACGATTTGCCAGATATTTATATACCGGCATTCCACCCTTTAATGCGCCATTGCCTAAAATCCTTGAGCCCAGAACAACAGGAAAAACATCATTGGCTATCATAAAGCATATCGAGGATATAAGCTTAGGTGTGTACTGGTAATCCGGGTGAAGCATGACTATGATGTCTGCGTCGAGGGCAAGGGCAAAATCATAGCACGTTTTCTGATTTCCACCATAGCCCTTATTGATAGGGTGACGTATGACATGGCGGATTCCGATACTGTGGGCCAGAGCAACTGTATCATCCAGACTATGATCGTCGACAAGTATAACGTCGTCGGTTATGTCGAAGGGTATTTCGGCATACGTTTTCATCAGTGTCTTTGCAGCATTGTATGCTGGCAGCACGATCACTACTTTTTTTCCGTTAATCATTTCCTGAAATATCTCTTAGTGCTTGATTTTTTACTATGCTTTTTGGAAGCGATGCAGCAATCCTGGCAGCGGTCTCGTTGTCGGGTGATTTGGTCAGTACTGTATTGAGATCCTTGCTTGCTTTTTCGAACTCGCCAAGGGCTATAAAGATTTGTGACCGATTGATGTAAATCGCGCATTTCTCTTCCTCCCGTTGGGTTCGCGCAAGGGCATGATTATAAAAGGTTACCGCCTGGGTAAAATCACGCATCTCGAATAACCTGTCAGCCGCCACCCGGTAATAGTATGGCTGGTCGGGATATACCAGCAACCCTGCCTGCACTCTGCGGAGAAATTCCTGATGGTCCTCAGCAGCGGAATCACCCATGATCTCAACTATGCTGGCGGTTGTGTTTGGATTGTTTCCACTTGAGCGGATCAGCTTTAAGCCGAACGGATATTTTTGAAGGTACCAGGCCAATAGCCGATGCACCGTAGGCATTGACAAATTATCCAGAATCACATAGGTGATATTCCGTGTGCTCAGGAAATGATCAGCGCTGTCCGGCACAGTGAAAACGAAGTTTGAAATGCCAACAAATTTCCTCTTGCCGTAAACCGTGGAGAAGCCTGCTTTCCGGCAAAGAATTTTTTTGTCCGCGGCAATTTTTTGGCCAGCCCACAAACTGATGTTCGCATAATTGGTCCATTCTTCTGAATATCCGCGAAAGGGATCACCCCGGAGATTGGCAATAGTGTCAGGGATCCTGTGCGGCACAGATGCGGTGCGCACGAAAACACAAACGGGCAGGCTGATGAGAATCGCTTTTCCCGGATAGGATACCGGTGCATTTTTTCTGGAGAGCGAATCCAGGCACGAAGCAATAACGATCGAGATGGGAGCGAGGTAAACCAGGATCAGGCGGACCTGATCCCAATGTGTCTGTTGGCTTACGAACGTTCCACCAAGAAGAACTGCGATGTAGATCAGAAGTGAAAGTACAAAATCATTTTTGCGGTAGTGAGTTATAAGCGCGGCAACAAACAGCAAATAAAACATCACCGTCAACGTTGCGGAGGTCGTCTCGATCAGTAAGGGGCGAAGTCCCAACAATGCAGCCAGATGCTTTGAAAGATATAGCTGCGAGTTTTCAATGAAGCGCATAAAAAACCCGCCGATGGATTCACTGCCGTCATTTGGATTATAAAAATTTTTGTATGCGATCCGCTGCAGCTGCCCTTCGATACCAACCTGGAGGGAGTTCCAGGCGATTCTTTTGTATTGCCACCAAAGAAGATGCAAGCACATGTAGGTTAATGAAAAGAGAAGCGAATGCTTCCACTTTTTTTTCAGGATGAAAAAGCAGGCAATAGCGGGCCATGCTCCCCAACCCACGTTTCTTGTCAGACTCAAAAGGAAGCACAGAAGCCCTAACATATAAAGCTTTGTTGTTACCTGACAGCTATCATTACTGATAATGTCGAACAAACTCATAACAATCAGTGCCTGGATGAAGATAAAAAGAGGCTCGCTGTAAGTGGTGCCGGCATATATAATTCCATAGTAGGAAAAGCAATTTATTGCCAGGGTGAAATAAATGACCTGGCGGCTAAACCTTTTTTCCAGGGCCCTGTACAAAACGACCAAACCAGCCACTGAAATAATTACGGAAACGATTTTGAGTAAAAGAACCTCGACGCCAAACCATGCAATGAAAGGACTTAAAAAAATCGGATAAAGTGAACCGTGCCAGTCGGGAAATGCAGTTCCATTTAAAAAGTCTGCTGACGCGACAATATAATCTGAATCGTCTCCACCCACATGTAACTTAGGATCGAAATGGAGCATGACAAAGATTATGTGAATAACCAGTATCGCGCAAACAATAGCACGCTCGTATATTTTCATTCAGTCAACCATTCTAGCGTCCAATACAGGTTCAGCTGATAAATCCCCTACGCCCGGATTCTTTTTATTTTTCCCGAAGCGCGAAAAAAACGCGAAGCAGACAGTAGGGGATTTTAATGGTGTTGTGGTAATGGTGTAAAACTCTATGCTCTCACGCCTAATAACCTCTATTGTGCTTGGCATTCTTTTATCGCTGGCGTTGCTCTTTTTAATTGTTGCGTTGATGTTTGAAAGAAATCTCAGCTATGAAAAAGTCAACCGTTTGCTCAATGGCAAAAATTAACCGATCGTGGTGTCCGGTTGTCATTAACGGCACGGCAATCGGGAGTCAAGTGATCTGAATTTCCTCTACAAAGTAGTGACCACTGGCGATCGAGTCGCGTCCTCATTCTGCGGGAGCCATTGAACAACCCGGCGATTATGAATTAATAAAATCAGGCAAAACGGATATTCTCGTGCAACGATCACTAAACTCCAGATCAATAATTTTATGAAGATTATTTACAACATGGCATTGATGCTGTTTATTTCAGCCACTGCGTTTTCACAAGGATTCATGGCCGATATTAAAGCCGAAGATTTTGGTAAACTCCTCGGTAGTCACTGCATAGCAAAGCTTCTCTCCGGGGAAGAGGTCGCAGGGACATTAAGTGCAGGCAGTATCAACAATGGCTACCTCGGGAAAATTACAATAAAGAAAGAGGATGGCACTAAACTAAAGCTAAGCCCTGATCAGTTGTCATCCCTGAAAGTCAAAGCGGGTAAAGCTGCCAAGTGGACCATGATGTCTGAGTCCGCAAATTCGATTCAGGCGTTGACCAAAGCCGACTTTCAGAAAATCCAGAATCAGGAATATATTTTTTTTGAAACGACCACCAGGGTCAAGAGTGAAAAACAAAATCTGATGCAGCTTCTTAATCCTGACTTTGACAGCAAAATCAAAGTTTTTCCCGACCCGAAAGCAAAGCAGACAAAGGGAATTGGTCTTGGTGGTGTTCAGTTGACCGGCGGAGATGACAAATCCTATCTGTTTGTCAAAAATGGTGAGGCGACTGAACTGGTGAAGAAGGGCTCATACAAAAAAAATTTCGACGACCTCTACAGTGATTGCCCGGAAATGATTAAGGCGTTTACCGGCGAAAAAATTAAATGGTCTGATGTTGCAGGGCACGTATATGCCTACGACAATCTGTGTAAAAAGTAACTGGTAGGTTAATTCACTTCCTCCGGCAAGCTCGCGTGTTGGCTAGTCGATTAGTAGTTAGTAGTAGTAAGTCTGTCTGATGCGCGACTTGCCGGGTTAGTGAACAGGAGAATGTGTCGTGTTTAACGTTACTTCAATTGAGACTGCCTCTTGTCGAGCTTCTCCCAAAGTTCTAACCGTGCTCTTCTCAGATGAGCCAGCGTTGTCTGTCCCGCTGGTGTGAGCTGAAATAATTTTTTTCTGCGCCCGCCTCGTTCTTTTGTTGGCTTGCCGAAGCACGAAATCACCAGTCCTTTTTTTTCCAGCCTTTGCAGCGTTAAATGCACTGCACTCAGATTGGCATTCCTGCCGACAATCAAATAAATTTGCCGGCCCACGCTCACGCTGTAGGCATCATTATCTAGAATGCCTACAATTGTAAGAATCAATTCTTCAAATTCACCTAAGTAATTCCTGGTCATATCAGCTTCTGGATCGTGCAATTTGATTTTTGGATTCAGACTTTTACCAGTGTAACAGCCGATGATTACTCGTCTTTTTTCAGAATGCCTGCCCTGGACTCAAAGTCTTTGGCAAAAAACAGGTTTCCGCTGCTCGAGATATAGAGGCACTTCCTTAAGTCCTGAATCCGTTGAAATGGATTTCCGTTCAAAATAATAAACGACGCAGGAGCGCCAGCTCTGATCGCTGAGCTGGCAGACTTCGTGACCGCGTCAGGTATAATGGTTGCGGTCTTTATTGCATCCAGAGGAGTAAGGCCTGCCTCAACGTACAGCTCAATTTCCCTTATAAGGGAATACCCGGGGATTCCCTGGTCAGACCCGGCAACAACTGGTACTCCGCCCTGGTACAGGTTCCTGACCAGTAACATACTTCGCTTAAGAAATTTTTCGCCGGTACCGATCTGCTCTCCGCTCACCCCGAAAGCCTCCCACACATTTACGATGGAACCTTTTATCAGACGGGCAGAAGATTCAATATCGCTTAATGGGGTTGCCTTATTGCGCCAGCCGATTTCTGTTACCACCAGAGTCGGGTCTACGACGATATTATGTCTGCGCAAGTAGCTGACAATCGCTGAATCGGTAGATGTTGTGTCGGAAAGGTCAAGCGTTGAGGAGATAAATGAAACGTGATTGATTTCATCAATGCCGCCCTTGATCGCTTGCCAAAAGTCCAGGTCGCGCGGAATATGGCCACCAACTTTTAAGCCCCGTTTGTGCGACTCCTCCGCGATGGCATAAAACTGTTTTGCAGTAATGTTGTTCCAGACCTTGATCTGATCAAAGCCTTTTCTCTGGTACTGATCCACGATTGATTTTGCATCCTCAGCAGAGTGCACAATCATTTTTGCCCGGGGTACCGCACTCGGCCCGTCGATAAATCCTGCCTTTTTTATTTCAATTCCAAAAACCGGATTTGCGTGAGTAAGACTGTCGAGCGATGTGATTGAGGTTACTCCGTTGCCAAGATCGCGGATTTTCATTATTCCCCGAGCCAGATATGCCGGTAGCCACTCCACCTGTTTAAGATGGGCATGCATATCCCACAGCGGGGGCATCAGCGTCTTCCCTGTGCCATTGATGAGGAACGCGTTTTTCTTTGTCTTTATTTTCTTGTTTGAAATTTCTTTGATGCGGCCCTCTTCGATGAGAATATTTACGTTCATTGAAACTGTATCATCAACGCCATTCCACAGGCTGATATTGGTGATGAGTGTTTGCGTGAATGATTTGTTTTTCGCTTCTATATCCTTAAAAATTTTCTCATAGACGTCCTCGGCATACCTGCGTTCGAAGAAGGCAATTTTGTCGCCCAGCGATGAGTGAAGACAGGATAATCTGAAAGCTGCGAGCGGACTTATGCACACCATAAGCCTGTCGTTCGGGTCGAACCAGACCAGACTCGTTCCCCAGCCTTTGCCGGTCAAACCATATCTTCTTAACGGGACGCGGCCACCTGCAATATTCACGCTGTCCGTTCCCCGCAGCTCCCATTTGCCTTTACCCTTGTCTGCGAGGAATTGGTATGCAAGTTTTGAAAATGGAAAATCCGGAGCATCGTTTTCGCGAAGCCATGGATAGTAGTCACCTTCTACCTTGAAATCAGTTATCTTCTTGTCTGGTCCTGCCCTAAAAGTTGAAGTCGCGCGAACTTTCATCTGATAATCGATTACAGATTCTACGCGGACGTGCCGGCTCTTTGGGTCAACTGAACTTTCTTCAATAATTTCGTATCCAACCTTAAGTTCATCCACGAAGTAGTGAAGGGTATCCAAAGATTGGGCATGCGAACCGAAAAAGGTCGTGTTCAACAGCACAACAAGAAGAAAACTGAGTTCAAATTTGCTTATCATGTGTGGCTTAATGGTAACTTGATCCTTGAGAAGTTCAAACTAACGATTTGTTGTTAATTTCCCCTGACTGAATCCAGTGCCTTTACAAGCTCAATTGAAAGCGCCCGCGAGGACTGTGCATTTTGACCCGAAATCACCCGCTGGTCTGCCTGAACGTTTGATGTCCAGTTCGAACCGGATATAAATTTTCCTCCTTTGTTCTTCAGATCGGATTCCACCAGAACAGGCACAACCTTTTCAAGTTCAATCTCCTTTTCTTCGGCGTTGCTGAAACCAGTTACTTTTTTATTTGCAATGAGGAACGTTCCGTCCGATAACCTGATATCGCCAAGGGCTATTGATCCGTGACAGATTCCCGAAACTATACCGCCCGATTCGTAGATTCCGCGCGCGATTGCCGGCAGAACCGGGTTGCCGCGGATATCCCACATCGTACCATGCCCGCCGGCATAATAAATGGCAGTGTATTGTTCGGCTTTAATCTTTTCGGGCGTTGTGTGATGAAAGAGCTTGTACCATCCTTCCCTGTTATTTACAAACCACAGGTTGGTCGAATCATTGAGATCCTGACCATATATATGCGTAACGGTACCTTTCGGACTGACAAAGTCAATCTGATATCCGGCCTCCGTTAACTTTTTATACGGATGGGAGACCTCGGTCAGATTCAACCCTGACTTTTTTCCTGTTGTGCCGAGCGCAGCGTGGCTGGTCACGACAAACAAGACTTTTGGGCTGGCGGGCAAGCGTGAAAATGTTTTGTCCACAATCAGCCATTCGTCCTTTATCCTGAGCAGGTTCATGAAATCATGAAACTTCACCTTCTCGTACATAAGCAAAACGGTTGCCTGCGCTGCATTGTTAAAGATTCGTACGTCTATGATTTCACCTGTGCACGGAAGCTTTTCTCCGGGTTTAAATCGTCTCAGGTATTCCTCGACGGTCCACTCGTTAATATCGCCGGTTTCGTTGTTTATGAATTTCAATTTTGCCCCCGGGTGAAAGCTTTCGCGAAGCATTTCCATATCACCAGAATTTCTTCCGGTAATATACTTTTCAACAGTACGCCGGACTTTGTTTTCCTGCTGGTCCTGCGCCTGACAGACCGAAAATCCAATGAAGCACAATGCTATTGCCGTTATCCAGTTTTTTGTTTTCAACTTCATTATTTGTTTTTATCGGGAAAAATGATGCGATTAACTGGCAGTCAAAAATGTATTCAACGAACGACCCGATTTTTTCAATGAAATACTTATAACCGATCTGCGGATTTTTCGAAATTGACTTTTAATTGCCCCCATCATCCGACATGAAAAGACAATTAATGTATCTCCAGTTCATTGCGTGGATCTCTGCGCTGGGTCTGTTTTATGTATATTTATCGGCACGGCTGGGGAGCAACACGTATACGCTGGCGATTGCTTTTTCGTCGTTCACTTTTTTTGTCACGATTGTATACGGATATGCATTTGTATTGCATCGTGTTTATTATCGCAAACTGAATTTGCCTGCATACATCGCGCTGGTAATCGCGTTTCTGGCAGCTACGCTCTCCGCCCGCATGGCCATCGAATTATTTGTGATCGGAAAGCTTGCGCTTGAGCCCACGATTTTCGATCTGGGACCGACGCATTTGTTTTACGATGGTTTCAGTACATTCTGCGCGCTCGTCATTGGAATTCTGCTCGCTGCAGTACTGGACAGTTTTGCACGGGAACGCGAACGTCACGAGCTCAGGCAAAAACAAGCCGAGGCTGAATTGAATTTGCTTAAGGCGCAGCTGCATCCTCATTTTATTTTTAATTCACTCAACAATCTCTACTACGATGTGTATAAACAACTTCCTGAGGTTGCTGAGAGGATTTCGATGCTTTCCGGTGCGATGCGATATTTTATTGATGAGGCGCCGAAAGACCGGGTGTTGCTCAGAACCGAACTGGCTTTCATCCGAAATTATATTGAACTTGAGCGCGTGCGGCTGCCCTATAAGATGTCGGTTAATCTGGCGATAAACGCTGATGAAAATACGATTGTTCCGCCAATGTTACTCATGCCTCTTGTTGAGAATATTTTTAAACATGGCGAACGGCACCCTGATGCGAAGCCGACTATTGTTTTGACGCAATCTCGCGAAAATATTGTATTCACAGTCACCAACAAGGTGGGAAAATCTAAAGGCACACCTCAGCGTGCAGGTCTGGGACTAAGAAACCTAAGGGAACGGCTTGAATTGCTTTATGGCCATCGCTACGAGCTGGTCACGAGCGATAACGGAGCTACCTATACTGCGACCGTAATGATACCGATCCATGAAAATTAGTTGTGCCGTCCTGGAAGATGAGCCTAAAGCGCTCACCCTTATCACAGAATATATTGAGAAAATTGAATTTCTCGATCTGCGCTTTTACACCTCCGACCCCGTAGAGCTTTTGAATTACACTTCAGGCCATTCTGTTGAACTCATTTTTCTTGATATAAATTTGCCAGGCACTTCCGGGTTTGAGGTTGCTTTCAATATCAGTCCAAAGACAAAAATTATTTTTACGACTGCATATTCAGATTATGCAGTCGACAGTTATCTGCTTAATACAGTGGATTATTTGCTCAAACCCATAACTTTTGACCGGTTTAAAATTGCTGTTGACAAGGCGAGAACTATAACCGAAAAAGAATCTGTACCGGTTAAAGAAGTCATACAGCCTGGAGCTTTTTTTGTGAAAAGCGGAAAGTCATTTTTGCAGTTGTATTGGTCAAAAATCGACTACATCGAAGGGCTTGGTGAATATCTGGTGCTTCACACAGGATCACTGAAGACGATAATTTATAAGCGTATGAAAGAGATGGAGGAGATCTGCCCTGAATTTTTTATTCGTGTCCATAACTCCTTCATTATAAACACCGGCAGCATTACTCATGTGGAAAGCAATCATGTGGTCGTCGGGAAGGTAAAGATACCTATCGGCCGAAAGTATCGACAGGAGTTTATGAAACTACTGAACCGGTCCAGCATCTGAGGTACCTATATGCGCGGCAGCCGAAAAAAACAACTGGCTTACGCTTGGCCAGGCACGCGGTATACTCTGTTGTAAAAGGTGCGTCCAGAAACAAAATGGTCGTGCTTAATTCTTGTCGGGTACCTTGAGAGTATTGGCGCATAATACTATTTATGTTCTGCATTTATAAAATGAACTGGAGACCCAGTCACTCCGGTCGGCGCATCTGCGGAAAAGTTTATTTGAACCTGATTTCCGCAAGGATTAAAACAGCGGTTGTGCGTGCAGTACTTTTTTTAGTTGCTGACTTATGTTACTCATAACATTTCCATGAGTCCCACGATAACTGCTCTTTGCTATGAGCTGCCAATTCGCGCGTTCAGACATTAGGCCTGCCGCCTGAAGATTAACTCAGTAAGATGGTTATCGAGAAGTCAGTGGCTTTTTTCCTATGCGTCCAGCTTCGCCACAGTGATGCTCAGCACACGCTTGCACATTGACTTCAGGCTTACAAGCTTTGAATCTGGTGGTAAGTACATAACAAAAAACAATATGTGACGGGTATCATGGTGCCTGACGTATTAGACAGTGTCGTTTTCACCTTCCTGATTTTATGATTGGCAAGGTGGCTGGACGCTTATCGTTCGATCGCGGATTGACTGGAACAGAAAATATCGGGGTTAGCCAGTGGAACGCAAACTTTCTTAATGCCGATGTGTCCGGCAAGTTTTGGCGATAAATGGCTGCTTGTACACCGCCATTCAAGTTATACTGTTTCGCAGCTTCCACAAATTGTGCGGAGGCCGATGGCGGCACAATGATTGGTGGCATTCTTTTACCTGCAACAGGGATGCCTGCCGTCTGAAGTCTTCACCTTCTCAACTATCCATACACGATGTCTTCCACCGGAAAACTGAAATTTGTAAAAGATGCACGATCAACTCGTGGTTTTCTGCTAATTTTTTTCTTGCTGGTTTTTGGCTGCGGGCCGGATCAAAGCTCGCCAAAGCAACGGGATGAGACCTTGCCGATTGAAGGACGCCTTGCTTTTGTTTCCGTAAATATTGTCCCTATGACCGGGCCGGAGGTCTTGAAAGATCAGACAGTTGTGGTTGAGGAAGGAAAGATTATTGCTATAGGGCCATCGAAGGAAATTGCAGTGCCTGAAGGCACATCGCGGATAGAGGCAAGGAACAGATATTTGATGCCTGGCTTGACAGACTTCCACGTTCATTTTCCCACTGAGCCAAAAAATTATCAATGTGTCCTGGATCTGTTTCTGGCAAATGGCATTACCCGGGTCGTAAACATGGAAGGTAATGCCGATCTTCTTGCATTGCGGAGGAAAATTGCAAGCGGTGTCGTGCGTGGGCCTACAATGTTTACTACGGGCCCATTTCTGAATCGTCCGATTGTGAGTACCCCTGAACAAGTCAAACAAGCGGTCATTTCCCAGAAGGCAGCTGGTTATGATTTTATAAAGCTGCATGGTGAGGTATCCGATGAAGAGTACCAGACCCTGCTTGCGGTCGCCAGACAACAAGATATCCGTGTCGTCGGACATGTGCCGACCGGAGTTGGGTTAACAGAGGTCCTTCGATCCGGCCAGCCCCTTATTGTTCATGCCGAGGAGTTCCTCTATTCGTATTTCATGCTTAATCGAGATTTGCCAACCAGCACACAGGAGATCGACTCAATGACACGGACAATCGCAAGAGAAACTGCTCGAGCGCAGACTTGGGTCAGCCCCACATTAACAGTCTTTAATGAAATTATTTTGCAGGTCAATGATATTAAGGCAGTTCTTGGCAGACCTGAAATGGCATTTCTTCCATCATCCATCAAACAGCGTTGGACACCCCCGCTTAATCCCTATGTTAAGCGTTGGAAAAAAGAGGATGTATTGAGATTCAGCGCACAGTATAGAGTTATGGAACGACTGACGAAAGAACTGGCCAACGCGGGAGTGCCGCTTTTGGTCGGGTCAGACTGTTTGGTTCCGACAGTTGTGCCTGGTTTCTCAATTCATGATGAGATGTATCTGATGGCGCGTGCTGGCCTGTCAAATTATGAAATATTGAAGGCAGCTACGGTTAATGCCTCGGTATTTTTGAATTCGAGAGACCAAACAGGGACAATTGAAGTGGGAACGCAGGCTGACTTCATTCTCATTGATGGTAATCCGATCGAAGATCTTACCAATATCAAAAAACTCCAGGGTGTCATGCTAAAAGGAGTGTGGATGCCAGCGAGCGATTTACAGTCGTACATAAGTAATTGCAGCGAATAGCCTCGTGCATAAACCGAGAGCACTGACGCTGGCTCAATAGGTAAGGATGCCCTCATCAAAATGCAATAACCGTGGCAAGGAGAATCTGCAACCGATATATGATGCTCTTTCGGCCTACATCGTCTCGCTGGGTGAGGATATCGAAATGGTACCCAAGAAAGCATTTGTAAGTGCGCCGAGGAAAAAGCAATCTGCCTGTCTTAAACCTGCAACTAAGGCAAGATTTGAACTTGAACTGATTCTGAAAGTCCAGGAAGCGCAAGGAATTCTTGAACCAATCACAGGCACAGGTGCAATGTGTACGCACAACATTAAGTTGAGTTCATTCGGTAGAATCAGTGACCAGGTTAAGCACTGGATAAAAGAGCGTATGAAAATGCGGGCTGATCCTGGCTTTGCCCGTCGGGCTGTCCAGGCAAGGGCTGGCATTAATTTAAGAATTCAACAGCAGCTAAAGCCCAACCGTTACCAGTAATATAAACCGCCTTGGGCTGTATGATTTTATCAACCGTTGTTTTTCATCAGGACAACTCCGGTAAGAAAACACACCCCGGCGCAATAATCTAACGCATTAAAGAAATTCTGACGGCATTTCGATGCCGTGATGGCAGTGGGCAAGGTCATGGGCGTTTTAATTGCAGCAGAGAAAAATACTTTTTTTATGAACATCATCTTGAGAAACAGAATATCAAGTCTAATTTTTTTGTTTTCTGCCTTATGCTGGTCGTGCAACGAGACCGAAGAGACGGATTGGAAGATTTCACCGCAACCCAGGCAAGCCTCAAAAAGTATCATCAACGCATTTGGCACTTACCAGGTTGCCGGGCTTGCAGAGATTCATTACAATGTTGAAACCTGGAAACTGATCCAGCAAATCATCAAAGACAACCAGGAAGCACAGGCATTTCGCGTTTTTGCTTTTGAGGGCGGTAACTCCCTGTATCAGGCGACAATGGATGATTACGTCAATGGCGGAGATGTTTCAGTCCAGGAATTAAAAAAGGTCTGGCGAAATAATACATTGATTAATACAACCTATGATGCGCCGGTATACCTGGAGTTCATTAACTCGATCCGGCAGGCAAACGAAAAGCTTGCACCAGGAAAAAAGTTCAGGATAATTTTGCTCGATCCTCCCATTGATTGGGCAACAGTCACCAGTGACATTCAGTTCAAGAGCTTTCAGGCACAGCGAGTAAACTCGATGATCGAGATTATTGAGAAAGAAGTTTATGCAAAGAATGAAAAGGTTCTCTTCATCGCAGGAAGCAATCATACGTCACGCAGTCTTCCAACGGCCCCCGTTCCGAGCGCTCTTTCCTCACTGGAGGAACGGCATCCCGGCACGACGCTTTCGATAGGTGTTTACAATGGCTTTGGTGTCGACGATAATGAGCTAAGTGAAATTGAAGCTAACTTTCAAGGTTGGCCACTCAATTCGATTGTTTTGTTAGAGGGCTCGGCGGTAGGAGAAATTCCAGCTGCCACCAACACGCGCATGAAAGGATCAGGCGGAACGCTTGTTGATCCGTTCAATGGCGCGCCATTGAAATCTGTTCATGATGCCCTCGTCTTTGTCGGTAACAGAAATTCGCTTACCGTTTCTGATCCGGCCACGGCGATATGTGGCTCAGCTGCTGATGATATAGCCTGGCGAAATGAGATTATCCGAAGGCAGGAACTGGTTAAACGCCTGCCGTTCCTTAGATACACCTTTGAAAGTTTGTGTACTCCGCTTCCCGCGGCATATTTTGATCACATCAGATAGCCCGCCTCACTACGCATCACACGGCTTGCGGGTGAGGGCATGCGCATACATAAGGTAAGCGCAGCTCCGCCATTGATAAAATCTTTTGTCTGTGACAGAATTACCATTGAGGGTACCCGTAGGATATCCTCAATTTTTTTCTCTCCACCCCCAGACACGAAGGGATCAAAACGAACAGGTGGTGAGCAGAGGCATAAGTGACAACAACCCGATCGTTGAGCAAATCAATACGCCATCCGGATTGGCTGCAGGCAATGTAAGAATGAGAGTTGTGGTAAGTCACCAGAAAATCAAATCACCATGTGATCAGGTTGAAAATGGCGAAGTCGAGGATTATACGGTTTCTATCGACAATCTGCCGGATGCGTCGTTCTCGGCAGCGGGGGCTGATGCGGAAGAGCAAACTGTAACCGTTTATCCAAACCCTGTGAGTGCACAACTACACATCGCCGTGGATGAGGTAACGGAAATAATCATCACCACACTCCCCGGAACTGTGGTGCACAGAGGTACTGAAAAAGTGATCGATGTGTCACACCTGAAGCAAGGTCTCTATCGGGTTATTATCAGAGCAGGCTTGCGTACGTACCAGCGGAGATTCGTCAAATTGTAATTGCCGACTCTGACTGATTCATCCAATTATTGCCCCGGACCTGGGTCCGGGGCTTTTTCATGGATTTTCTTTTGTTTGTGCACTTCTTTTTGAGTTTAACTCTGAACCATATTTCCGATCAATGAACCTGCGCTGCTGCCCGGCGATTATCAGCTCCCGGTCATCCTGCATGACAGAGGAATTTCAGCTCAGCGATCATTCTGCACGTTTCAAAAAGTTTCGCGCGTGCGTAAGCAGAGCAGTTCCAACTTCAGGGAATGTTTTACAGTCAAAGTATCAACGACAAAACGCTACAAAGATGACCAGACTGCTCTTAATTCTTTTAATTATGTTTTTGATGGTGAGTTGTTCACCGGACAGTGAAATGACTTCAGGGGGGACACGCAATGAACTCGATCGTAACTTATATGAGGACAGGCAGGCATATGCCAGCGCACTTTCCAGGAGAGGCCAGTCAGATGATTCAGTCTGTTCATTTGAAATACTAGGCGTCGCCTGTAAAGACAGAATGCTCAATGTGAGAGTCCGCAGCAGATGCGCCCCCGGCTATTTTGTTTTTCTCTGGGACGGTGTAATCGCGGAATCATACCCGGCTCAGATTCGAATGGTACTGTCAAATGAGTCACCTGATATGCAGCTTTCAGGGCATGCCGGGGTGTGTTCTGCAGAGCTGCTCGAACACGAACTGCACATTGACCTTTCCAAAATCAGGCCTGCGATCAGTTGCAGCGATTATGTATTTCACATCGCGAACGGTTCGAAAACGCAAGATGCTGTGCTTGGTCCCGATGAGCCTGTGTCCATAACCGGAGATTGAGCTTAAGTTAACCGTTCCACGTAACAGCCGTAGTCCTATTCGTTGGAAGCGTCAGCAGACCGCACTCGGCTGAGCGATTTGCGACCTCAACTGGTAGAATTTTTTCAACGCCGTGCTTTTACTTCACGTACCTCAGCGTAATTAAAAATTGAAATGAAATGGAATGTGAAAGAGGTTTTCAATTAAAGCGGCACCGGCGTGCCCGGTGCTTTAAAATGGTTTTAATAGCGGTTGGCTTTTTAGTGTTTACTAACCATAGCCGTGCTCAGTCAGTGGAGGAGGGCATAGGACTCAAGCTCGGTGCGCACTCGGTATCTTTTCAGGACATGCAGCTGTCACCAAATATTCAAAAAGACTTTTCGATTAAGACTTTTGCCGTTAACTACAAAAGACGGAAAAGTCACAGGGTAAGCGAAGTTGAGTTTGGCAGTACATGGTATTCGCTTAACAGCGATAACTCATACACGTATGTTCGCGACGGGATTAGCCGGGAGACCTTTATCTCTTCGTCCACACTGGTGAACCTTCGCTATTCTACAGCCTGGAATCTGAGAAAGTCAGCCTTTCACGCAGGGCTGATGATTGATAATCAGATCCGGGCCAATGAACAGGCCTACGGCTGGACCACTGCATTCAACTATTTCGCAGCGTTCTCCATGGGACCTGTTCTGTATTACACAAAGGCCGTCTCGGAACGATGCGACCTTAGTCTGAAGTCATGGATACCAGTGTTCGCCTGGGTGACCAGATCTCCTTACGCACTTAACGACGATGATTACATGCGAAACAACATGAATCACAAAGGTGTTGAAACCTTCGCCAACTACGTCGCCGATGGATCACTTAAGATATTAAACAGGTTTCAGAAATTTAATGCCGAGGCCCGGTTTGATTACAGTCTTTCCCGGCGTTTTGATGTTTTGATCTCTTACGAACTCGAAATGCTTCGCTACACGCCCGGAAGAAATTTTATTTCTTATCAGAATTTTGTGAACCTCGGTGCTGAGTACAAATTCTAAAAATGAACCGTTTATGAGAGCTTATATTTTATTGCTATTTATACTGTTTGCAGGCTGCGATAATTTTTTTGAGCCAGAACCTGCCAATGATCCGCAGGCGATTTTTGATAACCTGTGGCAGGAGTTTTCCGCGTTGTACGGCCCGTTTGAAGAGCGCAACGTTGACTGGGACGCGCTCCGCTCAAAATACCGGCCGATGGTCAGCTCTTCTACCTCTGAAGAGGAATTGTATACGATCCTCACAAGCATGCTTGCCGAGCTTGATGATGGCCATGTCCGTCTGACGACTCCCGGAAAAGAAATCTATCATTCAAACCGAGTCTTCCGGGAGAAAACAGATGACGAGCTCTTCAATGAAGCATTGATTAAAGACAACTATCTCGATGAAGGGTATGTGGACAAGTCCTCGTATTTGTATGGCACCATACAGAGGGATGTTATTTATCTGCGGCTTAAGGCGATCGATGATCAGGCGCTGATCCTTGATAAGGTTCTTGATCAATTCTCTGATTCAAAAGGTCTGATCATTGATCTCCGGCATGGCCGCGGAGGCGATTTTACCTGGGCCTTCGACGCATTTTCCCGGCTGACAAACGAAAAACGGCTTGTGTTCAGTTCGAAAACCAGGAACGGCCCGGATCGCAATGATTTCACCCATTGGTATGACTGGTATCTTGAGCCTGAGGGTAAGTTTTTTGACAAACCGATTTTTGTGTTGACAGACCGATATACGCTCAGTGCCTCGGAAAGAGCGGCGATGGCTTTAAAGGTGCTGCCGAAAGCCACTCTCGTTGGTGACACGACCTCGGGAGGCCACTCCACGGTTATCGGGCGGGAACTGCAAAATTCGTGGTATTATTCCATATCTACTCAGAAGACCAGATTCATGGACGGTAAGTCCTACGAAGGTATCGGTGTTATTCCCGAAGTGCCGCTGCGCAACAGCAGAGCAAATATGGCAGCGGGTACTGATGATGTCCTGCAGTATGCGGTTATCAATATAACCAGGTAGGTCGCCTGAAAATAAGTGAGGACAAATGCAGAAGAGCCCGGCAGACTATGGCCGGGAGGAAGCGAAGCTGCGCATTTCGGTTTCTTATCCGGCGAAGAAGCCTTTAAGACGCTGTATGGAAAATGAATCGATATAGTCATCGGGGGGTGTGATGAAGTTGGAAGATGTGTGATATGACAAATGAGCGAAAGTATTTTGAAAATTTAGATGGCCTCAGGTTTCTGTGTTTCTTATCGGTATTCTTTTATCACAGCTTCGACACGCAATTCGCCGCCATCCGCAATTCATCCATTCATAAATTTGTACGGGAAGATCTTTTCGAAAACGGAAACCTTGGCGTAAACTTCTTCTTCGTCCTCAGCGGGTTTCTGATCACGCATCAGCTTATTCAAGAGAAAAAAAACAACGGACAGATTGACCTGGCAAATTTTTGGGTAAGAAGAATATTAAGAATCTGGCCGCTTTACTACCTCTCTGTATTTTTTGGTTTCATTATTTTTCCGGCTCTCAAAGTATTATTCGGTCAGGTGCCGCAGGAGAATGCTTCCTTATCCAGCTACTTACTATTTATTAACAATTTCGATGTACTGGAAAAAGGTACTCCTGATGCGGCAATCCTGGGTTCACTGTGGAGTATTGCTGTGGAAGAGCAATTTTATCTCATCTGGCCTATCCTGCTTTTTTTGATGCCGGCCAGACTTTACTGGTTTACTTTTGCAGCAGTACTTTTCACAACCTGGGTCTTTCGTGCGGACACCGACGATCCTACGATTTTTCACTTTCATACACTTTCCTGCATGGGGGACATGGCTGTTGGAGCGACCGGAGCCTGGCTGATGGCTTATAGCAGTGGATTTCGTGACCGGATAATCAATATTGACAGGTTCCAGGTCATCCTCCTGTATCTGGTACTTGCAATTGTATTTCTGTTTCGAAAAGAACTGCTTTTTCAATACTATTGGACACGAATCTTTGAAAGGAGTTTTATTGCGGCAATTATGTTGTTAGTTGTGCTAGAACAATGTTATGCAAGTCGCCCGTTGGTCCGAATGGGTCGGTTTAAGATCCTGTCAGGTTTGGGTGTTATCTCATACGGATTATACAGCTTTCACTTTATCGGTATTCTGATCGCCAAAACATTGACGGATACAGTTGGCTTCAACCAAAGCGTATGGCAGGTGATCTTCTTGGAGACAAGCCTTGCTCTTCTTTTTACGATCGTGCTGGCTGAAGTCAGTTTCGTATTTTTTGAGCAGCCAATCCTTTCGCTTAAGCAGCGCATTTCACCCAGCCAAGGTGCCTCGCAGAATGTTGCCGCCAAAACTGTGAACACCAGCGAATTCTTTGTTTTCAACCTTATCATTCTTTTAAGGCGTGCTGCGGGTAAAGAAAGGATACGGTCGTGAATTCTTCATCATTGTGTAATGATTTAAACCAAGAGCTGGCTCGTTATGAGGGCGACAACCCAAACTTTAACGAAATCTACAAGAAGCTTTTTTAGGTTGAAGACGTAAGGGCTAGAAGGACAATTTAAACTTTACCTTTTTTGGCCGGCAGACATGTCGCGTGCAATTCTTCTCTAGCTAATGGGAGGTTGTGGTTGACTCCAAGGGCCAAAATTCATCAGATTCCAATGCCCAATCAGATTAAACAATTCAACCATCAGTCTTCGTATAACCCCTAAAACCTACTATTATGCAAAGGCTGTCGTTTACGGTCGGGTAAATTTGAAAAATTAGACTTTAGATTTTTGTTCTATAAAAAACGACTTTGAGAATGGTAGATCGAAAAAAACTCAAAGCCACAACAGGGTTGTCGCTATATAAATCAATGATAAGAATCGAATTCGGGACAATGAGAGAATTCGTTGACGATATTAATAGGTTTCTGACCGGTGAGACAGAGCGTGTAAAAAAAAGAATAGAAGATGAAATAAAAGAATCTCCAGAACTAGCTAATGAAATCGTAGAGTATTCAATCGATGATCTAGTTAAGTACGGAGAAGAATTTGTTGGTATTCTTCTGAATTCGTCTTTGGTAGCTGCCTATTCTCTTTTTGAAAAATCACTCGTCAAGATTTGTGACTTGGCAGAGCACGAGTTTAACGTATCAAGATCAAAACTAAAAGGTAAGATTAGTATTATTGGAAGGTGCAAGGCATACATTCAAAATGATTTGAAAATCAGTTTGTCTGATCTGGACGCATCGTGGGATAAGATTGAACAATATCGTGAGGTTCGAAACTTGATTACCCACGAAGATAGTCGGATAAAGAAGGTTAAAGGCCAAACAATTGAACAGAACAAGCTGTATCCCTATTTCGACTCGCAGAAAAAGAATATCAGCTTGAAACACTCAGGCAAGTTTTATATTTCAAATCATGCATATATTAATGAATTTTGTAACCTCGGTGAATCGTATTTGAATGATGTCATTTCACGGGTGAAAAGTCAATCAACTCAATCGTCTAAAATTTAGAGTGTACGGTTAAGTCGTACAGAAAATTCTTCTGCTGGATCAAAGGTGTTATTGTCTTAGTCACTTAATTTTTTTTCTGTATACTTAAATCCGACCTCTTTGTAATAATAAGTTTTCTTATACTCTGCGTCATTTATACCAAGAGATGTGGCCACCTCTTTATGATCTTTCAAAAATCTTAATCCATAGGCTTGTTGCTGACGTTTTGGAAGGAATACTTTCTCTAGACTTTTACCAATCAGTTCAGTTATTGATTTTGAATTAAGAACTGCTAACACTTTGTCTTTTGATATTTGGGTATTGTAAACGTTCCATATAGTTAAGATGTCACCTCTACGTTCTATGTACATTTCTGCAATTCGCGTGAATTCATCGACTGTACCATAAGCGATAAAGTACTGTTCAACTCTTTGTTCGGCTGCGCTGGGAGGGCCGTCCATTGCGATACAGTCCTTATACACATTTAGAAAGAAGCGATCTAATTTTGGAGATTTACCTTGATAGTAAAGTACTTCCAGGATAACGTTCCTAATTTCAATATTGTTTACTACGTCATACATTTCAATCAATGAAGAAATGTGCTCTTTTGAAAGTTTAACGGTAGCTTTATTTGATAAAAGGTAATCAGTAGAGCGTATTTGACGATGTATATCCGAACTTGCCAAGCTATCTATATAGTACTGTATTGACCGTTGCCGATCTGATTCAATATAGTCAGCAATTCTTTTATCCATCGTGGCTTCCAATTTGTCAACTGCATCTTGTGATGGTTTTATTCCAAAAAAATAAACAGCAAAACTTCCTGCCCCTATTAGAATTGCAACTAACACACCAATCGAAGTTATTGATGCATTTAGGAATGAGATTGTATTTGACGCGTCCCGTAAACGCTTTTCATACCGTGCCTCGATATCAGAAATCGATTCTTTTTTTATTTTAGCCATGTACTTCTTTTAGGATTAGTCGAGAAAACACACCGGTCGCAAATATTTGAGGATGGGCAAACGAACATGGTAAAAAAAGTTCTCACCCTTCTAGCTGAAGCGCTTAGTTGTAGTCTCGCTTTATTCAGCTACTTTGGTTCTCTAACCCCGATGGTTCGAAGGAACAGTAGGCAAGAAATTGAAGATAATGAAAGGTTCGGATATAATCCAAAGATTCAAACGACATGTGCGTTTCAATTTTGCTAAATCCACCGGTGTACGACAGTGAATCTATCAACAATTTCAACGGTCGTTGGCAATCGTGATTGTTGCCACATATTTATACTCGCGTATGAAATTTCTGACTTCGATTTTAATTTTTAATTCTACGTGTGTTTTATAGTGTGATAATGAAAAGGCGAATCACCGATTGCCGTAACAAGTGCTTTTGATGTGCACAGAAAAAACAATGCAGCGTAAAAGTTTTACAGAGGCTGCGTGCCACTGTACACTTAGTCAGCCTCTCCACCGTCAGCCATTAGAAACCTATCACCGATGCCTGTTGCAAACCCGGTGCAGCTAACTTTCCACGGTCTTAATCTCTCGCCTGACCGGGGCTGCCCAACCACTGGCAGGAAACCTTTGAGATGCAGTGGCAGCGAAGCGATACCTTGTGTAAAACATTTTCCTTATGAGCAGAGTGATTCGATGCTTCACGCTGTGTACAGCGTTGCTCGGGTGTGCTGCGGTCGCCGTTGCGCAGCAACCCAATGACGATGAAATGGCTATCCGGGCAATATTTGCGGATTTCGAAAAAGGCTACAATGACAATAACCCGGACATGGTCATGCAGCATTATTCGAAAGACCTTATTGTCAGTTACCCGGGCGTGGACGATACCGACTACGAAGGCTTTAAAAAAGCTTACGCTGAAATGGCAAAAAGCACTGTGAAAAAAAAGACCACTCCCGTGATCGATGAGATCGTTGTTTCAGGAACCCTGGCCATGGTACGGATGGAATGGCATACAATCATATATGGTGAGAACGGAAAGACGTTGAGAAAAGCCGAAGATCTCCAGATTTTTCGTAAGGAAAACGGCGCCTGGAAATTCTTCCGCGGGATGTGGTTTCACCTCAAGCCCGTGCCTGTGAAAGAATAACCGCGGCGGATCGTGGAGTCAAAATGGAGAGCATTCCCGGAGCCCGAGAGTCGTCTTTAAAACAATCCGATTCATTGCTGATGATTTTGATTACTACTTCAGCCCCGCAGTATGCTTCTAATGCACAGCGCCGCAATTCAGTGTTCTTTTATGAAAAGCATTCTGCTTCCCTACCCCCTTACCTCCATTTCATGAACGGACAACTCCTTCTACCAGGGGCGGCCATTTAGATTAATCTCTTGTGCATCTATTGGCGGACCTGCCGTCAGCAACATTGTATTGCACTGCCACAAGCGCGTTCCGTTACCCTGGCTAAAGTAAACCGGGCAGGTTATACGGTACCAGCCAATCCTTTCATAAAACTTAACCAGGTTGTCTGCACACAGCAGGAGTCCCAGGTCGCAGTGCAATCCCCTGAACAGAAAATCAGACGAAGCATTCATTAGTTCAGATGCATATCCTTTACCTCTGTACTTTGTGGGAGTGATTACATTGTTAATGCCACCGGCGTGCAGCGGCTGCCCATCAAGAAATATAGTCCGCTCAACTACATTTGCGAAACTTGCTACTCACGGCCATCGTATTTAATCAGTGTCCAGTCAGGGATAGCCCACTCGGTTTCTCTTACCACCGGAACACTCCCAAACTCTGCGTTAATCAATTGCCGGAGCTGAGCGTCCACTTCGTTATCCAACTGACTATGTTTTTTTATGTCGATCATTTTCGTGCTTCAATCATTATGAAATCTAGGTAAAGTCCTCAGGAAGAAAAAACTGACTTGGTTAGTGGTTAGGTTGTTTCTTCAGTTTGATGCAATACAACCGGCGGACAGTTCCGTCAGGTTTAACTTCGGCCGTCATTGAAGCTGTACAAGGAATTTTCGTACAGTCATTTTTGCTGCTGATCTCATACATAGAACATAAGTGACATGAAATACCATTACGCTATTGTGTTTTCATCACTCCGCGCGAAGTGATGAATATCCGATGAATGAAAATAATTGCATGAAACCATTCACCAGGCGGTTGTGATAAATACCACGGCACGGGTTAAACGGTTCGATTTGAGAATCTATATCTTGATTTTTATAACAAACCTAACTATGAAAAAACATTTTATCATCGTCGTGCTTGTCGTGCTGGCGGGGGCAGCATTTGCGCAAGGGGTCACGGTTCCCCCCAGCGGAGGAAATCAAAAATCGAGTGTAACCCAGTGGATAGGTCCGGTGTCAGTTACCATCAATTATTCGAGCCCGAATGTGACTGCACCCAACGGCGAAAACCGGACCGGAAAAATATGGGGCGGTGTGGCTCACTACGGTTTGATTGATCAGGGATTTGGTTCTTCTAAAGCTGCGCCATATCGCGCAGGGGCCAATGAAAACACCACGATCTCATTTTCGCATGATGTTCAAATTGACGGAAAGAAAATAAAGGCTGGCACATATGGTTTATTTCTCATCGTGCAAAAGGAGGGACCCTACACCTGGATATTGTCCAACAATTCACAAAGCTGGGGCAGCTTCTTTTATAATCCGGAAGAAGATGCACTCCGCTCCGAATCAACGCCAACCGATGCGGCTTATACCGAGTACCTGACATTCGGGTTTGATACGAGGGAACTCACCACAGCCACAGCATTTCTTCAATGGGAGAACAAACGCGTGCCTTTAAAGATCGACGTTCCCAACGCCAGGGAATTATACGTGGACATAATCCGCAATGAACTCCGAAGCGCAAAGGGATTCGACTATCGTAACATCCAGACTGCAGTCAACTTCTGTGTTCAGAACAGGATCAATCTTGAAGAAGCACTGACATGGGCCGAGTATGCTATTTCTTCGCCTGTAGGCACTGAAGATTTCGGGAGCCTGCGGACAAAGGCCTCTGTGTTGAACGCGCTTAACCGCGAAGCAGAAGCGGAGGTGATTATGCAGCAGGCTTTAAATCACCCCACCGCAGATGTGTCCGCCATCCATCAGTATGCCCGCTCGCTGCTTCAGGCGGGAAAAAAGGAAAAAGCGCTCGAAATCTTTAAACTGAATCGCCAGCGCCATCCTCAGGACAAGTTCACTACTTTCGTTGGCCTGGCTCGCGGTTACGCAGCCATCGGGGATAACAAAAACGCAATAAAAAATTGGGAGATGGCACTTAAGAATCTTCCCGACAACCAGAAACAGAATCTTGCAGCTTATGAAGCCGAAGTGAAAAAACTTAAAGGTTAGCATCCTACTGATAACTCGTTCAATTTTGAAAATCCACTTCCTCAGCAGGTAGTGGATTTTTTTGTGGCCTTGGTCTGCCGTTCAGGAAGAGTATCGTGTCACAGCGAAAGTCGCCCCGAACGGTTCTCATCCTATCTGTTCAACGATTGTATAAGCCGTTCATCAGAAATACAAGACGAAATTTTTGATCCGACATAGGGTAGCTGGCCTTTAGCAGGAGTACTGTAGGAGGAAGTATTATGAATTCTCAGGTCTTAATTGAAAGCTTGCAGTCGATTGTTCCTTTGCCTGAACCAGTCATCAGGCAAATTCACCAGATGCTTGTGCCGATCCGGCTCCCGAAAAATTTTCGGATTCTGGAAGCCCCGAAAGTCTCCGACCATGTTTATTTCATCAACTCAGGTTCTGCCATGAGCTTTACTTTTGATGAGGGAAAGAAGCAGGTCGAATGGCTTTGGAAATCCGGCCAGCTTATTATTTCACCCAAAAGCTTTTTCGAACGCGTGCCCTCGCACGAATTCCTCCAGTTGCTCGACGATGCAGAGCTGCTTTGCATGAGCTATGAAAATGTCTCTTTTCTTTTAAACGAGTTTCCGCAGATACGCATCGCTCATCAGGTCATCATGACCAAATATTATCAGCAATGCAGGCAGCGCTTGAGGGACATGCAACGGCTTACAGCCAGGGAGCGCTATGAGAAGCTGGTGAGCAGTTTTCCGCGGATTGGTCAATTGCTCCCGCAGGAGCAAATCGCATCCTATCTTGGGATAACGCCCCAGAGTTTAAGCCGGATTAAACGTGAAAGTCGCTTTTGAGTACACCCGCGCTTTTTTGGTGGCCACTTCCATGGTTTAAATACTGCAAATTGTTAAGTGCCTTCTGATCTTTTGATAAGCGATTCCCCGACCATGACCTGCTACATTTAATCACACATTTAAAGCTATGTGTATGGTACGGACAATCATACTCGAAGTCGCCCGGCTTACAATCATTGTTGTATTCTGTTATGCTGCCGTAAGCAAGTTGCTTGACTTTCCGCGATTCACAATTCAGGTATCCCAGTCTCCGCTGCTCACAGGGTTTGGGGATGTGATCCCGGCAACGGTCATCGCCTCCGAAATGATTGTATGTGTACTCCTCGTCATGAATCGCACCAGACTGGCTGGCTTCTGTCTGGCGTACACGATCATGGTTGCCTTTACAGCGTATATCATTGTAATTCTGAATTTCAGTCCGTTCATTCCATGCTCATGCGGCGGAATACTGGAAAAACTTAACTGGAATGAGCACCTGATTTTTAATGTCGTCCTCACGGCCTTTGCGCTTACAGCAATGGTCCTGCAAACCCGAATGACACCAAAACACCTGATATGAGAAGAATATTTATTCCGGCGGTGCTCTGCACAATTTTCCCGATCGCACTTGTGCTTGCACTTTTTTCCGTTTCAGATCACATGCTCCGCCATCATAATGGTTTTGTCCGCCAAATTCCTCCACACGTGGCAGAAGTACAGGGAAGTATTGACCTGGGATTTAATTCCTATTACCTGGCCGGTGCTTCAGGTACGACCGCTTTTCTCGGTAATACGACGGCACCGCTTCACATGTTAAAAGTTGATGTGACGGCGCTCGACACCCAGCATTGCAGGATACAAATTAATCTGCCGGACCTCTCTACACTCTGGTTTCTGAAACTCCGGGTTGATTCCACGCAGTTTTACCTGGCCGATGGAACAGTGCCTGTTATTTACTCAGGATCAATTCATGATTTGAAGGCCCGGCGTACTTCCTTCGACCAGGCTTTTTTCGTCGACTTTCAGCCTGTGTCGCAGGATCGAATTGTGATGCGCTCGGCGATGGCCGGGACCGCTGAGTATGAACTGGCGATTCAGACGGAGACTGAGCGCAACGTCAGGATTCAGAAGGATGTACTCGAAAAGCAGGTTGACGGGCATTTCTGTGTCGATGGCATGCTGCACTTCAGCAGGTCCCTGGCGCGACTCGTTTACGTGTACTATTACCGGAACCAGTATATCGTGACCGATACCAGTCTTAACGTGATCGGCCGGACCACAACAATTGATACGGTAAGTAAGGCGAAAATCGCGCTGGGTCATATCTCATCTGAAAAGTCCGTCACCTTTAGCGCGCCTCCGGTCTTTGTCAACAAGCAGAGCGCCGTCGATGGAAAGTTCCTTTATATACATTCACCGGCGATGGCCGAAAATGAAGTTGCAGAGCCTTTCCAACGGGTATCCGTTATTGATGTGTACAACCTGGAAACTAACCGGTATGTATTCAGTTTTTACCTGCCGCATCATCAGGGAAAAGAAGTGCGCGACCTTGTTGTGCGCGGCGGAATACTGACCACATTATCGGGCTCTTCCCTCGTAACCTATAAACTCGCCACCCATTATTTTAAGTAAAGATCTTATACATGTAAAGCAGGTTTTAGTGATCGTTACCTGGTACAAATACGATCCCCAACGTTTCAATAAATTTTAACATTATGAAAAAGACTAAGGGTATTCTAAGCGTAGTGGCATTCGTACTCGCTGTCGGTGGTGCATTTGCCACCGCACTGAATCCTCCGGTGCAAGGTTACGTGTTCAACGGTATCAGCTGCCAGGAATCGACCTTTGAGTGCAGCGGAATTGGTCCTGAATGTAAGGACATGCAAAATCGCCTTGTTGGCAACAGCGCGCTGTGGAACGGTACTTCCTGTGGCAGCCCGTTGCGCCATCAGTAGTTGAAATGGATGACAGGCGTTGCGCCTGTCATCCCTCTTATTTATCTTCAACGACGATCGCCTTCATCGGCCTTGTTGCGATCATCAGATCCAGGCCAATCGTTCGCAACTGCTGTTTCAATGTCTCGATGTTGGTAAGATCTCCCTGGAGTGATACATCAACGTTGTAGTCTATTCCGCTTACATCAAAGTACGGAGGCAGATTTTCCGCCACATAGTACATCGCCCGATCCAGAAATGTTTTCATTGAAACATTCTGCAATGAAAAACCCGCAGCTGAACTGTGTGAGGGGATCCGGGGTTCACCACCCTTCGTTCTTAGCTGGCTGACATTATCACGGATTTTTACCAGATGAAGCACAGAAACTTCGCGGGTCTGGATCGACGCCTTGAACCCAAATGCATTTTCCAGTTCATTCTGCAGAATACTCATAAGCTCCGCCTTATTCAATGTTCTTCCGTAACTTTGAAATGAATAATTGTAGAGGCCTTTGCCCTGGCGGTAACTGTATTCGAACCTGGTCTTGTCCTTAACCTCCAGTACAAGCTTCGGATACAATGTATTGTATAATGAGTCATTGGTGCTCCAGCCGAAACTTCCGGCAAAGGCTTCGTTGTAGAGCGCATACAGCGGAACCATCGATAGCCGGTAAGTCACCTCTTTCGACCCTTTTGATTCAAAGGCGACAGCATGGACATCATCGACCCACTGATGTTCACCATCCCATTGCGCCAATGCCGAATGAAAGACAGTCTTGCTTATCGGAGGGACCGTGAACGTTCGCTGCGCTTCACCCCGCTGGTAGATTCTCACTTCTTTGCCCTGAAGGAGTGACTCCATGTTTTCGAGAGTAATGTCGCGTGTGTCAGTAATGAAACGCGTCACACCTTCCGGATCTACAATGAAAATATAAGGCATTGATCGGATTTTCCAGGCTTTAAAAATCGCACTATCAAACTGTGAGCGCAGTGCCAGCCCCCGCACTTTCCTGAACTGGTCGAAAAAATTCTCTACGCCGCGGCCCCACCGGTCATGGCCATTATAACCAATCATGATAACATTCATCCGGTCTCCAAACCGGCGCTGCACTGAGTCCATTAGTGAGAGACTCTTTATACACGAACTGCATCCCATGTACCAGAACTCAATCATCGACCATCTTCCTTTTAACTTTACAGGTGCGATAAGCTCTGCGACGTGTGTGGTTTTGGTGTCGACTTCGGGGAATGGCTTCCCGACTTCGGGTGTCTGAGCACTTAAGCACATACCTTTTACGATGAGCATCATTGCCCATAGTGTACGGATCAGATGTTTCATAAAAACGGGGATTTAGTATCCTGGATTTTGCGCATGCTGCATCGCAGGAGAATTCAGTATCTGTTGTTCCGGGATCGGAAAGAGCACCGCGTGTGTCTTCCATTGAGGCTTAACTGTGCTTAGCAACGTCTCCGCGCTCCCTGTGCGCACCAGATCAAACCACCGGTGACCCCATTCAGAGAATAGTTCACGGCGCCGTTCTTCGAGCAGGTGCACGGCCAGCGATTGCTGATCACCCGTAGCCGGGGCCAGTTTGGCACGTGACCTCACCACATTCAGGTCTGCGTACGCACCAGTAACCTGTCCGAGATGCATTCTGGCCTCAGATCGAATCAGATACTGTTCGGAAAGTCTCAGTACAGTGCTGAATTCCTGAAGACTGGTCAGCGCCTGATATTTTCTGGGATAGTAAAAAGTGAGGGGACCTGAACTCATCGATCCGATCCACTTTATACGCCTTTCATCGCCGGCTGAAAAAGTGCTCACCAGGTTTTCCCGCAGCACTCCGTTTTGGGGTAAGCCCAGCAGATAAAATGTGAACAGGTCAGGAGGATAGCCGCTCACATGCTCAAACTGTAAAATGGCTTCCCTGCTGTTTTTATGAAACACCCTGGTCAGATCGCTTTCAAGCTGATAGTCCGTGCTTGAAATAATCCTGGTGGCTGATTCCTCTGCCTTCTGCCAGTTACCAGCATAAAGATGCACCCGGGCCAGTAACGCAGTGGCACAAAAGCTGTTGACGCGGGTCCTTAGTCCTTTCGAGACTGAGTAATCCGGTGGTAAAAGCCTCTCCGCCTCCTGCAGATCTGCAATCATCTGGTTGTAAATGAGCCCTGCACTGACTTTTTCCGCCTTCGTATTTTCCTTGTAGTCAGGACTCAAAAGCAACGGCACATCGGCAAACATAGCCGTCAGGTAGAAGTAGCAGAAGGCGCGGAAAAACCTGGCTTCACCTTCGAGCTGGCTTCGGATTTCCACGCTCAGATTGCCTGATTTTTCGATGCCGTCCAAAATTGAATTCACTTTATAAATCGCCGTATATGGCTGAGCCCAGAGGTTGGCGACGTAGGGGTTGGCGGCGCTCAGCGTGTTATTATTAAATTCTGATGTAGTCGCACTGATATTGGCGGGGCTGTAGTCCAGCAGTTCATCGGAGGCTAATCCTGCTAAAAAAGATACACTTGTAGGTCCGCCGCTGGCAAAACCGGATGTTGACAGCTGGTAATAGACATCAATCAGTGCAGCAGTGGCTGTCGCGTCATTCTCAAATACCGTCTTTGCTATCAGTTGTGTCCGCGGTGCACCTACTTCAAGTAAGTCATCACACGCTGTTATGAAGAAAACAAGAGAGAGGAACGCAACGATTGTTTTAGAATATTTCATAGCCCGAAAAATTGACATGTGGTACAATTAATTATAGTGTTATCTGCAGTCCGGTGGTTAAAACCGTCAATGGCGGTAACGAAGTATTAAGTGTCTCAGGGTCGAGCCCCTCGTATGATGTGATGGTAAAGACATTTTGCGCCTGAAAGTATAACCTCACCTTTTCGATGCGGATGCGCTGGATGAATTGCCGGGGGAAACTGTAAGACAATCCAATGTTCTTGATCCGCACAAACGAGGCATCAACCACAGCTTTATCACTTGATGCCAGACGTGTGAATGCCTGTTGATATTGTGACTGCGTACTGAACCGTTGGATGTCGCCCGGATCCCCCTCGGAACGCCAGCGACCCCATACTTGCTGAAAGGCGTTAAATTCGCGACCAGGCTGAAGGGACGAGGCTGTGAGCACCGGATCAGGGCCACTCTGGTTTACGTACTGTACCAGAAAACTGAATTCCAGACCACGCCATGAGAACGTATTGCTGAGACCACCAAAGGCTTTCGGACCGACAAAAGCAACTGAGGTGCGATCCGTTGCATTGAAGACACCGTCCCCGTTTACATCTTCAAATGTGTACATGCCTGTCGCGGCGTCCACACCCAGGTAGCGGAAGCGTTTCGTCACTGACACGGGCTCTCCAACCACGAGGCTGGACGCATACGAGCTTTGTTCGAGCCGTGGAAATGAAACCAGTTCATTTTTTGGTAAAGAGAAATTAGCGGACACTGTCCACCCAATGGCATCATTGTTAACCGGGGAGGCCGATGCCACAATCTCAAGACCTGAGTTGCGCACCACTGCAGGGAAATTGTTTTGCACAGAAGAAAATCCCGTGCTTAAGGGTAAGGGTTCTCCGATTAACTGATTGCCTGATGTATTGTGGTAGTACACAAGCGATGAGGTAATCCTTCCGCCGAAAAATCCAAGCTCGAGGCCGGCTTCTTTTTTAGTTGTCGTTTCCCAGCCGAAGTCCGCATTGAAGGGCCGCTGCGGCCCGATTCCTGAAATGCCCTGGTATGCTCCCGAACCTGCAGGCGCATAGGTGTCAAGAAACTGATAGTCGCCGATCTGGTCGTTGCCTGTTAGCCCCGCCGTTGCACGCAGCTTGCCAAACGAAAGTATGTTGCTGTGTTTAAGAAAGGATTCCTGGCTGAAAATCCAGGCAACGCCAATGGCACCAAAGTTTGCAAAACGGTTGCCAGGTCCGAAGCGCGAGGAACCATCACGGCTGGCAGTGAGATTAAAAATGTAGCGCTCCCGTACATTAACGTTAATTCGCGAGAAGCCTTTTACGTATCGGTACGCATTAAACAGGCTGGTGCCGCGAAGGATCGTACCCGCTGAGTTAATGTCCCTGATGAGTGCTTCGCTGGGGAAACCATTGGCGAATTGTGCTCCGCCTTCATTGCGCTGGGATAGAAATGAACCTCCTACGATTATTTCAAGCCCTTGTCCGAACAGCTTGCTTCGGTAATTAAGCTGAGGCTCTGCAATCCAGTTGGAAAAATTGTTAGATGCAAAAGAGGCAGCGTTCATCGGATTGGGTGTTGCAGGATCCAGCGAACTGATCGGTGTGGCCATGACTGATTGCATGTGCGCAGAGCTCATGCCTAGGTTTGTTTTAAGTTCAAACAGGTCACTGAAGGTGTAGGATAAAACCGAATTGGCAACGAACGTGTTGGTAATCGACTCGTATGATTGGCGTGTGGCCGACAGGGGATGCGCGAGTGATCCCGATCCGTTCCATGCCGAAGCCGACCAGTTTAAATCGCCTTCATCATCAAATAACGGTGGGGCTACTGGCGGGAGGGTAAGTGCCAGCCCTGCAAGATCGCGGCGTATGAGCGCGGCATCGTTTCGGGTAAAGTTTATGGTAAAGATGCCGGAGAATTTTTCATCGGGAGCGGAGGTGGAAAGATTTGAGTGTAAGGAAAATCTTCTGTCGTGATTGTTTCCCGGGAATACCGCGCCTTCTGAATGAAACGAACCTCCCAACAAATACTGTGTCTTTCCCTCACCGCCAGAGATGGAAATATCTGCATTGCGATACGCTGCACGGCCGCCAATCAATTCTTCCTGCCAGTTGGTGTACCGGGTAGTATCCCATACCTTCAGGTCTGGTGCATGGACCGATGGCTGAGTAAAATCAATCCCATCGTTGCGATATGCCTCCCGTCGCATAGTCAGGTACTGGTCTGATGTGAGTAAGTCAGCCTGCCTTGCCACCATGCCTATCCCCGTATACAGGTTAAGGCTTACATTCGTTCTTCCTTCCTTTCCTTTTTTTGTTGTGATCAGGATCACACCGTTTGCGCCACGTGAACCATAGATGGAAGTTGCATCTGCATCCTTGAGCACTTCAATGCTTTCAATATCCGACGGATTGATGCTGTTCAGCGGATTTGTGCCTGCAGGCAATATTCCGCTGCTGGTCTCCAGAAACGATTGTGAAGTGGAAATGAAAGGAACACCGTTGATGATATACAAGGGATCATTCCCGCTGCCGATACTGTTTTGCCCGCGGATTCTCACCTTGAAGTTGCCGCCGGGCACCCCGGTATTTTGTATCACCTCAAGGCCCGCCACGCGTCCCCCCAACGTTGCCAGTGGATTGGACACAGGCTGGCCATCAATTTCTTCTGCGTTTACCCTGGTGATGTTACCGGTCTGCTCTTCCCTGCTTACGCGGTAGTAACCAGCGTTTACCTCGACCGCTGCCAGTGACATGATGTCGGCCTCCATTTCAAGAATCAAATCTGTGCTTCCGGAAAGCTTAACCTCTGTCGTCTTGTAGCCAATGAAGGAGAAGACCAGCACTTCGTTTTGTTCTGCTGAGATCGCGAATTTTCCGTCGGAGCCCGATGTTGTGCCCCGGATGGTTCCGCGCACAATTATATTGACGCCCGGCATTGGCTGTCCTGAAGCTGCATCGGTGATAACCCCGGTGATGAGCCCCTGAGAAAGGTTGTTACTGTTGGGGATTTCACCTGACCTGCGCGAAGGTGCGCTGCGTGCGGTTTGTCTTTTCAGAATAATAATTCTTTTGTTCTCGTCAACCTGGTAGGCTACCTGATGGTCTTTGAAAATCTCATCCAGAACCGAACGCACTGTCGCGTTTTCAGCGTGGACGGAAACATCATGAGAAAAGCCAAGCTGGTCGACGCTATAGAAAATACGGACCTGCGCTTTCGATTCGATGTATTTGAGAACTGCTTCCAGTGGAACCTGCTTCATGTTAACGCTTATCCGGGTTTCAAGAATTTGGGCAAAACCACCCCGGCATATCGTAACGCAGGATAGGAGCAAGGCAAAAAAGAGTTTTGCCTTGCTATAACTGGTTGCATCTGTTTTGTTTCGGCTTGTACAGTTGTCTTTCATAGTGTAAAGGTTTATTCTTTGTAGTCCAAAAGGCAAAGGCTTCCCTCTTACCCGTTAAGGCTTGGTTTAACATTCAGGTAAGGCCGGAGTCGTTAAATACTCCTGTAATTGTCTGGCTTTATGCTTTCTTTGAAGAAGTCATCGTGGTACTTTAGTCACTTCCACACCCGACCCCGGAAACGGTAATGGTGTCTCCTTCAACCTGGAAACTCACGTCCAGTATTTGTTGCAGCATGTCAACAGACTCGTGCAGCGAATGATCGGTAAGGTCCACTGTTACCCTGCACGATAATGGCGTGGCGTCAATAAATCTGAACTTTTTGTCAAACTTTGCTTCCAGCCTTTCGGCAACCTCAGACATAGCGGTCGCGTCAAAATGCAGTTCGTATTCTGCATTATTGCTGATAATCTCTTTCTCTTTATCACTCAGGCTCCGTTTTGTTAAGCGTCCCTGCGCAGTGCATGTGCCTTTTTCTTTTGCCAGAAGCGGAATACTTTGATTTGTCCGGGTAGAGGTAAAGACAACGCGTCCTGTCAGCACACTCACTTCGGCGGATGCTGAACTTCCGCGAACCTTAAAACTTGTCCCGCTTACACGAACTTCAGCCGGACCAGTCTGGACAATAAAAGGTCTGTTTTTGTCTTTGAAAACTTCAAAGAGTGCGTCGCCTGTCAGCGTGGCAAATCTTACTGTAACGCCATCCTGATTTCGTTCACTGTAGCTCAGTTTGCTGCCGGGTTCAAGCCACACAATTGATCCGTCCGTCAAAATAAGTTTTTCAACCTGAGTGGGTGTGTTGGTAAACATCCACGTTAAGTATCCTGCAGTAATAAGGAGTAGCAGCGCCGCTGCAATCCTGACTATCCAGAAGCGTTGATTTTTCCGGGGACGCGCTTCATTAGTCTGGCCAAAGTCGCCAGGCTCTTGCTTGCTGATAATTCTTTGGAAAATCTTTTCTTCTTGCGCCGGTGACAAGTTCAAATTCGTTGTGTCCTCAACCTTGATGCTGTCAAGCCATTTTTCAAGTTTGATGCGTTCCTCTTCGCTGACCTCACCGGCAAGGTATCGCTCAAGCAATCGGTCAAAATTTGATTTTTCCATAGACCTTGATTCGTAATACGCACGGTGTCATGCGTTCATGACTAAAATGACGAAGAGGTGCAAAAACCCATAGCAATCTCGGGCCTTGCTTAAAACATAATGTATATTATTCCTTCTAATTATAACAGTCACAATCAGGACAGAAAGTCGATCTGTCCGTTTTGTTACACAGCTCCGCATTTGCGCAAAGGGTTGTTTTGTGCTTCACAAGAGGCTGGTCATAAATTCGAGGTTGCATCGTAACAATAACCGGTGGGTGCACCGGACCTGGTCTTGCCCTGCTGAAAAAAGCGAACGCGGCCAGCGGATCACGGGTAACCCCAATGAAGGGATTAAGAATGGTCAGGCTTTGAAACGCGAAGGTGCGGGCGAATGCTGCTGATGATGAGATGATATCCGGCAATGCAAGTCGCTGTTCGATTTTTTTTTAAAGTACAACAGGAAATTTTGCGTTTTAGTAAGCCTTTGCTAAATTCACTCTCAGCCCATCCTGCGGACCACGTCATGTGTGTCCGGAGGATGTTTTTTTTTCCCCCTATGTCAAAAAAATTGGTTGCGACTCTCATTGGTATCAACGCATACAAAAGCAAACCGCTTTACGGGTGTGTGAAAGATGTGTTGGCCATGGACATGCTCCTGCGGGAAATTACTTCTGATAGCGGTCTTTCATATCGCCCGTTTTATCTAATGGCCCCTCATGATACTGACAAAGAAAGCATCGCCGAACACGTGGAGCTAACAGGGTCAGCAATTGATTATGAACTTCCAACATTGGACAATGTCGCTAACAAGGCCTTTTTACACTTTAAAGGCGCCTCGTCCGAGGATATATGCTTGTTCTTTTATGCCGGACACGGCGCCCAGGTAGAATCTCTTCCGCTGTTTCAATTTCAGAAATCAGATCGCTTGAATGAGACGCTTGTTTGTCTTGACAGTCGTGACCCAGGGTCAAAAGCACGGGACCTGATTGATAAAGAAGTTGCATACCTGCTCTGGGATGCGCTCCGCGACAACAACAGCCATTGTGTTGTTGTAATGGATTGCTGCCACTCGGGAAATAATTCAAGATTGATTGGCGATAGTTCTCACATAAGAACTCGGCAAGAAACGTTTTCACCACATAAAATCCCGCTGGAAGAATACATTGGATTTAAAAGTGGCAATGACTTTTATACGAAAAAGGAAGGCTGGGTTGAAATCAAGTACCCGCGCATTGTTCAGTTGAGTGCATGTCAGGACTTTGAGCTTGCTCAGGAGTCATATCAGGGAGGCATTTTCACAAATCGCCTCATTAATTGTTTACGTTCAGCTGGCTTTAGTCAAACCTATAATCAGATCGCAGACAACATCCTGAATTCGGTTCAATACAAGACTGACAAGCAAAACCCTGTCCGCTATGCAAAAATACCTGCCGATCTTGACCGGTTATTCTTAGGGGGGGAGATTAAAAAACAAACCGGATATGAAGTCACCTACGACGCGGTACGGAAAGCCTGGAAGTTGAACTGCGGCGCACTTCACGGTGTCGGGCCCTCTACCGGCACTGATATAAGTTACTGTATAGTCGATGCATTCAATATTCCGATAGTTGAAGTTTTTTCCACCTACTCTTTTCTGCAGGATGATCTACGGCTGAAGAAAGGTTTGAGCTACAAAGGGCGACCGCTCAAGCTGAAGCGCGCCATAAACGTTTCATTGGCAGAAAATTCACAAAAGGACGGCATACTCTTTAAGGAACTGGGCAAGGCATTTGACAGCCTTCGCCCCACGTCAGTGGAATTTTCTGCCGAATCAATAGATCCTGATTTCAGCATCCATTTCACCGATAAAGGCGAGTACCTGCTTACAAAAGCTGGCGGGACGACCCCCGTGTTCAGACGCCAGTCGAACCCGGAACGTTTTGTTCAACAGCTTGAGGCGATCGGAAAGTGGATCAACTGCCTGCAGTTAACCAGCACAGCAAGTATCTTCAAAAGGGATGATTTTATCTTTAAAGCAGAGAAACTGGAAGGAGTACATCTTACTCCAGATAATATTGACCATCTTAACGGTGAGCAGGTAGAACTTAGCAGCAACGAGGTCGTGCTGCGTTGGATTGACAACCATGACCCGGGTTTTCGGCTCCAGATCTCTTTTTCGGATGCATCGGCTCATCAGCAATGCTTTGTGGCTGTACTTTACCTTGAGAGTCGATTCGGGATTAAGACAACTTACGTGCCTGCAGATGCTGGCCGACTCATTCGAGGTGGCGCACCAATTGCCCTGGAATTCGGAGATGGTGATACGAAGTTAAAGACCATACCCTTGTCATTCGATGACCAATACATAAGAAATGGTGTAACAGAAGTGAGCAGTTACTTGAAGATTGTGATCAGCGATAAACCGCTGAACCTTGCTGCATTTGAGCAAGACAATCTTGAACTTGATCCACTTGCTACATTTACCGCCCGGGATGTGAACAATAATTTTGTGAGGTCGGGCCAGAAACCGCAACTGCAGAATTGGGCGGTATTTACCGTCAGGCTGATCCTTCAACGCCCGCAGAGTGTTTCCGAAAAAAATGGCCTGAATGAAATTCTCCTGCCGGAAAATCTGAATGCAGAAATTGAATGGTTGACTAATGAGGCGCTCGCGCGCAGTGATGAGGATGGCATCAAACGCAGCAATCCCTTTGGAGATGCAGTGAATGAATGCTTCGAATTCCAAAATGACATGACTACGTTGTCTGTCAACCCGATCACGGCGCTGAAAATATCGACTCGTGATTCACAATCTTTTGCGCAGGTCAGAAATGAAGCCGTCAGGATTGCCATGGGTAAGACAAAACTTGTCAAAACTACGGCTAATGACCAGTATGACGAATTGATACTTCCTTACTCGTACTCATCGCAGACCGGCTTGTTTCTTCCGCATGGTTACTCTGTGAACGGAGAGGTCGTGATCAGTCAGCTGCCAAACGATTCTCATGCGGATACACGCGGCATTGAAAGTACGGTCACTCTTTATTTTCGAAAATTATTTACGCGTAAAGTGAGTAAGCCCCTTGCCCTGCACGTATATCATGACGGAATATGGCAATCGACTTCGGACGTAAAAGAAATTCAGTCAACACTCACAAAGCATAACGGAAAAGTCCTGCTCATCGTTCACGGTTTATTCAGTTCATCAGAATACATTTTCCGCTCATTAGATGCAGATCCTCTTCTGCGTGAGCAATATCCTTTCGTCCTTGCCTTTGATTATGAATCACTATCGACCTCGTTTAAACAAGCTGCAGAGGATCTTAACGCACAACTGCTCGGGCTTGGTGGCGTGCTTGGTCAGCGCCAACTGAATGTTATCGCGCATTCTACTGGTGGTCTGATTGCGCGTTGGCTGGTCGAGAAGCTCAACACATCATTTGTTGACGATGTGGTGATGCTGGGTACTCCAAATGCCGGAGCCTCAGTCGCTGCGCTTGCCGATCGCGTCCACGCGTTCTTGGTTTCCGCATTAAACTTAGCCGGGCCCATCAAATACGCAATTACAGGTCTTGGTTTCTTGCTGAGAAAATTGCAGCTAAATCCGGCGGGGACTATTCAGGAGATTACACCAGGTTCAGCACTGCTGCTGGAATTGAACACTCCTGTCGCTGTAACCGGCGTAACGTATCGGATATTTGGGGCCAGCTACAACGCAGAAGCCAATCCCGATGATGCTGGAATGGCACTGCAAGTGGGGAATTATCTCCGGAAAAATATGATCGCATCGGGAGTGTCAAGGGTGGTTTTCGGGGATAAAGAAAATGATCTGGTGTGTACCATTGAAAGCATGTCATCGACAAATGGTTTCAATGGGCGCCACTTCAGGATTTTCAATGGTCATCATCTCTCATACCTGAGCGACACAGCAATTGTACGGGACGCTTTAGCTTATACAGTACAGCAGTCAAAATAATACCCACACTATGGCAACAGGATTCTCACTTCATATAGGAGTAAACCAAACCGATGAAAAGCATTACCCGGGCTTGTCAACACTGGCGGGGGCGGTCTATGATGCCTTCTTCTGGCGCGACTTTGCTAAATCGCTTGGCTACCAAACCAGGTTACTAACGGATGAGGAAGCAAAATCCGAAACTGTGCTGGAAACAATGCGCGCCATCAAAAATCAGATGAGGCCAGGTGATATATTCCTTGTTACCTATGCCGGACATGGCGGGTATATGGAAAATGATAAACAGCAGGGGCTTAACCGGGAACCTTACAACCAGACATGGTGCTTGTACGACCGGCAGCTTATCGACGATGAAATATTTGAATGTTTTAAATTGTTTGATAAGGGCACGCGTATCCTCGTTGTCTCTGACAGTTGCCATTCAGGTACAGTGACCCGCGATGGAGAAGTGAATTTCAATAACTTCCTGAATCGCGGAATGACCCGGACAGCAGCCGAATTCGGATTAAGGTCAAGGAAAGTGCCAACCGAACTCCAGCGTCAGATTCAGCAAAGGAACCAATCTACCTACAGTAAAATTCAAAAAAATTATGAGACCGTTGCGCAGGCAGAAGGCCTGATGGCTGCCGTCAAGCTTTTGGCGGCTTGCCAGGACGATGAAGAAACGCTTGATGGTGAAAAGAACGGCATCTTTACTGAGGCGTTCATTGAAATTTTCAAATCAGCTGCAGGCAGAAGTGCGAATGCCGAGCAACTTATTGAAATGGTAAAGTGCCGCTATTTCTTCCCGCGGCCAAATTATTTCGGCTATGGAGCCATCATACCTTCGTACGATGCCTCGTTTCCCTTCTTGATCGACATTCCGGATGCCACACGCATTGAAGGATACCTCGAACCCAAATTTGATCAGCTTGAAAATGACATACGAAAACGCCCGACGTTTGTGGCAGACGACGTTGACCTTGAACTTCCGGCTGTTCTTGATGTGACCTTGATTGGAAAGCAATGGGACAATGTGGTCGATGATAAAAAGGTAAAAGTTCTTCAGCGTTCCACCTGGGCGAAGGGTGAATGTGTGACAATCGAACTTACCGACGTTCCGATCAAACATTCCTGGGAGGCGGCGCATGCCCTGCAATCGGAACTTTCCAGGGAAGGTTTTGAGGTGCTCATCGAACCTGTGATTTCGGTAAATCCGGCCTACGTCAGACGCGCCACGCGCGAAGGAGACATCAACAATCCAGACTATATACCCGAATGGCCACCATCGCTGCAGCAGGGGAAAGTTAAAATTGGCTGGCATCTTGATGATGCACACTCGCAACTGTCTTCAGCTTTTCAGACAGTTGCAAAAAAAGCAGACAGCCATATTCGGATCGCCCACTTTGACACAGGCTACATCGCAGATCATTCAGCGCTTCCTGCAAAGCTTAATAAAAGCCTGGCGCATAGTTTTGTTCCAGGAGAAAGCCCGAATCAGGCAATTGATCCGCCTGAGTCGGGACAAGATGGCCACGGGCTCGGAACAATTGTTTTGCTGGCTGGCGGGCAGGTCAGTCTCTCAGATACCTTTAATGAGTATCAGGGCTTTGTTGGCGGAGCACCGTTAGCAGAGGTAGTGCCCGTCCGCATAGCGGAATCTGTCGTGATTTTTAATTCTACCGCTTTTTGCAACGCCGTAGACTATGCGATCCAACACGAATGCGAAGTCATTAGCATGTCAATGGCAGGAAAACCATCGGCGAAAATGGCTGACGCGGTGAATCGCGCCTATGAAGCTGGCATTGTAATCGTTTCGGCAGCCAGCAATTGCTGGTATAAAGGTGTAGGTGCGCTGCTGCCCAAATGCGTGATGTTTCCCGCTGCTTTTGATCGTGTTCTGGCGGCAACCGGTGCGATGTATGACCAGAAACCCTACGATGTTAATTATCTTCAGAAAAAGCGTTTTAACATAACAACTCGTTATATGCAAGGTTCGTGGGGACCGCCGTCGCGAATGAAAAAAGCCCTCGCTGCTTATACGCCTAATACACCATGGGCTTCAACACATTATAAATTTTTGCGAAGTGGCGGAGGTACCTCGTCTGCCACGCCTCAAGTCGCTGCCGCAGCTGCGCTTTGGATCGCTCATCATCGCGACCAACTCATAGAGCGAGGATATTACACAAAGGGCAATCAATGGAAAAAAGTAGAGGCTGTGCGCTACGCCCTGTACAAATCTGCGGCTAAAGACGAAGTATTTGGAGAATATAAGAAGTATTATGGAAACGGTATTTTGCGTGCTGCCTCCGCCTTACAGGTTATTCCAAATGACAGCGAATTAGTCAAATCCAGTCCGGCCGAGACTAGTTTTGGCGGCTTGCTTGATACTGTCAGTTCCTTCTTTAAGAACCGCACATGGCGGTCTGAAAATGTAAAGCTGGATTCCGGCGCCTTAGCATGGGAACTGCTTCATCTGCTGCAAACAGATCCACAGTTCTATCAGGAATTTTCTCAGCTGGATCTTGATGATGAAAAGAGCGCGAATGCGCTACTAAATAGCTCAGATTTTCGCAAGCGCGTTGTGAGTTCGACCTCTGCGTCACTCTATTTGAAAAAAGCTATTGCGGCACAAAACTCCTTCCAATGAAATGCCTGAATCACGGGATCCAAATATTAATTTTCTCCGCAAAGCGCCATCAGCACGACCTATGGAAGGAAAGAATTTTGTTGTAATGATCGGTGTTTCGGAGTACCAACATTTTACAAGACTCCCCAACGCGGTCCTGGATTGCAACCGGATTCTGCAGGTTTTACTTGGGAGCTACACCTTTGGCCCTGCGCAACCCTGCGGTCATGAACAGGTGAGCGATGGCAATGGGAACATTTCCGAAATACCTTTGTATGATTCGCCGGAAGTAAAAACCTTCTACAATTCGAAAGCAGTGGCATCAGATATCCTAAGACACCTGGGAACCATAAGGGCAGACCTAAGGGAACAGGACAATTTGCTCATCTATTTTGCAGGACATGGCGCCATCGTTGACAGTGATTACTGTCTGATTTGTCATGCTACTACGCCCGCTGATTCATCAAGCTATCTTCTTGCCAATGACTTATTTCGTGGACTTACGAACTATCTGAGTGACAAGAAATTCAAGCATACATTACTTGTACTTGATTGCTGCTACGCAGGTTATTCAAAACTTGGCACCAGTATAACTGACGGAAGTGATTATTCGCGCCGCGTGCTGACTTCGTGCGCGCCAAACGAGACAGCCAGTGATGGTCAGCCCGGGAAAGGAAGTCCCTTTTCCCTTGCTTTTGAAAAATGGCTTCGTGAAAATACCGCGCCATTTATTGAAGTCAATGAAAGGGAAACTACCAAAATTGAGGGCAACCTTTCATTGATGAACAAAAAAAATCCTAACCGCATTCAGCAGAGGCTTTTGCTGGGAAGCATGCCAAATGTCAAATGCGGAAGTAGTTATTTTACGCTTGAGAGAAAGATAAAAGATCGACCGGACCTGGCGATCCTGCTCGATTCTTTTCTTGATCATCTTGATTTTGGAGCTCAGCGCAGCAATTTGGTCGAATTGTATCGGCCACAGAAAAATAAGGTGAATGTTATTACTACGCACGGGCATTCTTACGACGTTCAGAAGGTGCTGACTAAAGTAATACTTCGCTGGTTCGGTTCACTGGAACGACTTGGCATTCTTATTAACCCGGGTTATTATTTCCTCCATGATAAGACTATCCTGGATGCGACAGGCCAGGATGATATCTGGAAAGCGCTGCATCAGCAAATCAGTGACACAAAGAATCCGATCCCCTGCGACGAAGAGAATATTCATAACTGGTTCTTTGAAAAGGTGTCAGACCTTGAATCTGATCAGCCTGTGCATTTGATACTGTGGATCGGCTTCGAGGTCGGCGGGAAGCAACTGTTTGAAAAAATTTTTTCCTTCGCAACACGTTTCAGCGAGTTGTATCACGAGCGCTTAAAAAAGTATCCTCAAGACATTCAGACAAGAATCGGACATGTGTTTATAGTTTTTTCAGACCTGCGAAAAGGCGAAGGTTCTCTTCATCAGGAAATGTTTCCAGGAAAAGAACTGCCTGCCGCCAATTTTATCCCGACTTCTCCAATCCGGAAGATAACTGAAGTGATTTTTCAAAGTTGGATCGAAAGTGCCAAAATCGAAAGTACCCAGATCGCATTATTAAAAACGAATCCGGAGCTGGTCAAAACTCTTATAGGCTGCGAATACATCGACCATGTTTATGAAGACATTGTCAACCTTATCTGTGTGCACTGCAATTACACAGAAAAGGAGATTGTTGATTTTAAAAAAGAACTTTATGAATTCAATCTAAAATCCCTTATCTAATGGCAATTACTATAAAACCCTATCCCCAGCCAAACCCATCGTTCCCAAAATCGAAAACTCGTTTTGCCACAGACAATAATGGAACCTTGGGGCCTGTGATGCCGACTTACAGGCCGAAAGATTTTTCATATGACCCCTCCACGAGGACCGGCGTGTTTACAATAAAGAAGCAGGAGGCCGTTATTACCGATCGGCCAATTGCACCTTATATCCCGTCCCAGGAAATTATTGAACTGATCAGGCTGGCGCAAATACTCCAGCGGCCGGTGTTGATAAAAGGAGAACCTGGAAGCGGTAAAACACAATTGGCAAAAGCGCTTGCATATGAGTGGTATGGCAATGAATATCGCGATCATTTTTTCGAATGGCAGATCAAGTCCACTGCAAAGGCAATTGATGGTCTGTACACATTCGATCACGTGGGACGGCTCAGAGACGCCAACATCGCAAGCAGAAGTGATAAGACCAGCAACGAGATTTTCCAATATCGCACATTCGGGCCGATGGGCCGCGCGTTTCTTACTTCCACCCAGGCAGATCCTTCGATTCTGCTTATCGACGAAATCGACAAGGCTGACATTGATTTTCCCAATGATTTACTTCTTGAACTCGATGAAAGACGATTTGTAATACCGGAGACAGGTGAAGTGATTGAAGCGCGCTATCCCCCTGTGATTTTCATTACCAGCAACGACGAGCGCGAATTACCGGAAGCCTTTTTAAGACGTTGTCTTTTCATGTACATAAAATTTCCGGAGACAGCGGACCTTAAGCGGATTATTGACGCACACCTTCCAGGGATATTGACCCGGCATGGCCAGCTCGTTGATAAAGCCATTGATGCCTTCAATGTTCTGCGAGAGGAGATCAGGCGCGATCCCTCTGATAATAAACGAGTGTCGACCAGTGAATTGCTGGACTGGTTGAGGGCATATAAATTCGATCTAGAAGCAGATGATAATTCGCGGAAGGCTGCTCAGGAGACAATTGGTTCACTGGAAAAATTGCCGCGTTATTACCAGGCATTACTAAAAACGTACCCAGCAGTTCTCCGACAACAAAAGAAGGTGTTATGAGACCTGTATCACTACCGTTTTGGCAACTGTTCGAGTCGTTGGAGCGTGAACTCTCCTATAGTCCTACAGTGGATAAATATCAGATTTTTCTGACGACCATTTTTGATTCAGCCCTTGATGAGGATACCGATTTCTCCAGGTTCAAGGTTTTCGCCAAAGCATTGCTTCTGCAACGCCTTTCAGATGAGCCGCGCTTCAATAAACTGTTAGATGAAGCCATCGAACACGAACGGCAAAGATTTTTGGAAGCCCTTGATTCGGAGCGGGTGGAAGGCACTGATGTGACCACTCCGATCAGCCCACCAAGATTCCCAAGAGGGGAACGCCCGCCTTATGATCCAACACCGCCGCGCACGATCGTTGAAAAAGAACCAGATATGGAATCTCAAAAAGTGATGTATTACCAACCTGGGGTTCCGGCACTCTCAGAAATGACACAGGACGACGAGCCGATTCCCTTAACACAGTTCCTTCAAACGGACGACTACTTTTCGATTTCACGACGACAGATGGTGAAAGCCTGGCAAACAATCAAACTTAAGGAACGAGCCGGATTTTCTGATAACATTGATATTAAGGCTACCGTTGAGCGTCTGGCTGCTGAAGGGTTATTCAACGAGCCCGTTTATCAGCCCGGTTTGAAAAATCGCGAAAATAATATTGTGCTCTATGTCGACTGCCGGGGTGGCATGGCACCATTTCATGAACTTTCGAATAGACTGATTGAGACATGTTTCGAAGGAGGTCACGTAAAGACGCCTATTTATTATTTTCAGAATTATCCCCGTGGTGTCGTGTATCGAAATGAAAATTTAACTGGTCCTGTTAAACTAAAAGAGTCGCTGCTAAAGGCAAACCGAAACTTTACGCTGGCAATCGTGATAAGTGATGCAGGACTGGCAACAAACGATTCAGACTCCCCTGTCAGACTGGAACTAACCAACCATTTTCTTGATGTCGTTCGTGAAAGCTGCGCGCACATTATCTGGCTCAATCCTATGCCACGCCACCGTTGGAAAAACACAGGGGCAGAGGATCTATTGAGCCGGGTTTATCTGATGGCACCCCTCATTGAAACGGGTGGGTACGATTTTCAGGAAACAATCCGAACAATTTTTAAGAACCACCAACCGGTTTAACGTGATACTACCAGAGTCCTTTCCAGCACCCAGCGCTTTGGCCGAGGCAAACAAACTAGAGGCGTTTTACTCTAAGTATGTTGATGAGTTTTACCCGGAATACAAATTTGGTCACTTTATTTTCGCGGCCTACTGTGCAGTGCCAGCCCTGTTAACCCCTGATCTGCTTTATAAGATCCGTCAGAATTTTTATGCATATCAATGGGACGGCGAACATTTGGCAATTCATCCAATTGCAGTCGCTGATGTACTTACCTCCCCGATCTGCAGGCAAGTCGGACATGAATTATTCGAAATGCATCAGGACATCAGGGCGTCATTCCTGCGGTGGCTCACCATTGCGCCGGCGAGCGTTGAATGGCACGATATCGGGTTACGCAAGATAGAAGAAATTGCGGCTTTTGTGCTCAACTATTACGAGACACCAGGTGAGAACACGTTGCAATGGGGCCCCGACCATGTTGAGACTCAACGGCTGGAAGCGTTGTTCTATCTGCAGCCACATAAGGCAGCACAAAAACTCTTTGCCAAGTTCCTCAACATCGAACAACGACACGGCGAAACCAAACTGCTCAGAACGATAGATCAGGTTCTTAAAACTCGGGCGCGGCTGGAGACGTATCTTGATCCAGCGCACGAGATCCTGAAAATCCTTAACGACCAGTCGGGAATGGTGGAGGCCTGGAAGAATGTTATTGAAGAAAACGGACAATCCTTTGCCTCAAAGATTAAGATTGATGAGTCGTTACACAAATTATTAAAGTCGAAAAAAACAGCAGGTGCACTCGAGGTTAAAGTGCCGGAGTCGTTATCCCCTGAACCACTTTTGCCAGGGAAACGCCGCGTGCTCATCATTGGTGTTGGGTCTGAATCAAATAAGTCGGATGTTGATACGGCCCGGCTTTTCGAACGAACGATACGCCCGATGCTGCCCGCAGACGCAGTCGTTGCTCTTGTAGCAGGCGAAGATGCAACAAAGGCGGGAGTATATGAAAAGTTAAGATCCACATTTGCTGAAGCTAACAGTTACGATGATCTGATAATCTACATTGCAGCCGACGGACTTGCCGCGGAAGGACACTGCTATGCGCGGATGCGTGATTCCCGGAACTTCAATCTCGATCCTTCCGGCTGGCTTAAAGATGATGAGATTGGCAGCATGGCCGTGCGATCTGAATATAAATCGCTGACATTAATTGTCCAGGTAGATCACGCTTCGACACCTTACTGGTTTGACACAAGCGATGAAAGCAACACTTTATTTGCTTCCTGTATGTATCTTCAGAAAGCAAGCACGCTCGTGTTAGGGGATGAGCGCCAATGCCTCTTCACCGTTGCGCTAACCTCAGCGATGAAAGAAATCGGCCTCGGTCACTCTAACCTGCAGCTCTTCCTTCGCGCTTTGCGGTTTTATAAAGAATTGAGTGTTGATGTGCCCGGACGTGGAAGAGAGAATATCTTTGAAAACAAGACCCCGATGTTACTGTGTCATCAATCGGCTCTTCATCATTTCTTTGCGGCAGGCCCAAACGTTGATGTTGATCTTCAGGTTAAACTTATTCAAACCGGTTATGAGAACCCTCCGATTGATCCTGACCCCTCAGATAAACTCTCAAATGCGTTAAGAACGTTTGGTGCCAACAATAATATTAATACGGCTAACCTGTCGAAACGGGATTTTTTACTCGCACTTGAGGCACAGGCAAATGCAGCCAAACCCATATTCCTTTTGATTTTTGCCGACGCCAAACGTGGATCCTTAGAACTGCCACGCGAGCGAACGGAGATATCGGGCATGCTGACGCGATTTACAAAGCAAAACGGGATTGAGCTTTTTATTTTGAATGACCCGTCGCAGGAAGAAGTTATCACATTTTTTTCGGCCCCCTCGCGCCGCAACCGAATCCAGCTTTGTTATTTTTCCGGTTTCGATGACGATGGTGCGCTGCTTTTTCGCGACGGAAACCTGAGTTTCGTTGATTTCGGTGAGCTCCTTCTCTACCAGGGTAACCTTAAATTGTTTGTCGCCAACACATGCAGGTCCGAGACTCTGGTGCAATACCTTCAGTCCTGGTCCGTTCCACACACCATTGGAGTTCGTGGCGAAATCAGTGATCATAGCGGCGCAGAATTTGGAATTCATTTTTTCAGCAGCCTTATTGTCAATAATGATGTTAAGAATTTTCTCGATTCACTAAATCAAAGTACATCGTACCAGAATATCGTTTACATTAATAATTTATCATTCTCTTTTAATGCACCCGAATTTCCCAGCTGGAAGGTTAAGACGCAGCCCCTTAACGAGCGGGCTGTCTCAGAGTCGCGTGTATTTTTGCTTAGTATCGGAGTAGATGAACTTTCACTTAATGCCTCTTCCTTAAGGTTTAGTTCAGGGAATGCGAAGCAGTTTTCTGAGATGATATCACAAGTCACCGCAAGGCTTTCCCGAAGGCTCGGGGTTAACAGGAACTTGACAGGAAATGTAACCAGAAACAAAATTAACGGCGCACTAAGCGAATTGTCACAACTACAGGATGGTGATCACTGTATTGTGTTTCTTTCAGGAGCCACGGCCGGGGATCCGGCGTCCAACAGGACTCGTTTTTTTCTGTTTAGCGATGACCACCCGGACGTTTTGCTTACCCAAGGTTTTGATCCGGTCGCAGAACTGCAGCAGGTGATTGGAAATAAAAATGTAATGCTGGTGCTTATCGTTGATAGTCATTATGACCTTAAACTTAGAAATATACCAGTTTCACAAAATTTACTTGAGACTTTCGAAGGCCACTTCGTCATCATAGAGAATCGCCCTTTGTCGACCCGTCAGGCGCATAATCATTTTTTCAGTAGCCTCATTCACGTTTTGAGAAATGCAAGCGCAGATATGACGTACCAACTTTTCTTTGATCAGGTTGTAAATGAACTAAGATTACAGCGTCAGCGTGAGCCGTTAGACTTACCATCTTTTTCAAGCGATGCGGGTGAGGAGAAATTTCTTGGTTACCGTGCGCCGGGCGTTGGCCCGCAATCAGAGCCACCCGTGGCTGAACCCGTCAAATTCATACCCGCTCATTTGTTCCGCACGATGGTGCAAGAACAATATGCAGCGCGGGAGGTTGTCGAGGACGATGACCTGCAGAAGGGCAGGTGGGGTCTCAAATCTGATTATCCGGGTCGCGCGTCGCTCACCGCCGAGGTACGGCGCTTCGGCTCGGCTAACTACGAGGTTCGGTTAATTGTAAAACTTCGAAGGCAACCTATCAATAATGAAGAAGTTGCCATCTTCCTGCATGACTCATTTGCTGACGAAATCCGCTTTGTTACATTTGATCGCGATGGGAAGGCGGAGGTCACCGTACGCTCATTTGAAGCATTTACAGCAGCAGCATACCTGATGGACGAATTGTCGCTGGAACTTGATCTGAATGAGGTGCCAAACTTGCCCAAGGGTTTTTATTATAAGAAAGTCTCAGACTCATTCAGGAAAAAGGTTGAAAAGCTGTATCAGTCAAGACCGGTAATAGTTGCTGATGACTTGCAGAAAAAAAGATGGGGCGACACAGCCTGGAGCAATAACAAAAAAATAACAGCGAGCATTAAAAACACATTTTTTGCGCGGGTCAATTTATATAAAGTGGTTCTGGAAGTACGCTCCACCGATGATAAGTCCCTGGTGGGTGACATAGCTTTTTTTCTTCATGACACTTTTACAAAGGAAATTAAGTTTAAAAAATTTATTGATGGGGTAGCGAGGCTTACCGTGCGCGCATATGAGGCGTTCACTGTCGGCGCTTACACCTCTGACGGAACAATGCTGGAACTTGATCTGAATGAGGTTCCAGGAGGTCCCCCTGGGTTTTACTACGAAGTCAAACCAAACGCTGCAGAGCAATCCTCTTCTTCAACCCAGGAGATTTCTTTTGACCTCGATCAAAGCAAGATTGTTAGCATCGGGGCCGTTTCAAACGGTCTGCTTTCACCGCCGTATAGCTAGCTATATCGCGATCTGTTTCAATTCCTGCGCCGATACGAGGACGGAATGATAGTTATACCCTGTCGATTTCTTTTAGCAGTTTTTTTCTGCGCGCCTTCCGGCCAGATGACGCAAACTTGTCGTGCGTTTTTCTGATCTTCATCAGAGGATATCCGATCCAATTTCGACTGGTAATGAACTCTCACGGTTTCATATTGTTTGGCGCCATTTAAGAAGTCGATCTTCTCTGCTTAAGCCTACTTGTTATATAATCCATCTTTCTCTGCAAATTTCCGATTAACGTACTAATAATCTCTGTTGCTCCCTTTGCTACATTTAATTCAATTTTGGCCTAAATGCCGCTACAACAATCTATCACTGGAAAACCTTCGTTCGGGACCTTAGTAACTGGATATATTGCTCTTTCATTTCATCAGGCAGAAAACTAATTTTGATGAGTTCTTCATAATCGTTTTGAAAGCCTATCTGCTTGGCTATCGTTTTTTCCACCACCGATGAATCTATTTTCAGCTTTGCAGCAAAGTCAAAAAAATCTTTTCGTTTGATGCTATTTTTCTTGCCATTAAGATGCATGGCCATCTGCTCTTTATCGTCAGGTATAGCAAGAGTTGTACAGAGAAGGTCGTAGGCGGGCGTTAACCTATATTGATTATCCGAGTTTTTCATAATAGAAAAATTTTTCAGATGCATATCTGCATTTCCAGATATGAAGGAAAATAAGGTAACTTCAAAATACCTCAGGACATCGAGGCCTGGAACTGAAGAATATTTGGCGATCACCTTTCCCGCTTTTTCCATTGTACTGTTGTATTTGCTGTTTCCAATGCTTGAGACTTCACTTAGCTGGCACATATCTTCCATAGGAACTTTGCCGCTTTTAGTCCTATCAAATCGTTTGGTAATATATGCAAGCGCATTCGATGGCGTTCGGATCAAGGTATGTTCTGCGGTCATGATACCAGTGAGTCTGGCTAGTTTCATTGTCAGATCTTCATTTTCAGGCAACCACTTGAACTGATCGGACTGCGGCTTTAAAATATAATTACCCCATAAACCAACTATGGTAAGCCTTGATTTTTTAGGATCATTAGTTTCCTGTTGTATCGTTAATGAAAGTTTCGGTTGGACACCTGGTATGGTGACACTTCGTTTAACAATTTCAGTGGCTATAGATTCCCAATCCTTTTCATCCAGTGATAAGGTTGGTGGAATGTTAGAGCCGAAAAACCTTTTGCTACACCTGGGGTGATAGTCAAGTAATTCATCTTCTAATTCTTGATAACAGTATAAGCATCGTTTCTTTTTCATTTTTATCCTTCCTCACGGATTATACTTACTGCTCCAATGCAATCTTTGCAAACAGTTAGCAAAAGCTCCATACGATCTTTCTGATCAAGCTTCCAGTTTTTTACAGCAATGTCCAGCAACCATCCCTCTGGTATCAGACCATCAAAAAATGGTAGTAGCATAGATTTGTCATGGTATGGTTCTGGCCGGACGGGTAGGGTCTGACTTATTGGCCCATGAACGGGGGTTGCAATATATTCTTCCACATATTTGAACCAATATCCCTCTTCATCTTGCCATACGATGCCGGCCAGCTTATCATGAAGTAAGACTTTTCCTGATTTGCTCATGCTTTGATAGTTCGATGTGATCGATATCTTGATGTCTAATTATTTCAACCCATTTATCACCTTTCTCCAATTGCCATTGCAGAATATTGGGGAAGGGCACGAGTTTCCATGCCGCGATAGTATTGCGTTCATCACGTATCTCTTCAACCAGGAAGCCTGATATACTTCTTTTATCTTTTAACACTATCTCTACAGCCTTGTCTTTATACGAGTGCCACATTTGAAAAGCATCTATAGTATTGGGTACTGGTCCCATTCTATATCCGAATATTGCCAGTACCTTATCCAGTTTGTCTAGTTTTAAGGTTGGCTTTCCTTGCTCTATATTCCGGATAAAATGGATTCCTACTCCTGTTTTATCCGCAAGCATTTCCTGAGTGAGATTGAGTTTCTCCCTATTATATTTTATAAAAGCGGCGACTGGGTTCAGTTTTTCCATATACAAATTTAGTATAGTTATATGTAATTAGTAATTATTATACCAATTGTACATAATTATTATAAAAATAGTAAACACTATACTAATTTAGTATAAAAAATGTTATTTATCACACAATTATACTAATTATAGATAGTGTCCATACAATCCGTAGTATTTGGATAAAAAACGGCAAACCGAATAATCCATTGGATTCCAGTGATGTATGTTGGAATGGGTTATAATCCCTACCAGGAAGGAGGGAAATAGCCGCAAGCGGCAATGGAATTACAGCCATTCCAACAATACATCACGGGAGATTGGTTCAAAAGCCCAATTTTTATCTTTTACTGCAAAATTTCCTTAAGGTATTGGCAATACCGTACCTTATCTCGTAAGCCTGTCTCTCTTTATCCCCTGCTTCAACCCGAACTCGATCCACCTTTTATCAGGTTCGTTACCAGCGCTGAGACTATCTACGTGAGATTATCCACGGCTGAAATTATCCCCACGACTGTGGGCGTCAGTAGCGTTTTAAACGCGATGACTTTTAATATTTTAAAAACCGTGTTGATAGCTCCGTCAACTGTTCACCCAGCCTTCCGTTAGCCTTTCCAATTCCTGCTCTGATAAGTAAAGCTGCAAATGATGGTCGGTAAATGAAAACCCCGGGCTTTAAAGTAGCGATCAATCACAAGCAGTCAGAAAGAAATCTAAGCCGAAAAAGAAGAAGTAGGTGTTTTTACGTATTGGTTAGCGTCATAGAATCCTGTTCTTTCGCGGTCAATGGAAGAGCATAAAAAATCCCTACAAAAGCTTCAAATGGAAATCGCATCCATATTGCATGATGTTGACGCAAAGAAGATCACACACAGCGAAGCAGCAAATCGCATCGTTGAACTTAGGGAACAAATGGACGAACTGTTGCAACAGATAAAGAAATCGGTAAAATAGGTAAAAGGGGCTGATCGCCCCTTTTTATGTCGGGTCCTTCTCAAAAACTAATCCGTAGTGGAAGTGCGGTCGGAATGCGTGAACCGCTTGGTCAATTTCGAACTGCACTATTTGTTGTAGGTCTGGAATTGAAATTAGCTGGTTCTTAATCTCATCGTGCAGCAGTACCCCTTTGTCAACTGCCTTCAACACTCGCACGAAATTTGGCTTCCACATCTCTCCTAAAAGCCTGTACCGAAAGCACGTTTGCAACCTAGCGTCAACAATCGTTACGAGCAATTGCTTTAATTCTAGGACAGATACCAGGTCTTTGGCCTTCTCTACATTCGGGTACACCATACATCGAAAGCAAGAAAAAAACCGTGCCTTCTTTATCTTATAAGATAAAGCATTTTAAATCGTAAAGTGTGGATTTTTGGACTTAATATGGACGGTTGTCCCAAGTCCTATATAGTTACCAAAATGTTGTATTTTCGATTTCTTATCAACGTGCTATCATAGCACATTTGGGTAAGGAATCAAGTGGACGGACTTTTCCTCTGCCCGCAACCAACCAGTTCAACTAGACGGGTCGCCAGCTGGTTCTTTATTGCCTTGACATCACTTAAAACATAACCAATGTTCATGGTTAGTTTGCAGGTTAGCACTTTACAGGTGAGTTTTCCCTGTATCGCTTTGTACACCTTCGCTAGGTTAGAGTGGCATTTCTCGTTTGTGCTTTTCGATCATCATTTACGATTCGTTTACATTTTCCAGGGAGAACATAGAACATCGGGAACCTGTCCTCATAAACAGACCTGCAACTTTGCTCAGCCCAGATTTGACTAGGTCTTGAGCTTGTCTAATGGATGTTCGCGTTATTAAATATATTTGATACTTGGCCATCCGTCGGCCGCTGAGACCGCGTCATTGATAGTTTTTTAAATATACAGTTAAGTATACACTACCAACGCATTTCCGGGAACAAGGAAACAGCTAGTCGCCTTGTTGCGCATCGTTAAATTACTTTAACACCTATAGACACTCGATAAACGTACTTAATGACGGGACGGAGCGCTATTGCCGCCTTTTAAAAAAGGCTATTTTTAAAAGTAACAAGAAGACCCTCTTATTTATGGAAGACTACGAGCCGTCGTTGAACCAGAAAACTTCTGCATTCAAGGTTGACAGTTTACCAGACAGAATCGAATCAGATCCCCTAATGCAGTTTGTGTTTGCACTTGTAGATGAGAATGCTGCGCTCAAGGAAAAGATTAAAATATTAGAGGAACGGATTTCCGTTCTATCTGGTACTAAGGATCCGGAAGCATGACAAAGAAGATAGTCATAATTACTTACATACACTTTTGGCGTTCTGGATCCGGGGACAAAGCCAGGCTCGCCGCTTTAATTGAGTGGCTTAACAGGTACGTTGTAATTGACATTTTATTTATTGGGCGCCTCGAGCAACCCGAACTTGATCTATCGTTCGTGAAAAGTCTATCAGGCCAATTCATCCCATTGAATCCACAAAGCGATCTTACTATCGCAGATTGTAAGTCGATGATCGGACGATATTTTAGAGCAAATTCTCCCCACCTTTGTATAGTTGAATACTTAAATCTTGACTTTGTACTTGAAGCAATACCACCACACATTGCTACATTACTTGATACGCATGACCTTGTTAGTCGCAGGAAGGAGAGCTTTGACAAATTTGGGTTAGTGCACGTAAACAATGAAGACCTATCACTGCGTGACGAACTGGAACGATTGAAGAAATTTGACTTCGTGGCATTGATATCTCGCCAGGATTTTCAGGATGTGTACCCGCATTTAGATGGCAAGGCTCTTCTTGTTCCGCATTCAATTACCGTTCGCAGAAGTGTGTTAAGAACAAAGGTTTCTAATGTGACCTTTGTAGGAAGCGAATATCCACCCAACGTTCATGGAATTGAATGGTTTATTGATAATGTCTGGAAGACTTTCAGAAGCAACATGCAGTTGCACATCGTGGGCAGAGTTGCAAAAAAGTTATCCAGTCAATACACTGACGGAACAAATATTTTCGTCCATGGTTTCGTTGCCGATCTTGATGCAATTTATGCCCAAGCTGACATTGTTATCAATCCCGTAGTGGCAGGAGCGGGGATAAAGATAAAATCCTTAGAAGCTATCGCCTATTCGGTTCCGCTAGTCAGCAGCCCACACAGCGCTGAGTGTATTGGGCAGCATGCTGAACAATTTTGTATGACCGCAACCCATGTCGAGGACTGGAAGGAAGCTTTGACGAGGTTGCGCGATTCAATTGACGTCAGGCGGTCACTCGTAGAACAGGCAAGAGTTTACGTCGAGCAAAACTACTCGGCTGATAAGTGCTACAATGAAATTCTAAGACTTTTGTAATTTCTGTTTAGGGGCGCGAACATTTTGGGTCTTATAGTGCTCAAGAAGCTCTCGCAAGTGTGCATTTGTAGATGTCAGCACTTCCACAGAACTTTTGTATGCCTCGATTGTGGCTCTTTGGAAGTAATAGGCGTCTTCACTCACCTTATCTGCACTTTCATTTGAATTTTGCTGTTGTTTAAGCATCGTGCCTTCACCGACAAGCAGCCAGGAAATATCAAGATCAGGAAAAACCTTAATAAGATTCAATAACTTATTAATGCCGTAGTTCTTTCCTTTGACAATGTTGTGAATCTGGGCGCCCGACATTTTAGATTTCCGGCCCAGCTCATTTATGCCAATGTTTTTATATTCCATAAATGTACTCAGCCGCTTGCCAATATCTTCGAGCTTATTATTTGCCATTAAATATCCTTAACAATTGATTCAATGCCGAAAATTAGCTTTAAATTAGATAAAATACAATAATTCGTTAATGCTTAAGTCCCTTGTCTTAATCGCCTGCATTTTAGCATCACTTTCCAGTTGTGCGCAAGATACCGTTTTTCATGTTTCAGTTCACATAGAGGATATGCCTGATCAAGACGTTTATTTGGACTACTACATCCACGGAAAAAAAGTTCGGCTTAAATCGCATTCCTCCGGCGGCAAGTTCCACTTCTCAGATAGTGTTCCTGAGCCTACTTTCGCAAATATTCATCATGAACTGGGGCTGGGTGAAATTGAACTCTTTCTTGACAACTCTAAGTGGAACGTTGTCGGAACATATGACAAATTCAATGATGCGCAGGTTGATGGATCCTTAATAGACAAGCAGTGGAAGCAATACTTTTTTGAAGATCAAGAACTCATTCGCAAAACATTTGACGCACCTCCAACTTCAGTAATCGATGACTCGAAAATTAAATCTAACCCAGACCTACAAAATAAAAGAAAATTATTATTGAAAAGTTGTGTCAGGCAGTTTCGGGACTCGCACGCGGGAGCTCTGATACCGACTTTCTGCACCATTGAAAAGTCCTTGACAATTGAGGACTGGGCTGAAATTTTTGAGACGCTGACTCCGGAAATAAGATCTACATGGTATGGAAGAAAAATTAAAGCAAAAGTCGAGCGAAGGTTTTTTGAATAAAGTATTCGGGAAGCTATACATCTTGGTGCTAACGCTATTAATAGTTTCCTTAATTGCTCGTTTTTTTGTTGTTGATGTTTATCGGGTCACTTCAAATTCAATGGAGGATGCTATCATGACTGGATCTTACCAATTTGTCAATAAGTTAGATTATGGCCCGCGTTTACCTATGTCGCCGTTACATGCTTTTGGCGTCACCGTTCAAATGCTCCCATACGTTCGGATTCCTTGTGGATCTCAAGTAAAATCTGGGGATGTGGTTGCATTTAATCTTCCGGTAGAATATAACCAGGTCATTGATCAACGTGAAGTCTTTGTAAAGCGATGTGTCGGTGCACCCGGCGATACTATTCAGGCGATCAATGGCGTATTGCAAATAAATGGGGTCAATGAGCGATTTGGCTCAACGATTCGCAGAGGTTATGAAATCAGTTCCGACGAACCCATTACAATACCTAATTTATTTCTTTCAAGAATTTACCAGCCAGGCTCACAGTCCACTGGAGTCGATGCACACAAGTACTTCGTTGAAGCAAACGCAGAACAAATTGACGATCTGTTATCTGAAGATCGTACAATTAAAATCCGTCCATCAACCCGGGAAAATCTCGCTCCATTCTATTTGAACGGCATTTCACCTGAATGGACTACCTCCGACTTCGGCCCGATAAGAGTTCCCAAAAAAGGTCTGCAAATTGAATTAAATCCTAAAAATATAGCTGTATATGCAGACGTCATCATTAATCACGATGCTCACGATACGTTGACGTTTTCGAACGGCGCTATTTATCTGAATGGCTCAATTTTAGAAACATATGTCTTTACAAATGATTATTTTTTTGCAGTGGGAGATAATCGACCGCATTCGAAGGACTCAAGGCATTGGGGGTTTGTTCCATGCACGCACTTGATTGGGCGCGTGCTCAACTAGTTTAGGACGATCGCAAAATCTTAACAGGGTTCGCACGAGCCGCCTTAAAAACCCCGATCATAACGGTTGCAACGACTATCGCAATCATTAACAATGAAGCGGCCAGTAATACTTCGATACTTATTGAAATGCGTTGACTATAGTTTTCCAACCATGAATCTAAAACAGCATAGGAGAGAGGCAACGAGATTACAATAGCCAATATTACCAGTACCATAAAGCCGCGCATTAACAACATGCTCAATTCAGTCTCTGAGGCCCCTAAGCATTTTCGAATACCCAATTCCTTTAACTTCCGATCAATTATATAACTTGAGAAACCGAATAGGCCCATCACGGCCAATATGACTGATACTACTGTTGCTATTGATGCTATATTTTTTACTTTTTTCTCATCTTCATAAAAAGAATCAATTATTGCATCAACGTATGAAAAAGTAAAGGGCGCTTTGTCAATACTAGAGCGATATGCCGTAGACAGCCTCTCAATAAAAGCCGGCGAATCACTCGATGACCGGAGCAGCACCGTTGGAGAAGTCAGGGAAGCAAATTTGGTATCATCCAAAACCTGAATCATCATGGCGGAATTTTCTTGATTAACGTTTGTGTATCGAAAATCTTTAATAACCCCTTTAATTAAAAATTTGTCACCATTTATTTCTAACAATTGCCCAACTGGATCAGCATCTAAACCAAAAATGCTTACAGCTTTCGAATTAATAATTACATTTTGTTCGCTCTTTGAAATTTCTTCCAGATCCGCAGGCATATGCAGCCACTTTATTTGAGCCGTTTCGAAGAACGTCGAGCCTACGCTGAATGCTCCGATGCTAACTTCCTTATTGTCTCTCGATTTGGTTGTGTACATCATGAGCCCTTGCTTAAATAATGGCTCTGAAGAAAACGACATGGACTTCACTCCAGGAATTTTACGGAGATCTTCAAAAAATTTAGTTTTTTCTGCTGAGGTGACATTCTTATCAATCGGAATTATAAGCAGATCTGTTTGATTTAATCCAATATCAAAATTCTTTAAGAACGAAACTTGGCCCGAAATCACGATGCTGGCTACAATAAGAAACATACAGATCGTAAATTGTAGAACAGTGAAACATTGGTGGATAAAGCGCGTCGATTTGGTAGATTGAGGAGATCCCCTAAATACGTCGGATGGGTTGATTCGTGAGAAGGCTAATGAAGGATACGTACCTGCAACAACTGCACTGAAGATCAAGATTGCTGAGTAAGTTATTAACGTGAATTTGTTGTAGATCAAACCATCCTTCAAATTCAAACCTAGACTTGGCAACAATGTGATCCGAGACAACTCTAATAACCCAATCGATAAACAAAGAGAGACTAACACAACGAAAAATGTTTCAAAATAAAATTGTAAAACCAAGTCAGATTTAGCAGCTCCCATGATTTTTTTTACACATACTTCCTTGATGCGGTCTGAAAACTTAGCGACCGAAATTATGATGAAGTTGAGTAGTGCTAAAACCAAAATTCCAATCCCTATAAACGAGATGATAGGGATATACTTTTTTAGAGTTGAATTTTTGCTGTGAAGGTCGGAAAACGGTTGTAAGAAGTATTTTGTATTATCATCTGAAAAACCATTACTCTTGATCAAAGCACGCATCTGGTTCTCGACAATTTCAATCGCTGATTTATCGTCCGTATCCAGGCAAACAAAAGTCTTATATCCGCCTAACCCCACATAGGCGGCATCAAAAGGGATTTTTCCAGATTTTATGTTGTTATCCTGAATTGCTTCAAAATGCCTGATTGTCTCAAAAGTAATGAGCATGTCGAATTGAATTGTTGAATTAGTAGGTATCTCATCCAGCACCCCTACAATTGAGAGTGGTATTTGGTTTTCAAGCAACAACGTTTTACCTACCGGCGATTGATCATTAAAATATTTTTGTGCGAGTTTTTCAGTTATTAGCGCCTTGTTTAAGCCATGAAAAGATGCGGAATTTCCCAGCCTGGTCGGAAAAGAAAAAATTGCATTGAAGTCAGGATCTGCAAAAGCTACATTATCTTCATAAAAAACATTTTGCTCGTCTGCTGATATCGTCACCGTTTTCACCTTCTTAAATCGCGTAAAAGATTTTACGCGACCAGCAGCATTTTGCAGCTGTGGTCCGAACTGCGACGACATGTGGTCGGCAACGGAAATTTCACCACCAAATTCCATTAGGCCTTCAACTTGATAGATTTGATCTATTTTAGCATGGAATCTGTCGAAATCAAGCTCGTTAAAAACAATTTGCAGTAGCACAAGTGTTATGCACATTGCCGTGGAAAGCCCCACAACATTTATAAGGAAATAGAACTTGCCTTTACTTATTTGCCGTGCTGTATATTTTATCGAGTTCCACATAACCTGTAATTTTTCTAAGCTGATCTATACATTCCGATTCGTTCGGAATTGTGGCAATAAAACGTTCAAAATTTGAAGCGAAGACCGGGTCAGTTAATTTATCAATTTTTCTCAATATTGAATATTCGGAATCGCTAAAGTCCGCTGAAAGCCCCAAGTCCTTCATCACAACTCTTGAGGCGTTACCTTTCTGATCATATTTTTTATCAAGCGGTACAACCAGCATTGGCACATTAAAATAAATGCATTCCTTAACCGTGTTCAGCCCGCCATGGGTAATCATTACATCGCACCATTTAAGCACTTCCAGTTGCGGAACAACGTCTAAAATGATTACCGAGTGCGGAACCGAAAGGTTACAAACAAATTTCTCATCGAGCGATAGAATGTATAAATATTTAGGATTTAATGCTGCTAGGCGCAAGATCGTATTGATAAATTTCAATACTTTGACTTTATGGTCTAAATACTGTGATCCAAATGAACAGTATACCACTTTATGGCCTTCTGATTTCAATCTTTTGAATCTGGCAAAGACTGTTTCAAACGCAGCTGACAGGCTTTCCTTTCGGTTCACGTCAACGCAAAGTCCCAAGTAGTTTTCCGCTCCAGGGTGAAGCTCAAGCGATTTTGGCGAAAGAATAATCTCATTCATGTTATTAATGCCGAACCGAAATTGTCTGTTCCAGTCGAGGTCGAGACTAAGATTATTTTCTCTGACAAACTTTTTGATAATCCTCTTCTCATTATTTTCAACGGAACCCCAGTCGTAAAGACGTTGTCTTGCTGTAGTTCTGGAATATTTTGACCAATTTTCCCTGCTGCTTGTGACACCAGGGGTCACAACGTTTGATAATGGAAAATCAGATTCTCTCACTGTGGTAGAAAGCATTGTCTGGAGCAAGATTATTTCAGTTTGTTTGCCTTTTAAATGGGCTATAGCAACAGCGTCTGATGGGGTGAAAGAGTCAATGAAAACGATATCCGGCTTGAGTGCCAGCAATGTTTCACGTAGTTCCTCAATGCGCTTGCTAAATGCCCTAGGCGCTAAGGACCTAATAAGCCTTTGCAGAAAGTTATGATTTCTGCGCTCAAGGCCAGCGCCGAATGCACAGGTATTCATTACAACAAATTTGAAGCCTTGGTACGTTAAATATTTTTGATGTGCCAAGGGTCCCGCATATACGCATTCAAATGCCAGTTGTTCCAAATTTCTGGCGAGCCAAAAGCTCGAATGGTAGTGCCCCACACCAGGGTACATTAAGAACAATGCCCTCTTCATCTGGCAACCTAATTCGTGATGACAATCCGTGAATCGACGATGGTTGACATCTTATAGCCGGCCAGGGAGATAAACACGAAAGCTGTGTTCAAAGCAATATGCCCAGTATATGATAATTCGCCAATAATGCCGCCACAAGCACAAGGAATTCGCAAGGGATCAAAAAACATTACAATCACACCAAGGTACGACGTGAAAAATACAAACACATGCAAAGAGATATAGAAGCCGAGTCTTTTAAACTTGTCTGATATGAGCAACAGGCAAATCAATATCTCAAAAAATGGAAGGCCGAATTTAATTACCGGAATTAACAACGCTGGAATGATTGGGGATTGTCTCAATTGAACTTCGAAAATGTTACTATTGAGTAATTTGGAGAACCCAGTATATGCGTAGATTACAATCAATAAGATCGCAAATACCCAAATGAGAACGTGCTTAACTTCTTTCTTCATAATAGATTATTGAGTTTCCCTGAATTGTATAGAATCCCTTCCCTGCCTTTGCGATTGATCTAACCTTAAAGCCCTTAAAGCGAGGTATATAAAAAGTACGCAAATAGCGCCCTGTATTTGAGTCATAAACATCAACAGGAGAATTTTGGTCGAAATCGTCTCGCGATTCGTTATCAGCAACTTCGGCAGACAGGATGTATATGTATGCATCGTCCGCGCATCCATCATAGCTTAAAGTTTTTGCTTCGGGAGACAAATACGAATTCTCGCCATCCCGAATCACAGGTGGAAGGATAAAATGATTTTCAACGGTTTTCGCCCGATATTTTAGCTGCAGGCGGTGGTCAAATGAGACGAAATAACTTACATGATAACAAAAGTGGAAGAATTGATCATCGGCTTTTATCAAAATACCGTCCGTTGCAAAACCGCCGTCTTTCAAATCATCATACTCAAGTTTTTTTTGCAGAAGTTTACCCGCTGAATTATAAACCGAAAAGCGTGTGTTGTTGAGTGAATCCGTATCAGTGATAACAAAGGTGCTGTCCGAGAGAATCGATCCTTTATTGAAAGGCTTTGATAGGCGGATTTCTGAAAGCAACGTTGAATTTTCTAAATCAAAAACGGACAAAGATTTCCGCCGCAAGTCAAGTACCTTTAATGTGTTGTTAAAAACAGAATAATCTGTCACAACTTGAAATTCTCCGGGACTTGTGCCAAGATTACCATAAGCATTTACGAAAGTGCCCGCTGTGTCGAACCTGATGATTTGTCCTGCATCATAATTATATATGAATAGATCGTTGTCGAACTTGATTTTCGATGCTTTGAAATCTACTTCGAAATGCCCACGACGTTCCAGTTTATTTCCGGAGAAGTTTCTCAAAAACGGGGATTTTACATCTTCCTTAGAAAAGCCGAGGAATAAAATAAAAGGCAGCAATGCACTTGCAAAAGTTGAGAGGAACAACGAGTAATTTTTTGACATAAGCAATTGTGTAAAGAGGGAAGTCATCCTCATCTTATGAGGATGACTTCTAATTCAATTAATAGCCGCTTCCTTTAACATAAACGGTTCCGTCAGCAGCCTTTGCGCAAGTCTGGCCTGATCCAGGACAAGAAGGCTCAGCTTTTGCATCATTTACAAAGTGAGCAGCTCCGAAACCCATTAGGAGTGATAGAGCAGCAAAGAGTTTTCCTACATTTTTCATTTTTTTAAAATTTAGTGTTTAAGAAAAGATTTAACATCCCAGTGGATCTGGAATGCATCCCGGCCGAGGACAATCAAATATATTGAATGATTGTTAAATAAAAACAATAATTGTTTATAATATTGAATAGTTATTCGTCGAGGCGTATGAAAGAATCGTTTGCTTACATAATTGTCGTAACCGAGCCTGCAGAAGTTGAATCTGCTGTGGTATTGAGCCGCTCAATACAAAACACAGAAACGATATACCCAGTAGTCATTGTTGACGCGGCACAGGGAACCACTGATAAATTCGGGGAGTTGTTCAACGCCCTCAGGATAAAGATTGTAAAGCTTCCTTCAATTGAGAACCCAAATAACTTAGTTGATTTGACCGCTGATCGGAGTTACTCTAAAATAAATGTCTTTGCCCTTGAAGAGTACAGCAAAATAATAATGATCGATCCAGGAATGCTCGTCATTAAAAATATTGATGAAGTATTTGGCTGGCCACATATGTCAGCAGTTAATTGCGGCGGCATGTTGCCGGAATGTCAAGATTGGACGAATCTCAATGCTAACTTGTTGGTAATACAGCCTGATATAAACGTGTTCGATGAACTGAAGAGATATTCAAACTTCTTTAGAACAAGATATGGTTTCCAAGGCTTGATGCAATTATACTTCAATAGCTGGCAACAAATCCCCTCGCTGCATTTACCCCATACGTACAACGTTTATGCAAGTCAATATAACCGTTACAATGAACTGTTTCATTATTGCATAGGCCCCAGTCTTAACCCTTCGTCAAATCCGATCAAGGTATTGAATTACCGGAATATGAAGACGGGAAAACTGGATGGGATGAGTCGCGATGAATCTTCAATATCTGTCGATTTGCTCAACTTATGGAGTGAGTATACAAGCAGCGTTTTAGACACTATTAAACTTACATGACCTCTAATATGATGCAGTTATTTAAAAATGCCTTATCTGAATTTCAAAATGGCTACAACTCTGCACTTGCGCTTAATTGGCTACGCAATAATAATCAAATGGCGGACTACGGTATTCTCTCACTTCATTCGGAGCTCGATGAGAGCTTGAATAGACTCAGGCAACTGGGTCTTCCGTTACATCCCGATGCCCCAAAGAACTGGGATTCACTCCATGCATTAACAAGTGTTGCTTCAAGATGTATTTCTATGAAGGCAACCATCCTTGACGCAGGTGGCGAATATTATTCTTCCGTGTTAACGGCATTAAAAAAAATTGGATACTTGGACCTGACCGCAATCAACTTAGCTTTCAAACAAAAAGAAGTAAGGGATGGAATTACTTATATGGAAGGCGATATCACAAACACAACATTCGATGACCAATCTGTTGATTATGTGATTTGCCAAAGCGTATTAGAACATGGGGTAGACTTAGATAAATTTTTCTTAGAAATGCGTAGAGTGCTAAAGATCGGCGGTCGATTATTTATATCGACCGACTATTGGCATCACCCCATAGAGACTACTGGGTTGGCTGCGTTTGGGAGCCCAGTAAAAGTTTTCGATTTAAATTCAATCCGCCAGCTAGTTTCTACCGCGCAGAATCACGGTATAGGCACAAACGTAAACGTCCACGCGCTGGAACTGAAAAGCGATGAAAAGGTTGTTAAATGGGATCAAACAGGTTTGCAGTACACCTTTGTGTACATTATAATGAACGCTTGAAGAGTCACGCGTTTTCTTTCTTGAATGACTGGAGTGCCAATTTCCAATCGAATCCACATCACAGCGGATGCAATCCGTCGCCCAAAGTAATTTGCAGAACGATTAGCAATGCACGTCAATCATCTAAGTCGCGCACTGAAAATTGCGGACAGGTAAGACAACATCACAAGTCATTTGCTGAACGTGTTGCAGTGGAAGCACCGGTCGTTATTGTAGCACACAGATCGGAACATCTCAGAAATCGGCTCGTCTTTGGGTTTGAAGACCCCTCACACTTTATCAGAAGCTTCAAGCAGGTAACTCAATCTGACTCCTAAGCTTTATGAGAAAATCGATGGTTTGTTCATCAATAGAATTTTAATCGATAAGAAATTTCCGTTGATGTCTTTGCTGAATCAAGATGTTCATTTACTGAACTGCTTGATAATGGCCCTCTTCGGTGAGTTCTGGTGAGCAACAATTTTTCTGAGAGCTGCTGCTCCGATCTGCTCAGCAGACATTTGAGAACCGGTGACTTGTTTGACCTGCGTAAAAAACAAAAAAGCCCGCAAAAATCAATTTTGTGAGCTTTTGAGTGTTTTGGTTTGTCAACCAGTGACCCCTGCACTTTACAGGGCGGACCCTGTATATGCAGCAGTCAGGTAAACAACCGAAATAAGAATGACCCACACAAGAAAAGTAGTACGTCTCATATCATTGATCTTTCAAACTGCACGGGCGTGTTTAGAAATAGGAATCAGCCAGTCTTTTTTGCAAGGTTTCGATAACTGCCTTGTATCGATCGTTGTGTCGTGAAAGCAATTTGATGGCCGACGAAACAATTCGCTGATTTTCACTTGAGCGAGCTTGCAGATTGATAATCGTTGGCAAGGCGCCTCTGGTACCTAATTTTCTTGAATCCAGGCGGGCTTGAATTCGTTTAACTGCAAGCTCATACGCCTCGTCTTTTTTCATCCATTCATCGATTGTGATCTTGCCATTTGCAAGTTCATCGGTCAGTGCGGCTTGAACAGTTTTCATGTTTAAGAGATTATCGCCCTCAATCTGGGCCAGACTGAACTCAACCTCTGACTTCACATCATCAATACTTTGCATCAGGCGGTAGAAGATAGCCGTTGTTGTAACGGCCTCAGATCCGAAAGTGTCCTCATCGGTAATGTTGGAGGACGTTGCATAAAGAAATGCAAAGATGCCGGGTGATAGCCGGTTCATTGAGTAGGATAAATTAGAGGCCGCTGCCGAGCGCGACTTCGCTGCCTCGGCGACAGCATTGACCACGTCAACATATGCCTCGATTGCTTCCTTGCTCATTGCCGGAGCAACTCCTGGCTTATTTATTTCAATTGCCGCCTTAAGTACCGCGGTCACAACTGCGGCAACCTTGTCAAGACTGAATTCACTACTGAATTCTGTCTTTACTTCCTTGTTGTAACCAATCTCCCGTGCATCTGTGATGTTTGCGGCTGTCAGGCTTTTGCTGATTTGATCAAAAAATTTTCCTTTAAAATCGCTTTCCTGCGCGCGGATTGCGACGAGCAACTTGTCGATTTGCTCCTTCGCTTTGACGGATTTGTCGGCGGCTTCTTTAACTGAACCTGTTGTACAAGCCATAATATGAATTTTTAAAGTGTGATTTGTCTGTCCTCAAACATTCACGCGCGGCGACCCGACATGATTCATTTCATGTTCGTCGAGCGCGCAGGCTGAACCTGTCATTAGGATGAATGTTTGAAAGTCAAGATTCATGGATGGGCTGATTCCATGCGGTCAGGATGGATATGAATCTTAGACGAATATAATAAAAATATGAAGTCTCATCCAACCTGCATTGAAATTGACATGTGCTATTTCATAAGAAACTTTATAAGAGGTCGCAGTGAAGAAGGGATATTCTGTTCATCAAACTCCACCTTCCCGGGTGTCTTCCCGCCCCATTCAAAGGTGTACTTGTAGCCATCCCGCAGCAGCGGGTTGGACGCATTACGGGATTTTGGCATAACAGAAAAATCTCTGAATTGTTTTTGCAATTCTTCAGGCAAATCCTTGACATCCATCTGCTTTTCAGCAATCTGGGGAATAATCCCACCTTCCCGGGTAACCTTTATTTTCATCGCCTCAGTTATAAACCTACTTGTTTAAAAGCCTCTTCAATAATCGGAATTGCTTTGGCGGCCAACTTTCTCTTTTTCACTTCTGCACGCGCTGTTTTCAGAATTTGAACTTTGAACTGCTTAAAGTTGGTGTTAGCCGATAAGTTTTTCAGCGTTTCAAACCAAAGTTGCCCCGCGCGCTTTGTGGTTATACCAAGTGAAACAAGATAAAAAACTTTGTTGGGAATTCCGCTATTAATATGGACGCCCTGATGATCTTGCGGGCCAGAGTAGTAGTTTTTCATATGGCTCGGCTGTGGATCTTTTCCCATTAGCGGATTATTAAACGCATTTCCTGGATCTTTCAGTGACCGGATTGCCTGTCCTTTTAACGATGGCCCCATAATCGTATCACCGATCAGCCAATCAGCTTTTTGTGCAGACTGCTTGAGAACAAACTGCTTAATTACCGAGCCAAATACATCTGCGAAATGCTCGTTGAGTGCCCCGGGCTGCCCCTGATAGATAAGGCCCGCAGTGCTTTGCACCACCCCGTGTGCTAACTCATGCGCAGTCACATCGATCGAATCAATAAATGATATAAAGATTTTTCCGTCACCATCGCCAAAGGTCATTTCATCGCCGTCCCAGAATGCGTTATTATAATTGGCGCTGTAATGTATGTTGAGGATAAGGTCCGAACCCTGATCATCCCAGGAGTTATAGTTATAAATGCGTTGAAAATAATCACGAATGATCCCTGCATTGTCATAAACAGTGTTGACGTCGTGCGCCCCTCGCAGGGGTGAGCTGCTTTCAGAGCGCTTGAGAAGCATTCGCTGGCGTTCTGTGTTCTGGCTGTCATAAACCAAACGGCGTGCTTTCTTGGGAACCAGATTAATGTCAGCAGCCAGAGGGGCAAGGGCTATCTTTTCGTCTCGCCGTGCCCTGAAATCAACGCTGAGTGCTCGCGTCGCTGCGTTTGTTGCTTTGCCTCTTGTGACAATTTTTGATTCGATAAATGGTGGAATGATCGAGCAATAACACTTACACATAGGGGTTAAATTTATCGCCTACTCTTCTGAGGATTTTCGGCAAGCTCCTGTATTATCTATGCCTATAATTTCAAGTTTGTAATTTTAAAATCCAGGGTAGTGCTCAGGTCAGGATTAAGGGATGGTCGCATCAGTGTTTTTTTTGCTTTTGCCTGAATAACCTTTTTTATGAGCTTTATGGGTCTTGCATCTTTATAAGGCTCCTTTGCCCTATGGAATTTTAATCCCGATAAGGTCTCGATTGTTTTGATATTGACCTGATAGGTCTCTGCATCTTCATAGTCCATAAAAAGATTTCTGGTGGGCGCAAAGAAGGTATCCAGCACACGCGCCGGAACTCGACGCTCCGCAATGCCCCTGCTCAGCAAAAGATCTTCCTGCCCCATAATGAAGGCAACCCGAGACAAGGCTTTGCCATCGGTAGTATAATAGATTACTTTCCAGAAAAGAACAGGGATTTGCACAGCAACACCATTGACCCTTGTGACGAACTCCGGGTCGTCTTTGGAGAGAACCGGCCCTGTGAATACGTTGATCCGCAGCTTATTTGCTACCGACTCCTTGGAGAGAATATACGTTTCGAGCGACGCCCAGATTTTTTGGTTCAGATCAGCTAACTGGGGGACGCAGTTAGTAAAGTAGAATGTGTCCTGCGCCGCCTCACGAGCACTTTCGTAACTCGCTCCCCACTGCGGGTCCTCACGCTTGGTCATGTGTCCGCGGTCAAAATAACTTTTCGGGGCATCATATAGTTTTTGACCCCATTGAAAGGTTCCTGCCCGATCATCTTCATCCCATTCGTCGCGACCGCTGTCGAATACGTCAGCGCGTTTTACCCGGACGTATTGTTTGCCATCAATATTTGTAGCGGTATAATAGGGGAACTTTCTGCTCTTGCTCAATAGCACAGAATAGTGAATGTAGTCCAACTTACCATCCTGAGCACCGCCTACAGGGGCGCGATCCTTGGTTTGGGTCGCGTTTAACTTTGGCTCGCTGACGGTAAGCCCTTTTTTAGCTTCGATAAAATCGGTTTGAAATCCAATAGATGCCATGACGTTTTCGGTTTATGTTTATTTGGTAACAGAAATGTCAGCAGGAAGACATGACCAGAAAGTAGGTCTGCAGATAAAATAAGCAGGTAAAGTAAATTCCACCTGGGCTAGATCGGATTGGATCGGGTGGGGGTGTGGAATTCTATTTTGAAGATAACTAATGTATTAATAATGCGCAATTAACATTTGTTACATTTTCCAGCTTGTTTGGTCGACCACTGCGACTCTGGTGAGTCGACCCTGAATGTGTTTTGCAAGTTCACTTTATTTCATTGTATGTCGCGACGATTGCGAGTTGCTTACCGAATCACGTTCAATATCCAGGATACCCGATGGACTCACGCCGAACCGCTAATGATTTTTTTCTCTTGCCGGCGCACTATAGTTTTATCAAGTCGCACGAGTCAGCGTTTTTTTCTCACGCTTTGCCGTCAACTTAACTTTAATTAACCTTCTGTCTGCTTCCGTTAACCATCTTCCTCGGTCTTGCCCCGTATTTTAGCTGACGTTTATTTCAACATAGCAAAAATATGAACCGTCTTATCTACTCACTGAGCATAATGCTCATCCTGACTTCACCGGTCACTGCAAGTGCGCAGATCCAGGGATCAATCACTTATGAAGTTAAACTGAATATGCACCGCAACCTTCCGGCGGATCGACCGGAAATGAAAAACATGATTCCTGAGTTCAGGCTTGTGCAGGATATTCTGGTCTTTAATTCAACAGAATCTTTGTATAAGCCTGTTATTGAAGACGAGGAAGAACAGTTTGAAAATGCTAACGGCAGGCGCTTGCGTCTTGCCAGACCGGAGAACCAGACTTATGTGAATCAGCAAACGCGAAAGCGGATTCTCTTACAGGATTTTATGGGTAAAAAGTTTCTGATTGAGGACTCCCTTAACGTCACGCCGTGGAAGATCGGGTCGCAGACAAAGCAAATCGGTGGCTATCCGTGCAAACAGGCTACCTTCTACAACGAACAAAACAAACAGAGCGTAGTGGCATGGTATACCGAGAAGCTTCGCCCATACCTTGGTCCGGATGAATTCAATACATTGCCCGGGGCTGTTCTGCAGGTTGACGTCAATAACGGAGAGCGTTTAATCACTGCAAAAACAATCGACCTCAGAGCGCTGAAAAAAAATGAACTGGTTGTTCCCAGGGAGGGGACCAAAACTACACAGGCCGGATTTGCAAAAATGATTGAGGAGCACATGAACAGAATCCGTTCCGCCGGTGGTGATGTGATGATTCGCAACTAAGGCGCCGGATTTCCGATATATGAAAAAACTTCTTGCGCTGCTATTCTCCCTTTCCGCACTTGCCGCCTACGGACAAAAGCTTTCTATAAAGGGGCAACTGCAGGATACGCTCAGCAACCCGCTGCCGGGCGCGACGATCCTGCTGTTGGATTCCAATGATTCGACGCTGGTGAATTTTGTTGTTAGCGACCCGGCTGGCAATTTCCTCTTTAAAAATGTGGGTGCCGGTGTGTATATTCTGAAAGTCAGTTTTCTGGGTTTCCGTTCATTCACCGCCAAAGTTGAGGCACTGAATGATATCCGGAATCTTGACCTGGGGCAGCTGCGTCTACTGCCCGGCAGTAGTGAGCTTGATGCCGTTGAGATCGAAGCCGACAAAGCCCCCGTGGTTGTAAAGAAGGACACGATTGAATTTGACGCCGGCTCTTTCCGGATCAGGGAAAATGCCGTCGTCGAAGACTTGCTCAGGAAACTTCCGGGGGTGGAAGTGGATAACGATGGAAACATTACCGCGCAGGGAGAACGGGTGAGAAGTGTGACAATCGATGGTAAAAAGTTTTTTGGGTCTGATCCCAAACTTGCGACACGAAACGTGCCGGCCGATGCAATCAATAAGGTTCAGATCTTTGATAAAAAATCTGACCAGGCTGCTTTTTCCGGAATCGACGATGGTGCGCGGGAAAAGACGATTAACCTGGCTTTAAAAGAAGAGAAAAAAAACGGCAGCTTCGGTGCGCTTACCGGTGGTCCCGGCTCCGGTCGGCGCTATCAGGGCCGTGCCAGTCTGAATAAATTTTCAAGGGCTCGCCAGCTTTCATTTCTGGGAATGGGTAACAATATTAATGAGCCTGGTTTTTCAATTGAGGAGTATCTGAATTTCAGCGGAGGTTCTCAGCAGATGATGAGTGGAGGAGGTGTACGCATGGCACTTGGCGGAGAAAATTCTAACGGTGTCCCGATGAATGTTGGCAATCGCGCTAACGGGATTATGTCCAATGTGGCAGCAGGCGTGAACTTCAACAACCAGTTCACCAGAAAAACGGAGCTGAACGGCAGTTATTTTTTTAATTACCTCGACCATTTCCGGAAGCAAACGACCTTCCGGCAAAATTTTCTTCCGGATAACGCATCCGGCAACCTTAGCCAGAATTTCAGTCAGGACCAGAGCAGCACGAGCGATAATACAAATACAAATCACCGTGTGAACCTGACGTTGGATCATCGCATAGACTCCGCTAATTCATTAAAACTTACTTCTTCATTTACCCGCAATGAAACAGATTCAGAAAGTCACAGCATAAGCAGGAATTTGAATGCCGATCAATATGTACAAAATGACCTGACCAGGTCACTGATTTCAACCGGTACAAACACGACGTTAAATTCCACGCTCCTCTGGCGTCATCGTTTCAGGAAAAAGGGCAGGACAGTATCGGCCTCTGCTCAGTTTAATTTTGGTGAGAATTTAAAACAAAATTTTCTTGATGCGCTGATGCGCAACTTCTTTTCAAAACCATTCGATTCTGTTTCCCTGCAAACAAGCAATCAAACAACGCGCACCACGACCAGTGGTGTCTCTTTCTCTTACACCGAACCTCTCGGAGGACGAAAGTATATGGAAACAAATTATTCCTTCCGGCAAAATCTTAACGACGTTGAGCGCATTGTCAATGACATGAGCGGAGATCAGCCAGTCTATGATGAAAACCTGAGTAACGCATATACCAGCGACTACCAATACCATCGGGCAGGGCTTAACTTCCGGATGAATCGCCCGAAGTACAACATCACTGTGGGTGGAAGCCTTCAGCAAACAAACCTGAAAGGATTTCTCGAATTGAAAAATGTTCCGGTTTCGCGGAGCTTTCATAATGTCTTGCCAGCAGTTCGCTTCAAATATGATTTCAGCGGCGCTGCGCACCTCAATTTCGACTATGAGACTTCACTTCAGGAGCCCTCCATTCAGGAATTGCAACCTGTGCTTGACAACAGTGATCCTCAGAATCTCTACGTGGGCAACCCGGACCTAAGGCCCGCATATTCACAAAGCTGGCGACTGAACTTCAACACGTTTAACCCTATAAGCTTTGTCAGCTTCTTCGCCTTTGTCGATGTGGACTACATTTCAAATGCGATTACAAACTCCCGCTCAATTGATGAGTTTTTTATCTCCACGACCCGCCCGGTGAACGTTGACGATAATGTGAACGTGGCATCAAATACTACCTTAAGTTTTCCGCTCAGCATGCTGAAGACCCATGTCACGGTAGGTGCAACTTTCCGCAACCAAAGAAGTATTAATGTTCTGGAGGATGTCGCCACCACGATAAATCAGCAATCGGCTGGCGCGAATGCAAATATTTCCTACCATTACAAAGAAATTTTCGATATCAGCCTGGGTGCGCGTGTGGATCGTCAGCTTACCGCTTATGAATTTCAGGATAATGATCAGGTATTTCTGAATAGCAATTATTCTGCGGAAACTAATGTGACCCTATTGAAAGACTTTCAGCTGAACAGCAACTTTGAACTTCTCCAATATCATAACCGCGGCAACAGTTACTCGCAGTCAATTCCGCTTCTTAATTTTTCCGTTTCCCGATTTATGTTAAAAAATAAGTCTGGTGAAATGAGATTGTCTGTCAATAATGTTCTTGACAAAGCCCTAGGGGTCACACAAACTGCCAACCTTAATTATACCGAACGCCAGACAACCAATTCTCTGGGTCGTGTGTTTATGCTAACTTTTACCTATTCAATAAATAAACAACTTAACCCGCTGGGGGCGCGGCGCGGGGGCCGGGTGATGAGAGTGGTCCGGTAATACGCCATTTTTCTTTTTCTTCAAACTTAAGCGAATGATGAATAGCAGTTGTATCAATTATATTCCCGCCTTGCTGCTTTTGTTAACCACATCAGCAGCTTCGCAGCAAATCAGAAGAATACCGACTTCAACGACAACGAATTTCCATGCACTGACTTTTTCAGGCGACAAGGGATGGATAATCAGCTATGGCACAGGACAGCTTTTCCGCAGTGAAGATCGCGGGGCTACGTGGGCGGAGGTTTGGAAGGGAGACAGTGTCTATTATGAAGAGATGAATTTTATAGACGACCAGCATGGTTTTATTTCAGGTGGTTCCGACATCCTGTGCACCTCTGACGCAGGTGAGAATTGGAAAAAGATTGGTGTAGACACCACTACTCTTGGACAGCTCTTTATTTACGGCGCCACCTTTTCTTCAGTAAGCAACGGATTAATTAGCGCCAGCACCCTTGGTAAATCACCTCGCAATATAAACTTGACTTTTAAGAATGGCCGGTGGGAATCGGCTTTTGATCTGCCTGCAGTACACTTCCTTAAGATGTTTTGTAACGGCGGTCATGTTTTTGCTTCGACCGAAAAGGCAATTTATCGGATGGATGGATCCTACTCAAACGCACAATTGCTTTATGAGCTAAGTAACAAATCCGTCGGCCCGATCCGGGATCTTTATTCTCAAGATTCACTTATAATTGCTGTGACGTTCAGAGGTTATCTGATTACTTCGCATGACAATGGGATAACCTGGAAAGAGCAAAAGCTGACTGATATTCCTTTGCGAAGCATTGCATTGGTAGATGAGTTGCATGGTATGGCCGCGGGTAACCGCGGGATAGCTTTTTCAACTCATAACGGGGGGCGGGCGTGGCAGGCTGTCAGTCTTCCCGATAATTGCACTATGGACATTCATCGCATTGTTAAGTATAATGGAAAGCTGTGGTTGTGCGGAAAAGGTGGAAGTATATTCAGCGTGTCGTATTAGAGAATGGGCTGCAGGTGTGAGTTTTAGCCGTATAGGTGAGTATGCCCGCAGCTGGCCCGTTACTTGCATTTTTGTGGCATTCGGCGAGATGGCGAAGCAGTGAAAAAATTTTTAATATTCATTTCGCAGGCGTTTTTTTTTAATGAACGGATGCGAACCTACATTTGGCTAGCAAAAACGATCCGATGGATAAACTTAGTCCGATAAAAATGTGCAAGGCATGTCAGCAAAATACCGGTGAAGGAAAATATTGCCAAAATTGCGGTCAGGCTACATCCATTAAGAGAATTACACTTTCGTCGATAGGGCATGAGGCGTTTCACTTTTTTACTCACCTCGATAAAGGTTTCCCATATACCGTTAAAAAATTACTTGCTGGCCCCGGGAAAATGCAGCGTGAGTATCTGGACGGTGTGCGGATTAAATATCAAAAACCTTTTTCGATGTTTTTAATCAGCGCCACTGTTGTGGCGGTAGTACTCTACTGGATAAACGTTGCACTGTCAGAATATTATGGGGCCGGCGACATGAAGGAAGCTCTTTTTTTTGACAGATATATGGTCTTGCTTCTGGTGGGGATGGTTCCATTATTTGGTCTGCTTGTTAAACTTTTCTTTTTTAGGGAAAAGTATAATTTGGCGGAGATTCTTGTTTTCACATTGTACACAGTTTCCGTTTTCTTTCTGCTCGT